>NZ_JAIWYK010000423.1:0-121224 GCF_022030075.1 Anoxybacillus sp. LAT27
CCGATTTCCCCCTCCTATACCCTTATACCTATATATTAAAACAGCTTGTCGACTTTGTCGACAAGCTGAGGGGGCACAATAGCCCCCTAAAACATTGGATTTTCCTCAATATATGCATAAACTCGTTCGACAAGTTGATCCGCATTCTCTGCTGTGACAATATCCCCATTTACCATCGCAAACAACGTATTGGCACATTTCCCACAATACCCTAAACAGCCATATTCAATAATATCTAAGTTAGGATCTTTCTCTAATTGCTCTAGGGCACGTTGGGAACCATTTGCTAAATTGCTTATACAAAATTCAACAATCGGTTTTAACACTATATTCACCCCAATCTTATCATTATAACACTTTCATAAAAAATGATGTAATATTACTGTCAAAAAAACACCTTAATCATTCATGTTTCTCGAAAAAATGTTGTTATTTTGTCACAATTTCGTTATACTTTTAATGGTCGAATTTTATCAAAAGGGGAAATCTTCCATGAGAAACCTCGTGCTACTTGGCGGCGGATACGGAAATATGCGCATTTTACTCCGCATACTTCCAAATTTACCAGAACATATTTATATTACATTAATTGATCGCATTCCATACCATTGCTTAAAAACCGAATATTACGCTTTGGCTGCTGGGACGATTAGCGACCAGCATATTCGCGTCCCGTTCCCAGAACACCCTCGCCTCTCTTATGTGTTTGGTGAGGTCCAAAAAATTGATCTTCATCACGAAGTCGTTCACCTTCAAGATGGGACGTGTATTCCGTACGATGACTTAGTCATCGGATTAGGTTGTGAAGACAAATATCACGGTGTCCCCGGTGCAGACATTTTTACTTATAGCATTCAAACTATCGATAAAGCAAGAGAAACGTACCAAAAGCTAAGCAATCTCCCACCGCATAGCATTGTCGGCGTCGTTGGAGCTGGATTAAGCGGTGTGGAGTTGGCAAGCGAGCTAGTAGAGAGTCGTCCAGATTTACACGTGAAACTGTTTGATCGCGGCACACGTATTTTGTCTATGTTCCCTGAACGGCTAAGTCATTACGTAGAACAATGGTTTCATTCACATGGTGTTGAGCTTATTCGCCAATCCAATATTACAAAAGTCGAAGAACATACGTTGTATAACCACGATGAAGCTATCCACTGTGATGCGATTGTGTGGACTGCCGGCATTCAACCGAATCGCGTCGTCCGCGAACTGAATGTTGAAAAAGACAATCAAGGACGTGTTGTGTTAACACCTAGACATCACATACCGAATATAGAAAATGTATACGTCGTTGGGGACTGTGCAAGCTTACCACATGCCCCGAGCGCTCAACTTGCTGAAGGTCAGGCAGAACAAATCGCCCAAGTGTTGCAAAAGCGGTGGAAAGGCGAAGAACCACCAAGCGAATTTCCACCAATTAAATTAAAAGGCGTTTTAGGATCATTAGGCAAAAAGCATGGATTTGGTCTCGTTGCTGATCGTCCACTAACCGGTCGCGTCCCACGCCTTCTAAAATCAGGTGTTTTATGGATGTACAAATACCATAATGGATATTAATTTCCTACATTTTTCGTACAAATTCAGAAAAGACAAGAGCGTATGTTAGATATGATTTCCAAACGTTCCATTGAACATGAAGCACAAATTACTGATTTGTGTTTTGTAAAATGAATGAGGGCGAGTTATTTCGCCCTTTTTTCAATCGCTTCATAAATGTTTTTTAATTTCGGATTTCCTTCGTCAACAATCTCACCATCAATAACAACAACCGGATAAAATAAATCTTCATCGATGATCTTTTGCGCAAACTGACGCTTTTCATCATCTTCTGGTGGTGAAAAAATATCAACATACACAAACTGAAATGAATGGTTCGGATATTTTCGCGAAACAGCAGCTTGAAGCCATTCATACGTATCTTTTGATGACGGAGCACCGACACAAGAAGCACAAATCATATCCGCTCCATACACACATATTTCGATCATCATTCATCCTCTCCCCTGGAAAAAAGTTAAGTAACGTGAATAGATTTTTTTCATCATGATGATTATAATAAAATTAGTGAAAGGAGTCGATGAAAATGGCAGATCAAGATATTAAACAACAAGTGCAAGAAGTATTAGACAAACTTCGCCCATTTTTACTTCGCGACGGCGGAGATTGCGAATTAGTTGATGTAGAAGATGGAGTTGTTAAACTTCGCCTTCTCGGCGCATGCGGTAGCTGCCCAAGCTCCACAATTACGTTAAAAGCCGGAATCGAGCGCGCATTGCTTGAAGAAGTCCCTGGCGTTGTTGAAGTTGAACAAGTGTTCTAACAGCAAAAAGGGTGTCCAAAAAATGATTGGGCACCCTTTTCATTTCTCTAACGCCATTTTATATACACAGCTACCTGTCTCCTCTACTGACAACATCCGAACATCGCTATACGGAAACGCCACTTTCAACGCATGATATACTTTCTCTCCTTGCCCTCGTTCCGCAAAACATAGCACCGTCGGACCAGCACCGCTTAATGCAACACCAAAGGCGCCATTTCGTTTCGCCACCGTACGAACATGTTGCAATTCAGGCACGAGACTTTCCCGATATGGTTGATGAAATACATCGGCATCCATCATTTCACCAACAAGCGACCAGTTGTGTGTAAGCAATGCAGCTACAAGAACATTACTAATTGCGCTTGCTTCTACCGCCTGCGCACGCGTAAATGCGCTCGGGAGAACGGTACGAGATTTTTTCGTTTCCAGTTCATATGTTGGAATGACAGCTATTAAATCAATCGGTATATGTGGGATGTTCACAACATGTGTACGTTCATTTAAATGACTACCGATCACTAGCCCCCCATACAAAGAGGCGCCAACATTATCAGGATGCCCTTCGTATACGCTCGCTGCCCGCATTTTCTCTTCTTGCGACAAACAAAGACATCCTAACTCATTCGCCAACTCAATAGCAGCCACAATGGCTGCAGCACTGCTACCAAGCCCACGAGTAAACGGAATATTGCTTGAGACAAATACGTGACAAGGCGGCAACGTTACACCATACTCGCTTGCTAATTTACTTGCTACTTGATAAATTAAATTACTTTCATCAGTTGGAATGCTTTTTACTTCATCTGTTTTTGGGGTAAATTCCCATGATTCTGCACGCACGACTTCCAATGTTAAATGTAACGATACCGCTAATCCGATCGAGTCAAAGCCAGGGCCGAGGTTGGCTGTGCTTCCTGGAACGACAATTTTTAACATCTCCCCATCATTCATTGAAGAACAGCTCCTTGAATATGCGCAAACACCGCTTCCTCATCATTCGGCAAGACGATCGGTTGAACTTTCATCGCTTCCATCGCTACATTCGGATCTTTCAACCCATTTCCTGTAAGAACGGCAACAACACGGCTTCCTTTTGCAATTTCTCCACTTTCTACTTGCTTCATTACACCTGCAACAGATGCGCACGAAGCAGGTTCTGCAAATATTCCTTCTTCGCGTGCAAGTAGACGATACGCATTTAAAATTTGTTCGTCTGTTACTTCATCAATTTTTCCACCTGATTCATTCGCAGCTTGAACAGCATATTCCCAACTCGCTGGGTTACCAATTCGAATTGCTGTTGCAATCGTTTCAGGATTTTCGATCACTTTATTACGTACAATCGCCGCCGCCCCTTCCGCTTCAAATCCGCGCATTTCTGGTAATTTTGTGCCATGCTTCTCATGAAATTCCTTAAACCCTTTCCAATACGCTGTAATATTTCCTGCATTTCCAACTGGTATGGCAAGAATATCTGGCGCCTGCCCGAGTTGTTCGCAAATTTCAAACGCTGCGGTTTTTTGCCCTTCGATGCGATACGGATTGACCGAATTAACAAGCGTGACCGGAGCCAGCTCGCTCAAACGGCGCACCATTTTTAGCGCATGATCGAAATTTCCTTGAATCACAACAATTTCCGCTCCATACATAACCGCTTGTGCCAACTTCCCAAGCGCAATTTTTCCATCAGGAATGACGATGATGCAACGCATATTCGCCCTCGCAGCATACGCCGCAGCCGCAGCGGACGTGTTACCTGTCGAAGCACAAATGATCGTATCGCTTCCTTCTTCCTTTGCCTTAGCGACAGCCATCACCATTCCGCGATCTTTAAACGATCCTGTTGGGTTTGCCCCCTCTGTTTTAACATATAACTCGATGCCGAGTTTTTCAGACAAATGAATAAGCGGAATGAGTGGCGTATTTCCTTCATTTAACGATAACAGCGGCGTTTGATCGGTCACTGGCAAATAGTCACGATAATGATGTAACAACCCTTTCCACATTACAATGCACCTTCCCCTTCTACGCGATACGAGCTTTTCACTTCTTCGACAACTTCTAAATCACGCAATTGCTGCAATACATCACGATAATCTTTTAAGGACGCTTGATGTGTAACGAGTACAATTTCAGCTAAATCTTTTTGTTTTAAAGGAAGTTGTAAAATTTTCTCGAAACTTACTCCCCGTTCTGAAAAGAGCGATGTAATTTTCGCAAACGCTCCCACTTGATCTTTCACATGAATGCGTAAAAAATATTTCGAGTATATTTCGCTATCGTCTTTTAACTGCTTATCGTATTGCGGAGTAACTGCACTTCTTCCATTCACCCCAAGACGCATATTTTTCATGACGGCAACTAAATCGGACACAACAGACGTTGCTGTCGGCAAACTTCCTGCCCCCGGACCGTAAAACATCGTCTCTCCGACCGCTTCACCATAAACGTAAACTGCATTATATTCATCGTTTACAGACGCAAGTGGATGCGTTTCCGGTAGCAATGTCGGTTGTACACTCACTTCAACTTTCTCTCCATCTCGATGGGCAATACCGATTAATTTCATTGTATAACCGAGCCGTTTGCTATAGTTTAAATCTTCTTCCGTAATCCCAGTAATCCCTTTTACGTATACATCTTGTAAATCAATATTCATCGAAAAGCCAAGCCGAGCTAAAATTGCCATTTTCCGTGCCGCATCTAGTCCTTCTACGTCTGACGTCGGATCTGCTTCCGCATAACCAAGCGCTTGCGCCTCCGCTAATACTTCTTCATATGGTCGGTTGAATTTACTCATTTTTGTTAAAATGTAATTTGTCGTTCCGTTGACAATCCCCATCATTTTCGTAATGCGGTCAGAAGCTAATCCGTCCACAAGGCTGCGTAAAATTGGAATGCCTCCTGCTACACTTGCTTCATAAAATAAGTCACAACCGTACTCAGACGCAACGGAGAGCAACTCCGTACCGTATAATGCCATTAAATCTTTATTCGCTGTAACGACATGCTTTCCATTTTTTAATGCTTGTAATATATATTGGCGCGTTTCTTCAATGCCTCCCATGACTTCAATGACAACATCAATGTCCGGGTCGTTAATTACTTCTTCGACGTTCGTCGTTAATACTGCTTCTGGCAGGACGACATCTCTTTTTTTATCACGATCACGCACAGCGACTTTTTTTATTTCAACAGGACAGCCAATTTGATGCATCAATTTATCTTGATGATTTTTAATAATTTTGACCACTCCACTACCAACCGTTCCTAATCCTAACAATCCAACTGATACGCTTTTTACCATCTTCCCCACCTCTTGTTTTTCTGTAATGAACATTTGTTTTTATATAGTAGACATTATAGAGGATCTCTATTTCTTTTACAATCCTTATTTTCATTATCGTACCATATGAAAACGCTTTATGTTTAAAAATTTTCTAAAAAATAAAAAAAGAGCCCTTTGGCTCTACACAGGAGTATAAGGTTCTCTCCCTTCTAAGACAGCTATCACATTGCGACAACATAGTTGCATCATTGCATATCTCGTCTCCTTCGTTGCACTTCCAATATGTGGTAGCACAACAACGTTAGGCAATTGTAAAAGTGGATGATCCGCACGAATCGGTTCTTCTACAAATACATCTAATCCTGCACCAGCAATTTGTCCGTCAATTAATGCATCATACAGCGCTTTTTCATCAACAACCGCTCCACGACCAGCGTTAATAAAAATGGCTGACCGCTTCATTTTCATAAATGCTTCACGATTAAACAATTGATACGTTTCGTTCGTTAAAGGAGTTAAACAGACAACAAAATCTGCTTGCTCAAGCAACTCGTCAAACGAACAATACGTTGCACCAAGCGTTTGTTCCGCTTCAATATTTCGTGAACGATTATAGTATAACACGCGCATATGAAACCCTTTCGCTCGATGCGCAACAGCTTGCCCGATTTTCCCCATACCGACAATTCCAATCGTTTTGTGGTGAACATCTGTCCCGGCAAGTAACAGCGGGCTCCAACTTTTCCATTCTCCTCTTTTTATAAACTCTGTTGCTTCAACTAACCTCCTTGCTGTTGCTAACAATAAAGCGAATGTCAAATCCGCCGTCGTTTCTGTCAACACATCAGGCGTGTTACAAACAATAATCCCGCGTTTTGTCGCTGCGTTTACATCAATATTGTCGTAACCGACTGCTACGTTCGCAACAACGCGTAGATTAGGGCTGTTTTTTAATAGCTCCTCATCAATGCGATCAGATAGCATCGTAATCAGCGCTTCCGCCCGATTTGCTTCTTGAAGCAATATGTCGCGTGGAACAACAAGATGCTCATGTGGCCACATGTTTACATCATATTTGTCGTATAACGGAGCAACAATATCGTCCGGTAATTTTCTTGTAATAAACACATACGGTCTTCCCATCTTTTTAACCCCTTTCGCACATTGTCCTCCGTTTTATTGTAGCACATTTATAACCAGTCAAGACGAGGAATGGAAACAGTAGTCATATCATGAAAATGGCGAAGTTTTTGTTCATACATATCACTCTCTTCAAACACTTGTCTCAATTGCTGTTCATAGCCTTGTCTTATGTCTCCTGCTGCTCCGTAATAGTTTTCAATTGCTTGAAAATAATGAAGTGGGAATAGTAAGCGGGCATAAATCATCCGCCAAGCAAAACGACTAAGTGTTTGCACCCGTTCATACGTCCGTAAAAAATGCGTAATCGTTTCATCTACTTGTTTGATAAGCCATTGCGTTCGTATCCATTCTGCTATATCGCGACCTGCATGGTCACACACCCAATCCGTCGGTATTTTCCCCATCTCCCATGCTTCAGGCGCAAATTGTTCATGACAAATGGTTCGCATATCGCTACGCATTGGAACTTCGTCTAATTGCGTATCTACGACATACTGAATCGCATTTTCGGCTAAACCTAAGTAATACGGAAATGTCTCAATAAACAATTCGTCCATTTCACTTTTTTCAGACGATCTCACTTGCAATTGCCAAAACTGTTCTAATTGATCAATACGTTGTCCCCACAGCTCGCCCCATTGCCCGAATCGGTTTCTTGTGGAAACATCGTACGGATATGTGCGCCCGCGCTGATGAAATAATGCAAGCTGTTGTGCTAAATCGTCTGTTTCATTTCTCTTTTCCATTTTCCACACACTGACTTGCATCCCTTGTAACTTTCCAACAAATCGACCTGTCTTCGTCGGAAGCAACGTCGCAATCGTTTCGTCACCTTGCGTTCGCATATACATCGCCACGTAGTATAACTGCTGTATGTCGCTTTCTCTCTCATCCGTCGGTATCGCAACATATATGTCATTTCCACTTCGAACAAGAAAACGATCATTTTTTGTTTCCATATGATCGACACGAAAATAATAATCCATGCACATCCCTCCTTCTTTCATGTATATGTTTAAAAAATACGTATAAACTTCATATGAGAGAGGAAATAAACGCACGTTTCATAAAAAAAGCACATACATTGTAAAAAATAAAAAATGAAATAGGTGAAGTTGGATGGAGGAAAAGAAAATAGGAAAAATGGAGCAAATCGCACGACAATGGCTCGCAGATCGCGGAGTAACAATTGAACATATTGCGGAACTCGTTTATTATTTACAATCTAAATATCATCCTGACTTACAAATGGACGAATGTATTCATAACGTCAATCGAGTCATTGCAAAACGCGAAGTGCAAAATGCGCTATTTACCGGCATTCAGCTCGATATTTTAGCGGAAAAAGGATTGTTGGAAGAGCCTCTTCAATCGTTTATCGAAAAAGACGAAGGACTGTATGGAGTCGATGAAATTTTAGCTTTATCCATCGTTAACGTATATGGTTCCATTGGTTTTACAAATTACGGTTACATCGATAAACAAAAGCCAGGTATTTTACAACAATTGAATGATAAATCGTCTGGCAAATGTCATACGTTTTTAGATGATATTGTCGGAGCAATTGCCGCTGCCGCTTCGAGTCGCTTAGCGCATCGCGCAGCCCACGTTGAATAAATGATTGTTTCCCCTTCACCGCTAGTCGATATAAAGTTGCATATTTTATAACAAAAAACAAGGCTAACCCCGAGACGCATTTGCGTTCTAGGGTTAGCCTTTTCTATATACGTTCCATCCATTCTTGTAGCGAATCGACGACATACGTCGGTTGTCGGTCATACGTTTGTAACATTTCTTTCGTCGTCACGCCTGTATGAACGAGAAGTGTATCTATTCCGGCATTCATTCCCGCCATAATATCTGTATCGTAGTTATCCCCGATCATTAACGTTTCTTCTTTCGGCACACCGAGCACTTCAAGCGCTTGTTCCATAATAATTTTTTCTGGCTTCCCAATAAAAATGGGTTTCGTCTGTGTAGATACAGCGACAACAGATGTAAGTGAACCGTTTCCAGGTAGAAGTCCACGCTCTGTTGGAATCGCAATGTCTCCATTTGTCGAAATAAACATCGCTCCGTTGCGAACAGCCAAGCAGGCGATCGCTAATTTTTCATAATTAATGCTGCGATCAATGCCCATTACAACAACTTCTGCATCTTCATTCGCAAATGTAAACCCTTTTTCTTCAAGCGCTCGACGAATGCCATCTTCTCCAATCACATACACAGAAGCATTCGGCTTCTTTTCATAAATGTAATTGGCCGTTGCTTGACTTGTTGTAAATACTTGTTCTTTCGTTGCAGGGATGCCAAAATTCCGTAGCTTTTCAGCTACTTGTTCTGGCGTGCGTGAAGAATTATTCGTGACAAACAAATACGGAATACCCTTTTCATGAAGGCGATGCACAAGCGCACACGCCTCTTCAATTCGTTCGGTCCCGCGATACATCGTACCATCTAAATCAATTAAATATCCTTTATACGTTTTCACTTTTGCCACTCCTTTTGACAACTTGCACGTTCAAACTTTAACGCAAAACAACTATTTTTGTCAAAAAGAGAGCAGCAACTGTCAACGATTGTTCATTTTTTTCGCTTAATATGGTAACGACACGCATCATCCCCATCAGCTAAACATGTTTTTGGCACAATGTCCGCCTCGTGAATAAGCGTCTCAAACAACTTCCGTTCGCACTCACAAGCAATCGGATACGCTTGGGCAACCTCTGCAATCGGACAGTTATGTTCCACTAACTCGAATGAACCGTCATCGTACTGTAACAACTCTGACATATATCCGTGCTCATTTTGTACCGCCACAAGTTCTTTTATTTTTTCATCAAACGATTTATCACCAAATTGTTGTTCGTATAGTTTTCTCATTCGCTCTTGTCGATTTTGAAACAAATCTGCTACAATTTGCTTCCCGCCCATCTGTTCTAAATCAGCTAAAAAATCAAGCATCGTTTGTTGATAATGGCGTGGAAACCGTTGATGTCCTTTTGCGCTCAACTGATATACGTTCGTTGGCCTTCCCATCGGCTGGCGAACAAGCGTCGATTCGATCAATTCTTCACGCTCTAATGCACTTAAATGACGGCGGACAGCCATTTCTGTAATTTGCAATTGTTCCGCCATCTCACCGACAGTCAATCGTTTTTGCACTTTTAACATTTTTAAAATTTGCTCTTTTGTAGAAGAGGTTTTTTTTCGCATCAATTTTCACCCTCTTCCATTTTATACGATTTTCCCTATACACACAATTTTTAAACATTTTCGTTTAAAAAGGCAGACACTGGACCTAGTTCATTATGTAAGTATGTGCGAATAGCATGCGGAAAAGAAAGAAGAACATGCTTATGACGTTGCAACACTTCCAACAATTCGTCATGAGGCACAGCGATGTATTGTTGAACGAGCTTTTTACGGAAATGAATGATTTGTTTTAGCGCTTCTCCATCTTCAGCTGAAAGGACACGTTCATCGACTAAAATTTCAATAATGTCCTCATAACTCCCTGGATCGCGCATAATAAAACCATCAATCATTGAGTTTCCTACATCAATAATAGATTCAATAATGACATGTGCAATGCGCTCAAGCGCGAGTTTCTCGATCGGTGTATGAAACGGTTGTTCCACATAATGAACGATTTGCTCCATATATTGCAATGTTTTTTCGATTTTTTGACGATCAACAAAATACATCATCCATCTTCCTCTCAGTGTTTTATTTTATTGTATCATAGCGCTTTCTTTTACACATCTAACAGAAATTTGTTAAGATGAAGAAGCAAACAAAAACATATGGAGGTTTGAATATGGAACGTTTCTTTTTATATGATGATACAGTCGATACGAAAACACGTTTTGTCAGCTTCGTTGGCAAAAATGAACGGTTCGATTTAGCGATCGTCCAAACAGACCGCTTTTACGGGAAAGTGCTTGTTCTTGATTTACAAAGTAATCGGTTTGCCATTATCGGTTCAGACGACTTACAAGAACCAGGATATATTGAACATGCATACAATATCAATGAAGAGGAAGCAAATGAACTGCGAAATTTTTTACATGAAATCGTCGGTTAAAGGATACGCTATGTAAAAAACGAAAGGAAGCGTTCGTATGACCGATGAGACATATCATGATTTTTCAACGGTAGAAGCGAGAAAAAATTTTCTCGTTCCAGAGACGTTGCCTGAAGGTCCATATGGTGCGCCGCGTGGTGAACATGAGCCGGTACAAAATAAAAGTACCCCGTGGCAAGAAGGACAGCGATATTATAGTGCTTTTAATTATGAGTACAAATCGCTCCATCAAAATATTCCGGCCAAGATCCAGGGGCACATCCCGTTCATGACGATCCAGACGAGAACGGACAACAACCATATTCATAAAAAATAGGTCAGGTGTTCTGACCTATTTTTTCACTTTCCGCAACACAAAATATGCACATCCAAAATTACAATATTCAAACAAATAGTCCGATAACGTACTTATTTTCGTATCATATGTCGCCTTTTGATTATGGTCATCAAAAAAGCCTCGCAAACGAAGTTGGTTATATCCCCAATCACCGACAATGTAGTCATATTTATTTAAAATGTCTGTGTAGCGAGCACGAAACGCTTCTTCATTGAACCCGTTACGCACATTTTCCACGAGCTCGTAACATGTATTATGAACGCAAATCATAGTTCTCACCTCTTCTTCCCATTTCTATCATAAAACATGTCTTTCTCCCAGGCAATCACCATTATGATCCTTTCCATAAAACGAATAATAAAAAAGAAGGGGGGAGTTACTTTGCGTAATACATGGTTATGGACAGGGATTAGCACCATCGTTTTATTATCTGGCTGTGCTCAAATGAATGAATCCACATCCTTGTATGAAAAAAGCGGAACCACCATTAACGTCCGTTCACGAAACGATTTATATAACGAACATGGCGTAAAAAATGGGATGGATTCACGACTGACTAATTTCGGTTACGTCCGTCATCAAAAAAGTCCTATTCCAGGGGACACGACACAATATGCGACCATTCCAGTATTAAACCGTGAAAACGTTGCGGACTTAATTAGCAAATTGTGTACACAGCTTCCGAACGTTTATGACGTTGGAACGCTCGTCACAGACGATACAGTGTTCGTCGTTTACAAAACAGATAGTACAAATCGGTTTGAAACGGCCGATCAAGTGAAAAAAACAGCTATTTCTGTCGTTCCACGTTATTATCACGTATATGTTTCAGACAATCCGCGCATGTTTCAAGATATTGAGCGCTTCGGACGTTTAGACGCTAATAGCCGAAATATCGATCAAATTTTACAACAGACAATTAAAGAAATGCTTAAATCACCACAAGGAAGAAAAGTAAGTAGCGGGGAAAACGAAAATGGCGTGCAACGCGAAGAAATGAACATGATGCAATAAATGGAGGAGGATGTCCTGCTTACATCGTGAGGACATCCTCTTTCGTACCGTTACTCATTTATTTTTGCTGATTGTACTTGTTCATCTGCATGATAAGAAGAGCGAACGAGCGGACCGGACTCACAATGGCTAAATCCTTTCGCTAGTGCAATCTCTTTTAATTCCATAAACTCATGCGGATGATAATATTTCTCCACTTTCAAATGTTTTTTCGTTGGTTGTAAATATTGTCCAATCGTTAAAATGTTGACTCCTACGGCTCGTAAATCGTCCATAGCTTCTAAAATTTCTTCTTTTGTTTCACCAAGCCCGACCATTAAACTAGATTTCGTTGGAATGTCCGGTTGCATTTCTTTTGCACGGCGTAAAAATTCGAGTGAACGTTCATACGTGGCACGCGCACGCACACGTGGAGTAAGGCGACGAACCGTCTCAATATTATGGTTCAAAATATCTGGACGCGCATCCATTAGCGTTTTTAAGTTTTCATACACGCCACCCATGTCAGACGGCAATACTTCGATCGTCGTCAATGGATTTTTACGACGAATGGCGCGAACTGTCTCCGCAAATACAGCTGCCCCACCATCTTTTAAATCATCGCGCGCTACAGCAGTCACAACGACATGTTTTAAATTCATTAGACGAACGGATTCAGCAACACGCTCTGGTTCTTGCCAATCTAGCTCCGTTGGCAAACCTGTTTTAACGGCACAAAAGCGACAAGCGCGCGTACATACATCACCCAAAATCATAAACGTTGCTGTTCGGCGAACCGCCCAACATTCATGAATATTTGGACAACGGGCTTCTTCGCATACGGTGTGCAATTGTTTTTCGCGCATCATTTTTTTTAAACCTGTATAATGTTCGTTCGTATTTAACTTTATTTTTAACCATTCTGGTTTGCGAAGGTGCTGTTCTTTTGTTGACATGTTTTTCACGCTCCACTCGTTAATGTACATTACCCATTATACGAGTTATTGCCTCACAATACAAAACAGTTTGTTTTTCCAACATTTTTTATTTATGAAAACAGTCGATTACCCCAAACTAATGATATGAATATCGGAGAAAGGAGCAAGAACGCGTGAAAACATTATGGTGCATCATCTTTCTTCTTCTCATTCCGCTACAATCATTCGCTGCTGCACCAAATGATTTGTACGAGAAACGAATGGAACTTTATAAAAAGGCCGAAGCGATTTCTTTCATTCCATGGTACTATTTCGCCGCTGTTGATCAATATGAACGAAGTGTTCGCCAAGCACGTAGAGATCTACCGAAACCAACAGGAGTCATTGGCATTTATATTCCCCCGGAACGCTGGGCGGGTCCACTCAACAAAAATCAAGAAGATCAAAACCCGTTTACCATTAGCCAATTCGGTGGCATAGGGATAGATGGAAATGGAGACGGTATCGCTGATCGGACAAACGATGAAGACGTATTATTTGCATTCGCTCGCTTTTTACGATCATATGGCACGGATCATACACATATTAAAATGGCGCTATGGGATTATTATGAGCGAAGCAAAACCGTCGATATCATTTTAGGAAAAGTGAAGCTATATAAACATTTTGGGACAATACAACTCGATCAATATGCCTTCCCAATTCCAAGACGATTTGAATATAGCTATCGGAGTACATGGGGAGATGCACGCGGCTGGGGTGGACGACGTATTCATGAAGGAACAGACATTTTTGCTCATTACGGCACACCAGTTCGTTCAACGTGTTACGGCATCGTTGAATTAAAAGGATGGAACAAATATGGAGGATGGCGTATCGGTATTCGCGATATAAACAATACGTATCATTACTTCGCACACTTAAACGGATTCGCTAACGGTTTAGAGGAAGGAATGATTGTAGAGCCTGGTATGTTAATCGGGTCGGTTGGTAGCTCGGGATACGGTCCACCTGGAACGTCAGGTAAATTCCCACCGCATCTCCACTATGGCATGTATAAAGATAACGGCTATACGGAATGGTCGTTTGATCCTTATCCTTATTTAAAACAATGGGAGCGACAAGAACGCATGAAAAAAAGATGAGGATTTCCCCTCATCTTTTTTATGATTGACGGCTTTTCTTTACTGCATGAGCAACGCTCGCTGCAAAACCTCCCCAAATAATAATCATACCGACAAACATCATAATTAATGCACTTGTTTCCATCAGCTCGAAACCTCCTTATCCGTTGGAACGGACAATACACCATCTTTCCAACGTTTTACTGAAAGGACAAAACCGAGAACAATGACGAGCGCTGCAATCGTCCAGCCATACTTCACAACAAAGAGCGTATCGTATCCGCCATAGTTTTCTTTCAAGTTTGTTTTCATGCTATCGAACATCATATAACCTAACACGATTGGTGTAACAACAGAGAGCGAAACTTTCCACCACGCGCCGATCATAATATCTGATACGCTGTTTGCGTGTGTTTGAAGCGCGTTAAGTTGTTTTAATACCCATGCAATCGTCACGACTTCAACTAAGCCAACAAGCGCAACGCCGAAGTTGTTGATAAAGTAGTCAACGACATCTAAGAAGTACAATCCTCCGTTCGAAGCAAATATGAGCGCGATCAGTGCAGCCACTCCGCCGCCGCCAAGAACTGCTTTTGTACGGGATATACCAAATTTTTCTTGAACCGCTGAAACATACGTCTCTGAAATAGAAATAAGCGATGTGAGTCCCGCTAATGTTAGCGAAAGGAAAAATAATACCCCGAAAAGCTCATTGAACGCAGGAAATTGGTTAATAATTTGCGGGAAGACGACAAACGCCAATCCAACGCCACCTTTAACAACCTCGCTTACTTCAACACCTTGCTGCTGCGCTAAAAAGCCAAGGACGCTAAATACGCCAATACCAGCTAATAACTCGAATCCGGAGTTTGCAAAACCGGTAATAAATGCGTTATTCGTAATATCCGATTTTTTTGGTAAATAGCTCGAATAAGTAATCATAATAGCGAATGCAATCGATAAGCTAAAGAAAATTTGGCTATATGCAGCAAGCCATACTTTTCCATTCATAATTTGATCCCAATTTGGTTTGAAAAATGCATTTAATCCTTCAACTGCTCCATCAAGCGTAACCGCACGAATGACGATGATAAAGAAAAGAACGATAAGCGTTGGTAAGAAAATTTTATTTGCTGCTTCAATTCCTTTACGAACACCTTTATATAAGACCGCCAAGTTAATAGTCCAAACAAGAAGAAGTGGAATTAAAACAGCTGGAACTAAACTTCCGAACGTACCCGGTGTTTCTGCTAGCTTCAAATACTCACCGAATAAAAAGTCCCCTGTATTTTCTCCCCATTTTGATGTAAATGCAAAATACGTATAAGACATCGCCCATGCAATAACGACGGAATAATACGTTGAAATAACGAATGAAATAAGTACTTGCCACCAACCGATCCATTCCGCTCCTTTGCTGAGACGAGCAAATGTTAATGGCGCTGAACCACGATACTTATGTCCGAGCGCAAATTCCAATATAAGGATCGGAATTCCTGCTGTTAATAGAGCAAATAAATATGGGAAGAAGAACGCCCCTCCACCGTTTTCATATGCGACGGCCGGAAACCTCCAAATGTTCCCTAATCCAATTGCCGAGCCAGCTGCTGCTAAAATAAAACCAGCACGCGTGCCCCATTGTTGACGATTTTCCATAGTAAGATTACCTCCTTAGTCATTCCGAACTTTTTTGTATGGTCACGTAGAAAAAATACGAGCACCTCCTCGTTCGATTATTTTAATTTTTCAGACTTTTTTGTTTCATTTTAATTTTAAGTATATCAACGGACAAGCCTTTTGTCAAAATAATATTTCAAAAAATAAAATTTTCAGAATTTTTTATTATTGAACAGGAAGTTCAATGGACGTATTCCCATCTCCACCTTGATTATAAAACTGTGGAACTTCCCCTTGAATGATTTGAATCGCCACAGGGATATCATTTTGAATCGTTGCTGTTTTTGTTGCAAATGGAATAATAATTTGCACGTTGACTTCGATATGAATTGCTATTTCTATTAAAGCGTTATTAATTCCAAACGGCCGAATGTTTTTATTGACGTCTGAATGGACATCCCCAATAACATAAAAACGAACTGGAATACGTGGTCCTAAATTTCCTAATAGTACGTTATTTGTTGCTTGTCCGAGCGGGATATAATAAATGATCCCTTGTTCTTTTTCTGTTTCAATTTGAACGTCTGGAAACTCAAGAGCCGACAGCTTTCCTTCTGATGCTGCTTTTAAATTTCGTTGTACTCGGTTGGTCGTTTTGGCTAACACACGATTTACAACGGTCGCATTAAAATCGATCGCAGAAATTTTTCCATGCTCATCTTTTTCAATTTTAATAAAGTTGTCGACATTAAAATCGTCTTCCGCGATTTGTTGATTAATTGCATTATTAATCACTAAATTCGCTAAACGACGCGTTTCTTTTTCCGCAATTGCCATTAAAGTCGGCTCAATTCCTCTATTAATAAACCAAAGGCTCGCAACAGTCGAAATAATAAAAAAAACGAACGTTATTAAAAATATATAGCGGACGGGTAGCGGTTTTCTTCTTTTGCGTAGTTGCTGATACAACAAAAATCCCCCCTCTCACGCTATATGTATGCGATCAAGCAGGGGATTATTATTTTATTTCATGAGAAGCAAAGCGTCTTTTCCTTTCATTCCACGTGAGATCCCTAATTGTTCAGCCGCAAAAGTGACAGACTCAAGCGGTGCTTCTAACAGTTGGTCAATTGTTCGCACTCCTACCGCCCTTCCTGCGATAATACCGCGATCACGCAATTTTTCGTTTAACAGCGCTACATCTAACGCCCCGCACATAATGTATCCTTTATCATTTGCAACAGCTAATAGCGTTGTTTTAGGCAACTGAACAGAAATCGCTGTAAACGGTTCTCCGTTAATCCATAACGGTTTTACCTCAATCATATATTCACGCTCCTTTCCTTTATTCAATGTATGAATAAAGGAACGAAGGGTGCCTACGATTGATACATGTTTTTTAGCTTCCACGCAAGCACATCACGCAACATTTCTGGCATATAATATTGTTTTTTCGCTCGATATATTTCTGGATATAAATGTCCGAACGTAAACATATCAATTGTCGCTACCGCATACGTTTTTTGTTCTTCAATTGGTTGATGATGAATCAAAATGCGGCGCACGTGTGCTTGACCATCTATCAGTTGTTCTTTTTCAACAGTAATGCGGTCATATACCATTTGTCCCATTACTTCACCACGAAATCCAAATCCTTTCAGCCGTAACTGTTTCATTTGTTCAGTTTCCGCTTGTAAAATAACTTCTTTCAATTCGCTTCCTCGCAAATATACTTTGCATGGATTAATCGGATGTGGACAAATGCGGTGGATGTCTCCTTTCGTCACAACACCTTTTTCGAGAGAAGACAGTAGCACCCCGGCATTCACCATCGCTACATCGCCCTCACACCATTCGTTTAACGCTTGCGCAAGAATGGTTGCCAATGGAGACGGGGCAAACCAATCAATATGTAGCGTCTCTCGCAATTGTACAATCGGCTGAGCTAACACACAAGCAGATTGTGCAATCATATCATCTAATTTTTGTTTTGTTTCTTCGCATTCATATTCTAACGCTTCCGTATGTTGTACACGCGCCTTCATATCTACTTTTCGACTTTTTTGATCGATCATCAACGTGACATGCCCAACATAATGCCCAAACTTCCCCGCTCCACAGAGTAACGTTCCATTCACCCATTTGCCATGCTCAAATACATGATGGGTATGACCACCTAAAATCGCTGTCAATTGTGGGAACATTCCTGCCATTTTTTCATCATCATTTATGCCTAAGTGAGATAATAAAACGACCGCGTCCACTTTTTCCGAAAGCTCTTCCACAAGCTGAGCGACCGTCTCAAATGGATCCGCAACACGCCATCCAAGCAGCTCATAAAACGTCTGAAACGGAACGGTCACCCCAATAAACGCCACGCGAACACATCCAAACGTCATGATGACATACGGCTTCATCCAATGTGGACGTTCTCCGTTTTCATAAAAAACATTCGCAACAATCACAGGGAATTTAGCATGTGCATATAACGTATCGAGCTGTTTATGACTCAGCGTAATTCCTTCATTATTTCCAATCGTGACAGCATCGTATGCTGCATCGTTTAAAAGAATGACATTTGCTTTTCCGTCTGATGCTTCTGTCAATGGATGAAACCGATCAATAAAATCACCTATATCAAGCAAAACCATATGCTCGTAGTTTTTCTTATGCCTTCTTCTCTCGCTTTGCAAATAACGAACAATTTTCGGCCATCGTTCAAAATGGCTATGCATATCGTTTGTATGATAAATATGTATCGTCTCCCTCAACGTTTGCAACACACCTTTCTTTTTACAATCCAAGTCCTTGAACGATTAGACGAACACCGAGTAAAATAAGCACCGTTCGCAATAGCATGACGACCGTTTTTCCTTTTAATCGCCGATTCAGCCATACCCCACATTTCGCTCCAATCCATACACCCGGAATAAGCGAAAGCGCAAACGTCCATGCAACATTTCCTATAAACACATGAGTTAGTGAGCTAACAATGGATGATAAAAAAACGATAAACATCGATGTCGCAATGGCTACGTGGGGAGGAAACAAAAATAATAAAATCATCGCAGGCACCATCAGCGATCCACCGCCAATACCAAAAAAACCACCGACAAATCCGACAACAAATGCAATGAATGTGGCGATGAGCGGATGATACCCGTACGTCACTTCCTCCCCTTCATTCGTGACATATGTGCGCATCATAGGAAACGTTCGCTTCTTAGACGGTGATAACCGCGATTGAAACATAAGTAAAAAAGAAACAGCAATTAAAAATAATCCGAAATAAAGCGAAAAATGTTGCATATGCACATGTTGATTTACCCATGCACCAAGCATTGCCCCCGGTCCACTACCGATGAAAAAAAACAAACCGCTTTTATAGTCCACCATTTTATGCTTCATATACGTTAAAGTTGATGACAATCCATTAAAAATAATGACGACAAGCGATGTACCAACCGCCATTTGTGGTGAAATCGCTGGCAATACATGTGCAGTGCTTAAAAAAAGAAGCGCGGGAACGATAATGACCCCTCCCCCTAAACCGACAAGACTGCCGATCGTTCCTGCTAAAAAACCAATCACTAACAGAAGTATGTATTCCATTTTCATCCCCCATTATGAAAACAAATCTAATTGCCGCGGCGCTAAATCCGTATACTCGATACTTAACATCTGCAAGAGCTGTTTTGCATTATGAGCGGCATCACCGCCCGAATTGTTGTTAAACAACACGTAAATATGTTCACATTTTGTTTGTAACAGACGAATATGTTTTACCCATTCTTGCAACTCTTGCTCGTTGTATCGATATAAATAACGAACGGCACGCCAATTTTCGTCATCTCGTTTATTCCAACCAGCTACGTTGCGTCCGTGTAGACGAATGAGCGTTTTATTTGGATCTGTTGGATGAAGAACAGTCGGTACCGATCCTTCCCCCGCTTGCGGTTCATCGCAAATGCTATGAATCCAGCGCTCTTCTTCCATAAAACGCAACGTCTTTTCGTAAAACGGAGGGGAAAACCAAGATTGATGACGAAATTCAAGTGCCACAGGAACATTCCCCATTCGCTCCCGGCACCAACGCAAATAGTAAACATGTTCTTTTTTACAATCGAACCAAGGTGGAAATTGAAATAACACCATCGCAAGCTTATTCCCTTGTTGAAACGGCCCAATCGATTGTAAAAATGCAGTAAACATCTCGTCTTTGTTTGCATATGGAATGTCGCCACGTTGGTGCCCTGTCATTCCTTGATACGCCTTCACGACAAATTGGAATGACGCAGGCGTTTCCGCCATCCATTTTTCAACGTTCTGGCGCGGTTGAATCGCATAAAAATACGCATCAACCTCAACCGTTGGAAAATAAGCGGCATACGCTTGTAGCTTATCTTTTGACGCAAGTCGAGACGGATATAAACTATCATGATCGCCCCAACCTGTTAATCCGACATAAATCATCTTCATCACCTACATTTTATCTTACCATAACATACAAAAAAAGCCGATGACCTGCATAGCACAGATCATCAGCTGTTCATTAACCAATACTACCTTCCATTTCAAACTTAATGAGACGGTTCATTTCAACCGCATATTCCATCGGCAATTCTCTTGTAAATGGCTCGATAAAGCCCATGACGATCATTTCTGTTGCTTCTTGTTCGGAAATACCGCGGCTCATCAGATAGAATAATTGTTCTTCTGATACTTTCGACACTTTCGCTTCATGTTCAAGCGAAATGTTGTCGTTTAAAATTTCGTTATATGGAATCGTATCGGATGTCGATTGATTATCCATGATGAGTGTATCGCACTCAATATTTGAACGTGATCCGTCCGCCTTCCGTCCGAAATGAACGATACCGCGATATGTGACTTTTCCACCTTGTTTCGAAATCGATTTGGATACGATCGTTGATGATGTATTTGGTGCTAAGTGAATCATTTTTGCACCTGCGTCTTGATGTTGCCCTTTTCCAGCAATCGCAATCGAAAGTGTCAAACCACGTGCACCTTCTCCTTTTAAAATAACTGCTGGATATTTCATCGTTAGCTTCGATCCGATATTTCCGTCAATCCATTCCATCGTCGCGTTTTCTTCACAAACAGCACGCTTTGTCACGAGGTTAAAGACGTTGTTTGCCCAGTTTTGAATCGTTGTATAACGGCAATACGCGCCTTTTTTCACGATAATTTCAACAACGGCGCTATGAAGGGAGTTTGTCGTATAGACAGGCGCCGTACAGCCTTCAACATAGTGAACGTGTGCCCCTTCGTCGACGATAATTAACGTCCGCTCAAATTGGCCCATATTTTCCGAGTTAATGCGGAAATACGCTTGCAACGGTGTATCAACTTTTACACCTTTTGGTACGTAAATGAACGAACCACCCGACCAAACGGCTGAGTTGAGTGCTGCAAATTTATTATCTGTCGGCGGAACGACTTTTGCCCAATGCTCGCGGAACAACTCTTCGTTTTCTTTTAGCGCTGAGTCTGTGTCTTTAAAAATGACACCTAATTTCTCAAGGTCTTCTTTCATGTTGTGGTATACAACTTCCGATTCGTATTGAGCCGATACCCCTGCTAAATATTTTTGTTCTGCTTCTGGAATACCAAGTTTATCAAACGTCGCTTTAATTTCTTCTGGAACTTCATCCCATGAGCGCCCAGATTTTTCTGAAGGTTTGACGTAATACGTAATTTCATCGAAATCTAAGCTTGATAAATCGCCACCCCATTGTGGCATCGGCATGTTGTAAAAAATATCTAACGATTTTAAGCGAAAGTCAAGCATCCACTTTGGTTCATCTTTCATTCGCGAAATTTCTTCTACAATTTCGCGCGTTAATCCGCGCTCAGCGCGGAAGACAGATACATCTTTATCAGCGAAACCGTACTTATATTCACCGATTTCTGGCATTTTTTTCGCCATCTCGTTCGCCTCCTTTTTATGACTAGCCTTGTTGCTCATGCAATCCTTTTTCCATCGCTTTCCACGCTAACGTTGCACATTTAATGCGAGCTGGAAATTTCGATACACCTTGAAGTGCTTCAATATCACCTAAATCAATCGAATCGTCATAATCTTTTCCTTGCATCATGTCGGAAAAAATCGTTGATAGCTTGAGCGCCTCTTCAATCGTTTTTCCTTTGATCGCCTCCGTCATCATCGATGCGGAGGACATCGAAATAGAACATCCCTCTCCTTCAAACTTCGCATCGACAATTTTTCCGTCTTCTACTTTTAATGTTAAGTGAATGCGGTCGCCACACGTCGGGTTGTTCATGTTGATATCGACGTGTTCCCCTTCTAACACACCACGATTTCTCGGGTTTTTATAATGATCCATAATGACTTGTCGATACAACGTATCTAAATGGCTATTAAAAGACATAGCTGAAATACTCCTTCGTTTTCTTTAATGCTGAAACGAGTGCATCAATTTCTTCTTCTGTGTTGTATAAATAAAAGCTTGCACGTGCAGTCGCCGTTACGTTTAGCCATTTCATTAGCGGCTGCGCACAATGATGACCAGCACGAACGGCAATGCCTTCCGCATCTAAGACGGTCGCAACATCGTGCGGATGCACACCGTCAATATTAAATGTCACAAGCCCTGCCCGCTCTTTCGGACCGTAAATCGTCAATCCATCAATCGTTGCAAGCTGTTCAAGTGCATATTGCGCTAAACGATGTTCATGCTCAGCGATATGGTCTAACCCGACTTGCTCAAGAAAATCAATCGCCGCTCCTAAACCAATCGCTCCTGCGATAATTGGTGTACCACCCTCAAATTTCCACGGAAGCTCTTTCCATGTTGACTCGTACAACCCAACAAAATCAATCATTTCCCCGCCGAATTCCACAGGCTCCATTTGCTCAAGCAAGCGCTTTTTACCGTATAACACCCCAATGCCTGTTGGGCCGCACATTTTATGTCCCGAAAACGCATAAAAATCGCAGTCGATATCTTGCACATCTACTTTCATGTGCGGCGTGCTTTGTGCCCCGTCAACAACGACGACAGCACCGTTTTTGTGCGCGATTTGTGCAATTTCTTTTACTGAGTTGATTGTACCGAGCACGTTGGATACGTGCATGACAGCTACAATTTTCGTGTTTGGTGTCACCGTTTGTTCGACATCTTCTAAGCGAATCGTACCATCTGGTTGTAGCGGAATGTATTTAAGCGTCGCCCCTGTTTGTTTAGCAACTTGTTGCCAGGGGATAATGTTACTATGGTGCTCCATATACGTAATGACGATTTCATCGCCTTCGCGCACGTTTGCGCGACCGTAACTTGCCGCCACTAAGTTAATGGCCGTTGTCGTCCCACGCGTAAAAATAATTTCTTCCGTCGAAGCGGCACCAATGAAGCGGCGCACTTTTTCACGCGCCCCTTCGTATGCGTCGGTTGCTTTTGTACCGAGCGTATGCACGCCGCGATGAACGTTCGAATTGTATTGCCGATAATAGTTGTCAATCGCTTCAATGACAGGCAACGGCTTTTGAGAAGTCGCTGCGCTATCTAAATAAACGAGCGACTTGCCGTTTACTTGTTGATCTAAAATCGGGAATAGTTGACGAAGTTCTTTTACGTTCATCATTTAACTTTCCTTTCGATCACTTCGATTAATTGTTTTTTCACACGCTCAATCGGAATTTCATTGACGACTGGCGCCAAAAAGCCATGAATAATTAATCGTTCCGCTTCCGTTTTCGGAATACCACGGCTCATTAAATAATATAATTGTGTCGGGTCAACACGACCGACCGATGCCGCATGGCCTGCTGTAACGTCATCTTCATCAATTAATAAAATTGGGTTCGCGTCGCCACGCGCTTTTGGGCTTAACATAAGCACGCGTGATTCTTGCTCTGCATTTGATTTCGATGCTCCATGCTCGATTTTGCCAATACCGTTAAAAATAGATGTTGCTTCATCTTTGACTACGCCATGTTTTAAAATGTAGCCTTCCGTATGCTTTCCATAATGAATGACGCTTGTTGTAAAGTTTTGCACTTGTTCTCCACGGCTCACAACAACTGTTTTTGTGTCACCAAACGAACCGTCGCCGATTAAACGCGTAATGTTTTCTGAAATGGTATTTCCATCGTTCATTAAACCGAGCGCCCATTCAATGCGTGCATGACGACCTGTGATACCGCGGCGGTTTACGTATGTCGTCGTCCCTTTCGCTAAACTGTCCACAGCGCCAAAAAATACTTGCGCATCGTCTAATGCAAACACTTCAGCAATGATGTTCACGATC
Source organism: Anoxybacillus sp. LAT27 (assembly GCF_022030075.1). NCBI lineage: Bacteria > Bacillati > Bacillota > Bacilli > Caryophanales > Anoxybacillaceae > Anoxybacillus > Anoxybacillus sp. LAT27. Next base: position 24,147 of record NZ_JAIWYK010000423.1, read on the forward strand.
GCTTCAGAACGTTCACATGTTGAAATATAGTTTTCAACATACGTCACTTTGCTACCGACATCCGCAACGATAATGACATGGTTAAATAACGCTTCCGCCTTTTCATGGACATATACAGCTTGCAAAGGCACATCAATTTGCACATGCTTTGGTACATATACAAACACACCACCATTTACAAGCGCAGCATGAAGTGCAGCAAGACGATGTTCATTTACTTTTACACCGTTCATAAAATATTTTTCCACAAGATCGCTATGTTCGCGAACAGCTGTCGCTAAGTCTGTAAAAATGACACCTTTTTCTTTTAATTCATCGGCAAGCGATGCGTATGCACATGTATGATCGCGTTGCACATATACATTTTTTTGTTCCTCATCGATATCAATAAGCACTTTCACTTCTTCTGGCAACTCTTCTAACGACGAAAGCGGTGCGCTTTCAACGAGATGAGTAGAAAATTGTGTAAAGTTCCAACGATCAATTTTCGTTTTATCTGGCTTCGGTAAAGGAAGTTGTTCAGCTTGCGCAAGAGCTTGTAAGCGAACGTTTAAAAGCCAGTCCGGTTCTCCACGCCCTTCAGAAAAAGAGCGGACATACTGTTGGTCGAATGGTAGTTTCGTCTCAATCATCACAAATCCTCCTAACGCTTACGCTTCTTGCTCGACGACTTCATCTTCAATGCCTAGCTCTTTTTTAATCCAATCGTATCCTTCAGCCTCAAGACGTTGTGCTAACTCTGGACCACCAGATTTCACGATGCGTCCTTGCATCATAACATGCACGTAATCTGGCGTAATGTAGTTTAATAAACGCTGATAGTGCGTAATGATTAAACAGCCGAAGTCGTTGCTGCGCATTTCATTGACGCCTTTTGCAACAACTTTTAATGCATCAATGTCAAGACCTGAGTCAATTTCATCTAAAATTGCAATTTTCGGTTGTAACATCATTAATTGTAAAATTTCGTTTCTCTTTTTCTCTCCGCCTGAAAATCCTTCGTTTAAATAACGATGCGCCATATCTGGATTCATTTCTAAAAACGCCATTTTTTCATCTAATTGACGGATAAATTTCATTAATGAAATTTCATTTCCTTCTCCGCGACGTGCGTTAATTGCTGAGCGAAGGAAATCCGCATTTGTTACACCGCTAATTTCGCTCGGATATTGCATCGCTAAAAATAGTCCAGCACGAGCGCGCTCATCTACTTCCATTTCTAATACATCTTGACCATCTAATGTAATGCTTCCTTTTGTTACTTCATATTTTGGATGCCCCATAATGGCAGCGGATAACGTCGATTTCCCTGTTCCGTTCGGCCCCATGATCGCATGGAACTCGCCACCTTTAATTTCAAGGTTAACCCCTTTTAAAATTTCTTTTCCGTCAATTGCAACGTGAAGATCTTTAATTGTTAATGTTGCCATAAAAAAATACCTCCAGTTTCGCTTATGTTCATGAAACGTAATTCTCATTTTATTCTCATTACAATTTTATAACAGATGAAAAGTATTAGCAACCTTATTGCAAGCATTTTGATACTTTTTTGTTTCTAAAGTGCATTTCATCACATATGTAAAAAAGGATAGGGAATTCCTATCCTTTTAATGAACGTGCCGAAATTCTTCTACACATTGACGAACGAGCGTAACCGCTTGGCTCATCGTCGCCCCGCCAGCTAACGCAGCAGCAACGGCACACGCTTCAAATATTTGTTCTTCTGTCGCCCCTTCATCGATACACCCTTTTGTATGATAAATCGTGCAATATTCATCTTGTTTGGCGACACTAATACCGAGAGCAATTAATTGTTTTTCTTTTTTGGATAACGATCCTTCTGCAAAACATGCCTCTGTAAACGCATTAAACGTTTGTCCAACTTTCGGCATATGTTGCGTAAATGTTCCTAGCCCTTGCTTATATTCGTGTAAACATTGTTCCATCGACATATGCACTCCTCCTTCCTTTTTATCATGCGTCGTTTTGCAAAAAATATAAAAGGATGCCCAAATGGACATCCTTATTTTGCCGCTGGAATGACCGCGCCGTTATACTTTTGTAAAATGAAGTCTTGAATTTCTTTTGATTGCAATACTTCGACGAGCGTTTGAATTTCTTTACGCTTTTCGTCACCTTTACGAACGGCGATAATATTCACATATGGGTTATTTTCTGGCGACTCAACCGCAATCGGATCTTTTGCTGGATCTAATCCGGCATCTAACGCATAGTTTGCGTTAATTAATACCGCATCTCCTTCGTTATTCTTATATACTTGCGGAAGCAATCCTGCCTCGACATCTGCTTCAAATACTAAATTTTTTGGATTTTCAACGATGTCATCAACTGTTGCTTTCGTTTTATCAACACCATCTTTTAATTTAATTAATCCTTTTTCTTCAAGCATCGATAAAATGCGCCCGTGGTCAGCAACAGAGTTACTCATAATGATTTTTGCACCATTTGGTAGCTCCTCAAGGCTTTTATATTTTTTTGAGTATACGCCAATCGGCTCAATATGAATACCACCAGCATTTACAAAGTCATAACCATGTTCTTTCATTTGTGCTTCTAAATAAGGAATGTGTTGGAAATAGTTCGCGTCTAACTCTTTATCCGCTAACGCTTTATTCGGTAATACGTAGTCTTGGAACGTCACGATTTCTAATTCGATTCCTTTTTCTTTTAAAATCGGTTTTGCTTTTTCTAAAATTTCGGCATGTGGCACGTTTGATGCACCAACAACAAGCTTATTCGTCTTTTCTTCGGCACTTTCATTTTTTCCGCAAGCAGCGAGCGCTAATACAACAACTGCCGCGACAAGTAAAGAGATCCATTTTTTCATTTGTTTCTTCCTCCTTTTTTATCTTTTATCTATTTTAGAAGTGACAAAGTCACCAATAAACTGAATAATGAAGACAATCACTAAAATGAGCACTGTTGCAACAAATGTCACATCGTTATTGTTACGTTGAAACCCTTCTAAATACGCTAAGTTTCCAAGCCCCCCAGCACCAACAACTCCTGCCATCGCTGTATAACCAACGAGCGCGATCGCTGTAACTGTAATACCAGATACAAGTGCTGGCAACGCTTCAGGGAGAAGCACTTTCCAAATAATTGTTGCTGTCGTTGCCCCCATCGCTTTTGCCGCTTCAATGACACCTTTATCAATTTCACGAAGCGCAATTTCAACCATGCGTGCATAAAACGGAGCGGCCCCGATAATGAGTGCCGGTAGCGCAGCATCCGCTCCAAGAATTGTACCAACGACAAGTTTCGTAAATGGAATAAGCAAAATAATTAAAATAATAAACGGTATAGAACGAAAAATGTTGACGAACGATGCGATCACACCGTTAATAAAACGATTTTCCCATATGTTTCCCTTAGACGTTAAAAACAACAACAATCCGAGTAAAATACCAAGCACAAACGTTGCGACAACGGAGACGGCGGTCATATACAACGTTTCCGTCGTGGCTGCCCATATTTTATCCCAAACGACGTTCGGAAATAGTTCATTGAACATTCGCCAACACCTCCACTTCAACTTCTTGCTGGCGAATAAAAGCGAGCGCTCGCTCAATCTCCTCATTCGCACCGTCTAAATGAATGAACAACACCCCGTATGCTCCGTGATGTGTCTGCGAAATTTTCCCTTGTAAAATATTTATATTTAAATCGAATTGACGAATGAGTTGTGTGATGAGCGGTTGCTCAGCTGCTTCACCAACGAATGTCAGTTGAACAACTTTACCATTCGGATATCGTTCAAGAAGATGCAACATCGCTTCTTTCGTTTCTTCCGGCTCTGTCACTTGCTGGACAAATCGTTTTGTAATCGGCTGTTCTGGCTTGCGGAATACGTGAAGCACTTCGCCCATTTCGACAATTTTTCCGTTTTCCATGACCGCAACGCGATCACAAATTTTACGAATCACGTGCATCTCGTGTGTAATTAATACGATCGTTAAACCGAGACGTTTATTAATATCAACAAGCAAGTCTAAAATTGAGTCGGTCGTTTGCGGATCAAGCGCCGATGTTGCTTCATCGCATAACAGCACTTTCGGATTGTTCGCTAATGCGCGCGCAATGCCAACGCGTTGCTTTTGTCCGCCGCTCAGTTGCGATGGATACGCATTTTCTCTCCCTTGCAAACCGACGAGTTGAATAAGTTCATCGACACGCTTCATCCGTTCTTCTTTCGGCACGCCAGCAATTTCTAACGGAAAAGCAATATTTTCGCGCACGGTTCGTGACCAAAGCAAATTAAAATGTTGAAAAATCATGCCGATTTGTTGGCGCGCTTGGCGTAACTGCTTCCCGCTAATTTTCCCCATATCTTTCCCATCAACAATCACTTCACCGCTCGTCGGCTTTTCTAATCCGTTCAATAACCGAATGAGCGAGCTTTTCCCTGCTCCACTATAGCCGATAATACCGAAAATTTCTCCTTGTTCGATATGCAAATTCACATGATCGACTGCCGTTACATTCCCACTTGCTGCTTTATACACTTTCGTTACGTTTGATAAAGTAATCATGTTGTCACCTTCCTTCCATGAAAAAAGCCTTTCTGCTCAAGAGAACAGAAAGGCGTAATGATCCATTCTGTCTCTTATCTCTCAAAGCAAACGCTTTGTGTGAATTGGCACCATTTCAGCAGCGCTGACGGTTGCCGGGTTTCATCGGGCACATCCCTCCACCTCTCTTGATAAGAGCGCTTTTAAACGCTTTATTCAGTTAACGTTTTAATACGTTCAAGGATATTTTTAAACTACGAAAGTGAGTATATCATCGAAAGAAGGACGGTGTCAACGAAAAATAATAAAAAATTTTTTGATATAGATAAACGTGCTAGCTATATACAGCTAACACGCTACACTTCCGAATACATCGACCGTACCCCTGTCGCCGCTTCAATCGCCTGCTCTAAGTCTTCGATTAAATCGTCCACGTTTTCAATACCGACCGATAAACGAATCATATCTTCTGTTACGCCGGATGCTTTCAAATCTTCTGAACTTAACTGTTGATGCGTTGTACTTGCAGGATGAATAATTAAACTTTTTGCATCGCCGACGTTTGCCACATGTGACCAAAGCTTAACGTTGTTAATTAACGTAGCCCCTGCTTCACGGCCACCTTGAATGCCAAAGACAACGACTGCCCCTGCCCCTTTCGGCATATATTTTTTCGCTAGCTCTTTCGCTGGATGGTTGTCATGTTCAGGATACAACACCCAATTGACGACCGGATGGTTGTCCAAATACTCGACGATTTTTCTCGTGTTTGCAATATGTTCTTTCATGCGGACATGCAACGTCTCCAGCCCTAAATTAAACTGAAATGCATTGAACGGGCTAATCGCCGGTCCTAAGTCACGTAACAACTGCACGCGTGCTTTGACGATATACGCCGCCGCACCGATGTCTGCGTATACGAGATTATGGTAACTTGGATCTGGCGTCGTAAACGCTGGAAACTTCGGCGAATTCCAATCAAATTTTCCACCATCGACAATGATACCACCTAACGTCGTTCCGTTACCAAGCAACCATTTCGTTGCCGAATGAACGACGATATCTGCTCCATGCTCGATTGGCCTGCAAAGGTACGGAGTTGCAAACGTGTTGTCAATAATCAACGGAATGCCTGCTTCATGCGCAATTTCCGCAACCGCCTCAATGTCTAACACATGCAGGCTTGGGTTGCCAATTGTTTCGGCAAAAATCGCTTTCGTTTTTGGTGTAATTGCCGCACGGAAATTTTCTGGATCAGACGGATCGACAAAATGCGTCGTAATGCCGTATTTCGGCAACGTATTCGCAAACAAATTGTACGTTCCTCCATATAACGTCGAAGCAGAAACAATATCATCTCCCGCTTGAGCAACGTTTAAAATCGCCATTGTAATCGCCGCCATGCCGCTCGCGACCGCTAAAGCCCCGACACCACCTTCAAGCTTAGCCACTCGTTCTTCAAATACAGTCACTGTCGGGTTATGAATGCGCGTATAAATGTATCCCGCTTCCTTTAGCGCAAATAAATTGGCCGCATGTTCTGTGTTATCAAACAAGTATGCATTCGACTGATAAATAGGCACTGCACGTGCTTTCGTTACTGGATCCGTTTGCAATCCGCCATGAACAGCAATCGTTTCAAATTTCATCGTTTCTCCCCCTAACCTAATGATCGAATATTTTGAATTTTAACACGATAAAATACGTTCGTCAACGAACAACATCATACGGCTTGGCAAGGAAAAAGATCGACTCTAACAATAAAATGTGACGAAACGATGCTGTGACGGACAATTCGTTTAATCGCAGTTGTTGCTGCAGTTTTAAAGACCCTTGCAATAGCGACATAATTGCCTGTGCCGAACCACGAATCGTAATGACTCGCTCTCCATCTACCTCTTCTACGCGACGAATCCCTTCTTTCGATATGCACAATAATACTTCTCGACTCTCCCATTGTAGTTGAATATATAAACAATCATTTGGCAAAATCGGCGCTAACATGTTCATTTAACCGCCCCCCGTCCCATATTTCTCATATCCATTGTTTCCATATAAATGCGAGTAGTTCCTGCTATAAACGCTCGACAAATGTCTCGTTCCCTCGTCAATTTCCCAAGAAATATGTCGAAAGCTGGCTTTATTCAGCCAGCTTTCGCAACGTTTCGTATAAATATGGAACAGAATGAAAAGCATATATTTTTTGTACAAGTTTATCATGTTGAAAAATAAGTAAACATGGAACGCTTTCAATATGCCATTCAACTGCTTTGTCTGGGACATAGTTTAAATCTTGACGCTCAAATGTAATAGATGGCAATAACTGCTCAAGTACATCAACCATTCGACTTGCCACTTGACATGTTCCACATAATGGCGTGTACATATAGACAACTTTCACAACGATCACACAACTTTCTATAAATATTGTGCGTGTACATCGATGTTTGCACTTAATAACACGACCGCAATATGATGCTTCGGGGCTGCTGCGACTTCACGATACATTTTATCAACATATAAGTGCTCTGCATGCGGAAACTCTCGACGGAGTTGACGACGTAATTTCTCCCCCGCTTCATCGGAATCGACTAAAATGTACACCTCTTTATCGTACAAAGCATCAATTAATTCATCAAGTTTAGCGGTACCGAGCGTTCCGTTTGTACATATAATTTCAACTGGCTCACTAATGATGCTTTCGATTTTTCGTTTATCTGAGCGCCCTTCGACAATAATCACTTTTTCTACCTCAACAATCGCCATCGTCATCACCTTGTACATTCATTTATGTATATTATATTCTTGATCGCACACTTTTTCTCCTTTTATCCAATACAAAAGGACAGCGATGTCGCTGCCCTTAACACCAACCACCTTCTGTATCACAATCGACATATTTCATATTTGGATGTTCAGTAACTGTTACGCTTTTCAAAATACGCCCGTTTTGTTGTTCGTATCCATGCTTTAACTTTAACTTATTCGTTTCTTGAACAAATTCTCCAACACATTCGTTGTCATAAAACAGCTCAAAGTTGCCGTTTTCATTAAATTTCCCAACAACATCTTTTGTAATATCGATTGTTTTTTGTTTTAACAAAAAAGACACCCCTGTGTTGTAGGGTGCCCTGTGAGTTGTTTTTTTAATCTTGGTTAATCATTTGTTCGTATTGTTCTGCCGTTAATAGGTTGTCCACTTCACTTAAATCGCTTGGCTCAATGACGATCATCCACGCTTTATCATATGGTGATTCGTTGACATACTCTGGGTTGTCGTTTAACTCTTCGTTCACAGCTACGACTTTTCCGCTAATTGGAGCATATAATTCAGACACAGTTTTCACTGACTCCACGCTACCAAATGGCTCATTTGCTGTGAGTTGTGTCCCCACTTCTGGCAATTCAACGAATACGATATCGCCGAGTTCTGACTGGGCAAAGTCCGTAATCCCAATGCGAACCGTATTTCCTTCGACACGCACCCATTCATGTTCTTGTGAATAACGTAGCTCTTTTGGAATGCTCATCGTTTTCCCTCCAACATATCATCTTCTTTTTCATCATACACGATTTTCGACATGATTTCACGATAATTTAAACATTTCGTGATATTTTTGTTCGTCAAATCCGACAATAACTTGCTCGCCATTTGTGATGATTGGACGCTTGATTAACATCCCGTCTGATGACAACAATTGCAACATGTCTTCTTCTGTCATCGTTTTTAATTTGTCTTTTAATCCAAGTTCACGATACTTCATGCCGCTCGTATTAAAAAATTTCTTTAAATCAAGCCCACTTTTTTCATATAACGTCCGCAACTGCTCTTTTGACGGAGGCTGTTCAACAATATGTATCGCTTGTACCGAAACGTTGTTGTCATCTAGCCATTTTTTTGCTTTTCGACATGTGCCGCACTTTGGATACCAATAAAATGTTACCATTTTCTCACCTCATCTATGCACAATATAATAAAGGAAAAGTACCAGACGATGCGTCTGGTACTTCCATTATTACACAACATATCGTTCAGCTTCAATTAGTGCTTGCGCTGCCTCACGTTTTTTCGCAATGATGTTAATTGGTGTGTGACGCGTTAATTTGCGTAATGCTGATAACATCATACGCAACATGTCACCATGTTCAACAGCGACGATCGTTTCTTTTGCATGCGCTTCAATTTCATTAAACGCTTCTTGGCAGAAAATTTGTGTGTACAATACTTTTTGTTTATTTTTCTCGACACCAGATTGCGCAATTGCTTTTTCCGTGCGCAAAAGCGCAGATTCCATCGCATATACGTTGCTAACAATGTCTGCAATATTAACAAGCACTTCTTGCTCTTTTTCAAGTTTCGGACCAAACTTTTGCGCTGCTAGTCCTGCAACCATTAAGGCGATTTTTTTCGCATGGCGCACAAGATATTTTTCTTGTTCAAGCACGCCGTCGCCAACTTCTTCCGGCATAAGCATCATTAATTCTTCTTGTAATTGTTGCGCTTTTTGTAAAAGCGGCAATTCGCCTTTCATCGCCTTGCGCAAATACATGCCTGGCACAAGGAGGCGGTTAATTTCGTTCGTTCCTTCGAAAATACGATTAATGCGCGAATCGCGATACATGCGTTCAATTTCGTATTCTTGCATGAAACCATAACCACCGTGAATTTGTACCCCTTCATCGACAATATAGTCCAGCATTTCTGTCGCAAACACTTTGTTTAAAGAGCATTCGATCGCGTATTCTGCAATCGCTTTCGCCGTTTCCTTTCCATCTTTTGCTTGTTCATCTGTCAACTGTCCCATGCGCGCTTCAAATAAACCGACTGTACGGTAGACGGAGCTTTCTGCCGCATACAATTTCGACGCCATCGTCGCTAATTTTTCTTGTGTTAATGTAAATTTCGAAATTGGTGTTTTAAATTGTTGACGTTGATTGGCGTATTGAATCGTCACTTCTAGGGCACGTTTTGCTCCGCCAACAGCACCAACGCCAAGTTTGTAACGACCGATATTTAAAATGTTAAATGCAATGATGTGCCCTTTGCCGATCTCGCCAAGTAAATTTTCTTTCGGAACGAGCGCATCTTGTAAAATTAGTGTCCGCGTCGATGAGCTTTTAATCCCCATTTTCTTTTCTTCTGCTCCTGTCGATACGCCAGGGAAATCGCGCTCGACGATAAATGCTGTAAAATGTTCACCGTCTACTTTTGCATATACGACAAACACATCGGCAAAACCAGCGTTTGTAATCCATTGTTTTTCCCCGTTTAAAATGTAATGTGTTCCTTCCGCATTGAGTTTTGCCGTCGTTTTCGCACCGAGCGCATCTGAACCCGAACCTGGCTCTGTTAACGCATAAGCAGCAATTTTCTCACCTGTCGCAAGCACCGGTAAATATTTTTGTTTTTGCTCTTCTGTTCCGAACAAGACGATTGGAAGCGAACCGATCCCGACGTGCGCACCGTGTGAAATTGAGAAACCTCCGGCACGCGACATTTTTTCCGCAATTAATGCCGAGCTAATTTTATCTAAACTTAATCCACCATATTCTTCAGGCACATCTGCGCCAAGCAATCCGAGTTCACCTGCTTGTTTTAAAAGCGCAACAGAACGATCAAACTCATGATTTTCTAGATGTTCAAGTTGCGGCAACACTTCATTCACGACAAATTCTTCTGTCGTTTTGGCAATCATTTTTTGTTCGTCTGTAAAATCCTCTGGTGTAAACACTTGCGTTGGTGACACATCTTCAATTAAAAAGCTACCACCTTGTGCAACTTTCAATGTTTTTTCCATCATTATTTCCCCCTCTTATAATAATTCAAATACGCCAGCAGCACCCATGCCGCCGCCAATGCACATCGTGACAATGCCAAATTGTTCGTTGCGACGACGCATTTCATGTAAAAGCGTCAACGTTAGCTTTGCACCTGTACAACCGAGCGGATGCCCAAGAGCAATGGCTCCTCCGTTCACGTTTACTTTTTCTTCATCTAGTCCGAGTTCGCGAATGACTTGAATTGCTTGTGATGCGAACGCCTCGTTTAGTTCAATTAAACCGATGTCAGAAAGCTCAAGTCCCGCAAGCTTAAGCGCCTTTGGAATGGCTGCAATCGGACCAATACCCATCACTTCAGGTGGAACACCTGCAACAGCAAACGAGCGGAATTTACCAAGCGGTTGTAAACCGAGCGCTTTCGCTTTTTCATGATCCATCACCATCACCGCTGCTGCTCCGTCACTCGTTTGGGAAGCGTTTCCTGCTGTTACTGTTCCGTTTACCGAAAACGCAGGGCGTAACTTCGCGAGCGTTTCCATATTTGTATCTGGGCGTACTCCTTCATCTTGACTAAACGTCATCTTTTTCTCTACTAATTTATTATTTTCAATATGACGGACTGTCACTTCGACCGGCACAATTTCGTCGACAAATTTTCCTTCGGCAATCGCTTTCGCTGCTCTTTGATGGCTGCGAACGGCAAACGCATCTTGCTCTTCGCGCGTCACCCCATATTTCATCGCGACTTGCTCAGCTGTATGCCCCATCGACATGTAATACTCTGGCGCACTTTCTGCGAGCTTCACGTTCGGACGTACGACATGACCCATCATCGGCACCATGCTCATCGACTCCACGCCACCAGCGATAACCGTATCTGCATGACCAAGCATAATTCTCTCTGCCGCATAAGCGATCGCTTGTAATCCTGATGAACAATAACGGTTAATTGTAATCGCTGGCACCGTATACGGTAACCCAGCAAGTGCGCCAATGTTGCGCGCAATATTTAACCCTTGTTCTGCCTCTGGCATGGCACAACCGATAATGAGATCGTCAATATTTCCTTCATAGTTTCCTGCTCGTTTCAACGTTTCTTTAACAACAATCGCCCCTAAATCATCTGGTCGGACGTTTGCTAACGTCCCTTTTTTCGCTTTGCCGACAGGCGTGCGCGCCCCGGCAACGATGACCGCTTCTTTCACGTCAATCCCCCCTTAGTTTCTTAACGGCTTTCCTTTGAGAAGCATATGTTGCATGCGCGCTTGCGTTTTCGGCTCACCGACAAGACTTAAAAATGCTTCGCGCTCTAAATCAAGCAAATATTGTTCGTCCACTTCTGTTCCGTACGGTACGCTTCCACCAGCAATGACGTAAGCAAGTTTTTTCGCGATTTTTAAATCATGCTCCGAAATGTAACCGGAATGATACATACCTTGGGCACCAAGTAGTAACGTCGCATACCCTGTTTCTCCGACAACCGGGATTTTTTTACGCACCGGCGGTTTGTATCCGCTCTCATATAGCGCTAATACCGCTTGTTTTGCGTCATGAATGAGATGATCACCATTGATCGAAATACCATCTTGTGCATTTAAGAAATTTAACTCATGCGCTTCTGCTGCCGATGTCGATACTTTCGCCATCGCAATCGTTTCAAACACTTTATTTGCAACCTTTTGCAAATCAAATTCCACACCGTTTGGCATGCCGCTTAAATGTTTAATGTATAACTCTTTATTTCCACCGCCGCCTGGAATGAGACCGACACCTACCTCAACAAGCCCCATGTATGTTTCTGCAGCTGCTTGAATGCGTGAAGCTGGTAAGCAAATTTCCGTTCCACCGCCGAGCGTCATCGCAAATGGCGCAACGACAACCGGTTTTGAGCTATATTTAATATTCATCATCGCTTGTTGGAATTGACGAACGACCATTTCGATTTCAAAATAGTTATCATCTTGTGCTTCCATTAAAATCATCGCAAGGTTCGCGCCGACACAGAAGTTTTTTCCTTGATTTCCGATGACAAGTCCTTTATAGTTGCGATCAACTTCTTCTAACGCGTAGTTAATCATTTGGACGATGTCAAACCCAATGGCGTTGTTCGGTGAATGAAATTCGAGTAATGCTACATCGTCACCAAGGTCAATTAAACTTGCCCCACTATTTTTCTTAATGACCCCTTTTTGTTCTTTTAAACGTGAAATGTGAATGACTTTTTCGTTTTCTTCAACCGGCTTATATTGTCCACGATCGTAGTACGACACGCGACCGTGCTCGTGTTTATAAAACGTTTCGTGTCCGCTCGCAAGCATATCTTCAACCCACGATGGTACTTGACGACCTTCCGCTTTCATTTTTTCAACAGACTGTTTTACGCCAATTGCATCCCATGTTTCAAAAGGACCGAGCTCCCAACCAAAGCCCCATTTCATCGCACGGTCAATCGCTACGATGTCATCTGCGATTTCTCCTAGTAACTCGGCAGAATATAATAACGTTGGGCTTAAAATGTTCCAAAGTAGTTGCCCCGCACGGTCATTCGCATATACAAGCGCTTTCAATTTATTCGCTGTTCCTTTTGCTTGTTTGCTCATTTCAACGGACGGTGCCTTTAGTTTTTTCGTTGGTTCATACTCAAGCGTTTCATAATTTAATTCAAAAATGTCCTTTCCTTTTTTATAGAAAAATCCTTGCCCTGATTTACTGCCAAGCCATCCTTTTTCAACCATTGTCTTCATAAAAGATGGAACAGTAAATGCTTCTTTTTCCTCACCTTCTACTTTTTCGAATACGTTGTTGGCCACATGAATAAACGTGTCTAAACCGACGACATCGAGCGTGCGGAACGTTGCACTTTTCGGACGACCGATTAATGGCCCTGTCACAGAATCGACTTCGCCAACACTATAACCGCCTTTCATCATTTCACGTACCGTCACAAGCAAACCGTACGTACCGATGCGATTGGCGATAAAGTTTGGCGTATCTTTCGCAAGCACAACCCCTTTACCGAGCACGTTTTCACCAAATTGTTTCATAAACGTAACAACAGCTGGATCAGTGTGCTTTGTCGGAATGACTTCTAATAATTTTAAATAGCGCGGTGGATTGAAAAAGTGCGTGCCTAAAAAGTGCTTTTTAAAATCGTCCGAGCGTCCTTCGGCCATCGCTTCGATGGAAATGCCGGACGTGTTTGAGCTGACGATACTTCCTTGCTTTCTGACTTCATCCACTTTTTCAAACACACTTTTTTTCACATCAAGCCGCTCAACAACGACTTCAATAATCCAATCGCATTCGGCTAAGCGATGAAAGTCATCTTCAAAGTTACCGACTTCGATTAATGCTAAGTTGGCTTTCGACATAAGTGGCGCTGGCTTTTGTTTCAATAAACGTTGAACCGCTTGATTGACGATGCGATTGCGCACTTGTTTATGTTCAAGCGTCCATCCTTTTGCTTGTTCTTCAGCTGTCAACTCTTTCGGTACAATATCTAACAACAATGTCGGAATACCGACGTTCGCTAAATGTGCCGCAATCCCCGATCCCATAACTCCGGAACCGAGAACCGCTGCTTTTTTAATTCGCATGCTCGTTCCCCCTTATCCGAATTGAATGAATGGTCATTCATTTTTTCTTTATCTTAAATATAAATTATATTTTAAATTTTCGCAACAAATAAATGTAGCGAATTTTGTCAACGATTTAGGACATGATACGAAAGGAGGTGATGAGGCAATGAAAATGAAAAAACACCCGTCTAAAGCAGGTGTAAGTGCTGCAAGTGTGAAAGGAAATGCAGGTCCAACGGTGGAACGTGATGGAGGCGGAAAGAAAACGAGCCAAAATCAACAATATGGAAAAGAAAATATGGGAAATGAATAAAGGTGGGATGTGCCCACCTTTATTTTTTGAATATACCTTTTAACACAAACGCCACGTTGGCTGGGCGTTCTGCTAAGCGACGCATAAAATAGCCGTACCAGTCGGTTCCATATGGAACGTAGACGCGCATTGTGTATCCTTCACGTACTAATTGTTCTTGTCTCTCTGGACGAATGCCGTATAACATTTGAAATTCAAATTGGCTATTTGGAATGTTATGTTCTTTGACTAATTGTTTCGTATATTCAATAATCGCATCGTCATGCGTCGCAACCGCTGTATAGTTACCATTTAACAAATGCATTTTAATGATTTTTTTAAAGTTTTCATCTACATCTTTTTTATCTGGAAAAGCGACTTCCGGCGACTCTTTATATGCGCCTTTCACGAGACGTAAATTGGGATGATACGCATTTAAATCTTCAATATCTTTTTCTGTGCGATACAAATATGCTTGCAATACCGTCCCAACATTGTCATACTCTTTTTTCAACTGTTTAAAAATATCGATCGTTTTTTGACAACGAGAATAATCTTCCATATCAATTGTCACAAATACGTCATAGGCTTTTGCTTCATCTAAAATGCGACGCATATTTTTCATCACAAGCTCATCGGAAATGTCTAATCCCATCGATGTCATTTTCAGCGACAGTTGGGAATTTAATTGGTTTTCACCAATTGCACGAATCGCCTCAATCGAATGGTTCGCCATTTCATTTGCTTCTTGTTCGTTATCAACAAATTCCCCTAAATAATCGATGGTGACCGCTAGTCCTTTACGATTGAGTTCTTTAATCACGTCTACTGCCCGTTCAATCGTTTCTCCCGCTACAAAACGCGACGCACCGAAACGAAGACCGTACCGCTTCGCCAATTTTGTTAACGTTTTATTTTTTGACAAAAATAAGAAAAAGTCGCGCATAAGTTGTTCCATCGCTGTTTTACCCCCTTTGCAAGCGCATCCACCCGTATTGTAACACGTTTTCAATGAATTGAATATGTTTTTGTCGAATAATCGTATTTTTTGTCTACGTACGTATAACTATACAGCACGTGGGCAATATACAGTCGAACATGATTTTATATGGAGGGATGATTGTGCAACAACAAATGAATACACAACAACATGCGATGATGGCTCAACCACCTGAAATGATTTCAACAAAAGATGCGCTTTATTTAACAGATGCGCTCTCATGGAATTTGCTTGCGATGAAAAAAGCACATTTTTTTGCGTCTCAATGTCAAGATCAAGAAATTAAACAGGCGATAGAGCGTGTTGGACAAATGCATCAACGCCATTATCAACAGCTTTTGCATCAATTACAGCCATCAGCACACATGCAATAAAGGAGGCCATGACATGAAAGTGCAAAATACTGAAACACAAATTCCGAAAACACCCCAAATGAACGATCGCGATTTTATTAATGATATGTTATCAACTGAAAAATATATGACGGATAGTTATTGTACATTTTTAAACGAAGCAAGCCATCAACATTTGTATGACGAAATATTGCATATGTTTACCGAAACACAAAACTGTCAACGTGAATTGTACAACTTAATGTTCAAAAAAGGATGGTATGCACTTGAACAGGCAGATCAGCAAAAATTACAACAATCGTATCAACAATTTCAAGGATATGCGAGCCAATTCCCGTACAACAATATGATGCAATAAGAAAAGCCGGCTGCTTATGCAGTCGGTTTTTTTGTATAATGAAGGTAAATGTTTTAGAGAGAGGGATCGATATGTTCCAACGAAAACAAACTTACGAACTCGTTCCAGGCGACATTCTTTTGCACCCTTTATATCGACCAGACGGATTACTATTCATCCAAAAACATAAAAAGCTAAGCGAATCTGTTATTCAACATATAAAAAAACATTATCCTCACTATTTCCCATTTCTCGTCGTTTCATCTGAGCAGCAGCTAGCCGAGTTTATGCTTGCTCGCGAACATGCGAGTCGCGCGTTTATCGAAGCAATGAAACAACTGATTGATGTACATAAACAATTTATTCAGTTTCCCATTACAGCCGCGATGTATGATGTAGAAATAGCAGACGAAACTGATGTACAACCAATCTTTTTATCCGAATTAAACATCTTCGCTCCTACATGGGGATTGATTGAAAAAACATTAGATTCCACTCGTTTACTACGGCGAGCAAAAGAGATTGATGGACGGCTAAATCTTATCATTTCAAAAGACAAGGAAATTTTAAATTTATATGAAAAAATAAAACGATACCACGACGTGCTAGCTATCCATAGCATTAACACGACATCCATCGCTTTAATGATCGGCTTAACTTTAGAACTGCGTGACGAAGATTTACTCAATCTTTGTTTAGCGACATTATTTGCAGATATCGGTTTTACAGAAGTCCCAAAAGAACAATTTGTTACTTACTTAAATAATGAAAAAGCAGATAAAGAGTTAGTTCACTCACACCTTAAACGTTCCATTGAACTTATTTCGACATCGACATATTGTAGACAGAAAGAAATCATTTACGGCATTCTTGACCATCATGAGCATTTTGATGGCGTTTATTCACCGAACAAAAAATCGGGGGAAGCGATTCACTTATACGGTCGCATTATCGCCATCGCACAATACTATGATGAACTTGTCGGCGGTTATATTGGTAAAAAAAGTTATACATCATTTAAAGCTTTAGAAGCGGTATGGAACGAACGAGGAAAAAAATTAGACCCTCACATATTGCGCATTTTTTTAGATAAAACAACATTATATAAAGTTGGTCAAGCGATCCAAATCCGTCCGTACGAGTGGGCGACGATCATTGGATTTACAGACTATATCCATGCTCCATTGCGCCCCATCGTTCAAAAACATGATGGAACGGTGATTGATTTCTCAAGAAAACGATAAGTCGCCCAACCATTGGACAAACGCCTTGCATATCGTGTTAATGTAATGATGAATTTGCGAGGAGGGAATGCTCAAATGTATGGTCGCAGACCGTTTTTCGGTTTTTTCGGTGCACCGTTTTTTGGGGGCTTTTTAGGTGGATTGCTCGGTAGCGCATTAACGCCTTATCCGTTTTATCCGCCACGCCCATATTATTACCCACCACGTCCATATCCGTTTTATCCATATGGTGGCGGATGGTATTATTAAACATAAAACGCTAGAGAGGTATTTACTCTCTAGCGTTTTCTCATTAGCGTATGGAGACGGTGGGAGTCGAACCCACGTCCAGAGATATCGCCACTTAAGCGTCTACGAGCGTAGTCGGTATATTTTACTTTCGCCGCTTCTTCCGCCTACCGACAGGCATCCGAGCAGCTAGTCTGATTATTCTCTTCCCTCATCCTCAGACGGCGGACTTGGGCGTAGCCCACTTGTTATGAACCCCTAGGCCGCCACATGGGCGATGGCGGTAGGAGTTAGCCGCGTTAATTAAGCAGCTAAAGCGTAGTTTTCTTTGCCAGTTATCTTTAAGTGACGTTTTTACGAGGACGATCCCCTCGGCTCGCAGCTTAAGCTCGATCTACCCCTGTCGAATCCGTAACGTCCCCGTAGAGAAACGTACGAAACAGCTTAAGCTTTCATAACTGGCTGACATCATTTATTATAGCACATTTCCGCTCGTTTGCAATTGTAACATATTGTCACTACAGTTTTTGCCGTTCGCGGAAAGCGCGTTCGACTTCGCGTTGCGCTTCTTTCTTTTTCATATCTTCGCGCTTGTCGTACTTTTTCTTTCCTTTACCGACGCCAAGCAACAATTTCGCAAAACCGTCTTTAATATACAACTTGAGCGGGACGAGCGTATAACCTTGCTCTTTCGTATAGCCGATCAGTTTATTAATTTCGCGGCGGTGAAGAAGCAGTTTTCTCGTCCGGAGCGGGTCGTGATTGTAGCGGTTTCCTTGTTCGTACGGACTAATATGCATATTATGCAAAAACACTTCTCCCTTTTCCACTTTCGCAAATGAATCTTTTAAGTTCACTTTACCTGCGCGAATCGACTTAATTTCCGTTCCTTGCAGCACTAGTCCTGCTTCGTACGTTTCTTCAATGAAATAATCGTGATGCGCTTTTTTATTTTGGGCAATGAGCTTCCCTTCCCCTTTTGGCATCGATTTCCCTCCCTTCAGACAACGAATATTTTAGCAAAAATGAGAGGAAAGGAAAAGCCTCATCGGTGGAGGCTTTCCTTATCGTTTTTTCTTTTTCTTCTTTTTCATGTTTGGGATGTCTTCGAAAAACTTCTTGCTTTTCTTCGTTTTTTTTGTTGGCCATTGTTCTTCTTTTTTCTTTTTCCGCTTTCCTTCAATGACAACAGGCGCCGCTTTTGGCTGTTTGTTTTTTCGCCCTTTCATACCGACAATTTCAAAGTCAACGATGCGTTCCTCTTTATTGACGTTAATGACACGCACCGTAATTTGGTCGCCAATGCGATATACTTTCCCTGTTCGCTCACCAATCATCGCATAATGTTGCTCGTCATAATGATAATAATCGTCTGTTAAATAGCTGACGTGCACAAGCCCTTCGACCGTATTTGGCAGTTCAACAAACAGCCCGAAATTTGTCACCGAACTAATAATGCCGTCAAACTCCATGCCAATTTTATCTTCCATAAATTCGGTTTTCTTCAAGTCATCTGTCTCGCGCTCTGCCTCGACCGCACGGCGTTCCATATTCGACGTATGCTCCGCAATTTCTGGCAACTTCTCCGCCCATTTTTGTTGCGTTTGTTCATCGATTTGCCCGTTAATTAAGTATGTGCGAATAAGGCGATGCACAATTAAGTCTGGGTAGCGACGAATCGGCGATGTGAAATGTGTATAAAATTCCGTTGATAATCCGTAGTGACCGAGGCTTTCAGCGTCATAGCGCGCTTGCTTCATCGACCGCAGCATGACGGTTGAAACGACCATTTCTTCTGGCTCACCACGTACCGCCTCTAGCACTTCTTGCAAGGCACGCGGATGAATTTGATTGCCCGTTCCTTTGACAATATAGCCGAAGTTCGTAATAAACTCTAAAAAGCGTTGCAACTTCTCTGGCTTCGGATCTTCATGCACACGATAAATAAACGGCACGTTCATCCAATGGAAATGTTCCGCGATCGTTTCGTTCGCTGCTAGCATAAATTCCTCAATTAATCGTTCGGCAACAGAACGTTCACGCAACACGACGTCATACGGTTTTCCATTTTCATCAACGAGTACTTTCGCTTCTTTAAAGTCAAAATCAATGGCACCGCGCTTCATGCGTTTGTTGCGTAAAATATCGGCTAACTCTGCCATTAACTCAAACATCGGCACAAGCGGGGCATATTTTTCTCGTAGTGCCTCATCGTGATCAACGAGAATGCGGTTGACATCGGAATACGTCATTCGTTCGGTCGTGCGAATGACACTTTGGAAAATTTCATGGCTGACCACTTCGCCACGATCGTTAATTTCCATTTCGCACGATAACGTTAATCGATCGACTTTCGGATTTAATGAACAAATACCGTTTGATAAACGGTGCGGAATCATCGGGATGACGCGGTCGACTAAATAAACGCTCGTTCCGCGTTCGTATGCTTCGCGATCAATTGGCGACCCTTCCGTCACATAATGGCTGACATCGGCAATATGAACGCCAAGCTTATAGTTTCCGTTTGCTAATTTCGTCACTGCTACGGCATCGTCCAAATCTTTTGCGTCTTCACCATCGATCGTGACAATCATTTCATTGCGCAAATCACGCCGTCCTTGCAAATCTTCTTCAGAAATCGTATCCGGAATGCTGTTGGCGTGGGCAATGACGTCTTCCGGAAATTGTAGCGGCAAGCCGTGCTTATGGATGATCGATAAAATATCGACCCCCGGATCGTTTTTATGACCTAAAATTTTAATAACTTCTCCCTCGGCACTAATCCGCCCTTCTGGATACGTCGTTAAACGAACGACAACTTTATGCCCTTCGATCGCACCGTTTGCGGCATGTTTTGGAATAAAAATGTCGTTGACGATTTTTTTATCGTCTGGAATAACAAAACCGAAGTTTTTGCTTTCCGTATATGTTCCTACGACTTCTGTAATACCACGCTCAATAATGCGGACGATCGTCCCTTCTTGACGCGCCCCCGTTGCTTGTCCGTTGACACGCACAAGAACGGTGTCGCCATGCATCGCATTCTTCAATTCCGACGGCGGAATGAAAATGTCATCAAGCGTCGGATCTTCTGGAATGACAAACGCAAACCCTTTCGCATGCCCTGTTACTTTGCCGCGAATTAAATTCATCTTTTCCGGCAGTCCATACCGATTGCTTCTCGTCCGAACAATCAGTCCTTCTTCTTCTAACGCGACAAGTGTTTTGACAAGTTCTTTAAATTCGGCTGCGTCTGTAATATGAAACGCTTCTTCTAGCTCTTGAACAGTCAGAGGTTTATACGCTTCGTCGCGCATAAACGCCAATAATTTTTCCTTCATTTACTTCCTCCTTTCGAGGATTACCAATCTAATGATTCTAAAAATGCATAAATGTCTTCATGTAATTGCTCTTTTTCCTTATCAAGCGTAATGACGTGTCCTGACTCCTCATACCACTTCATTTGTTTTACTGGAGATTCAACGCCGTTATAAATAATATTTGCACTATCTGGGTTAATCATGTCATCATGACGCGCTTGTACAACAAAAACAGGCGCATAAATATAATCAAGATGATCGCGCACTTCGGCAATAAGTTGTTGCAGTGATTTCAATGTTTTCATCGGCGTTTTCGCAAACTCCGCCATTTCTCGCTCGATTTGCTCCTCACTTTTTCCTTCCCGCTTTTTATATTCGTGAGCGTATGCTAAAACTCCTTCATACATCGTTTGTTCGCTTTTAATATACATCGGGGCACACATCGGCACGATGCCAACGACAGGAACAGTATAGCCAAGTTTTAACGAAAACACACCGCCAAGCGATAATCCAACAACAGCGATTTTTTCATGGTTTTGTTTTAAATATTCGTAAGCGTTCATCACATCTTGCCACCAGTCTTCCGGGCCGGTATGCACAAGTTCTTCTGGCGGCACGCCATGTCCCTTATAAATTGGGGCGTGGCACGTATATCCTTTTGATTGTAAAAAACGACCAAGCATCCGAACATCCGCCGAATTTCCAGTAAATCCGTGCAATAATAAAACAGCGCGTTCACCAGCTTCAAACGTAAACGGTTGTGGTGCAACAAGTTTCACAGATGATTCCTCCCTTCTCCATGAAAAAAGCGATCCGCATCGCTGGACCGCTGTTACAGTTCAAAATAAGTGACAGCTACTGTTAATACGAAAAACAACACCGCAAGGACAACAGTCAGACGGTGTAACACCGCATCAATGCCCCGTGCTTTCTGTTTGCCGAACAATTGTTCAGCACCGCCGGTAATCGCACCAGAAAGCCCTGCACTTCGACCGGATTGTAATAACACAACAACAATCATCCCAAGCGAAACAATCACTAACAACGTAACAAGCAACGCATGCATGTCCAACACCTCCACCCACGCACATCAATCACAATAGTTTTATTTTAACATAATATCATCCATTTGTGCAACGGACAAAAGGATGCCCTCATGCGAAGGCATCCTTGTTTCTTACTTCTTCAAGTTGTAGAAAGACTTGATTCCTTGGTAAACCGCTGTTTCGCCTAATTGGTCTTCAATGCGAAGCAATTGGTTGTATTTTGCGACGCGGTCTGTGCGTGATGGCGCACCTGTTTTAATTTGACCCGCGTTTGTTGCAACGGCGATGTCGGCGATTGTGCTATCTTCTGTTTCACCAGAACGGTGAGAAATAACAGCTGTGTAGCCTGCGCGTTTTGCCATTTCAATCGCTTCAAATGTTTCGGTTAACGTACCGATTTGGTTCACTTTAATTAAGATTGAGTTGCCGACACCTTGTTCGATGCCTTGTGCTAATTTTTTCGTATTTGTTACGAATAAATCGTCACCGACAAGTTGTACTTTTTTGCCAAGGCGCTCTGTTAATAACTTATGACCAGCCCAGTCGTTTTCATCTAAGCCGTCTTCGATCGAGATGATCGGATATTTGTTAACAAGCTCTTCGTACCATGCAACCATTTCTTCTGACGTTTTTACAACGCCTTCGCCTTCTAAATGGTATTTGCCTGTTTCTTTGTTGTACAGCTCAGAAGACGCCACGTCCATCGCAAGCATCACTTCTGTGCCTGGTTTGTAGCCAGCTTTTTCAATCGCTTCGATAATTGTTTCGAGCGCTTCTTCGTTTGATTTTAAGTTTGGCGCAAATCCGCCTTCATCACCAACAGCGGTGTTGTAGCCTTTCGCTTTTAACACTGATTTTAAGCTATGGAAAATTTCTGCTCCCATGCGAAGCGCTTCACGGAAGTTTGGTGCGCCAACTGGCATAATCATAAATTCTTGAATGTCAACGTTGTTATCTGCATGCGCACCGCCGTTTAAAATGTTCATCATTGGAACAGGCAACGTTTTTGCATTAAATCCGCCTAAATATTGATATAGAGGAACGCCTAAGTAGTCAGCAGCTGCGCGTGCAACAGCCATTGAAACGCCTAAAATTGCGTTTGCACCTAATTTTCCTTTATTTTCTGTACCGTCTAATGCAATTAATGCACGGTCGATGGCAACTTGCTCTGTCACATCGTAGCTACCAATTAATGCTGGCGCGATGACTTCGTTTACGTTTTTCACTGCTTGTAATACACCTTTACCAAGGTAGCGACCTTTGTCGCCATCACGCAATTCAACCGCTTCATACTCACCTGTTGACGCTCCACTCGGTACAAGGGCACGTCCGAACGCACCTGATTCTGTGTATACTTCTACCTCTACTGTCGGATTGCCACGAGAGTCTAATACTTCACGAGCATAAATGTCAATAATTGTTGGCATCGTTCATCTCTCCTTTAGTTTATTTTTGAATTAACGTTTTTCCTGTCATTTCTTTCGGTTGTTGTAATCCGAGCAAATCAAGCATCGTTGGCGCTAAGTCCCCTAAAATGCCATCTTGACGAAGTGTAATGCCTTTTTTCGTCACGATGACCGGAACCGGATTTGTCGTATGCGCCGTATTCGGACTGCCATCTGGATTTAATACTTCGTCCGCATTTCCGTGGTCTGCGGTAATAATCGCAATACCACCTTTGGCGATAATCGCATCGACGACTTTTCCTAAACATTCATCGACCGCTTCGACTGCTTTAATCGTTGGCTCTAATTTTCCTGAATGACCGACCATGTCAGGGTTTGCGTAGTTTAAAATAATCGCATCGAATTTGTCTGCTTCAATTTCTTTCAGTAAAGCGTCCGTCACTTCGTATGCGCTCATTTCTGGTTTTAAATCGTATGTGGCTACTTTTGGTGAGTCAATTAAAATGCGCTCTTCACCAGGGAACTTTTCTTCCCGTCCGCCGCTCATAAAGAATGTGACGTGCGGATATTTTTCTGTTTCGGCAATGCGCAACTGTTTTAACCCGTTTTGTGACAATACTTCACCGAGCGTATTATCAAGGTTCGTTGGCTTAAATGCCACGTACCCCTTTACTGTTTCACTAAAGTGCGTTAAGCATACGAAGAACAAATTTTTCGGATGTTTCGGTCCACGATCGAATGAACGGAAATCATCGTTTGTAAACGTGTTTGAAATTTGAATCGCACGGTCAGGACGGAAATTGTAGAAAATAACCGCGTCGTTATCTTGAATTGTTGCGACTGGCGTTCCGTCTTCACGGACGATCACAGACGGCAAGACGAACTCATCGTAAATGCCGTTTGCGTACGAATCATCAATGCACGCAAGCGGATCACGGTATGATGGACCTTCACCGTACACCATCGCACGATACGCTTTTTCGACGCGCTCCCAACGTTTATCGCGGTCCATGGAGTAATAACGACCGGATAATGTAGCGATTTCACCGACACCAATTTGTGCGATTTGTTCATTTAACTGTTGAATGTACGTTTTCGCTGTTTGTGGACCAACGTCACGTCCGTCTAAAAAGCCGTGAATATACACATGTTTGACGCCTTCTTTTGCGGCGAGCTTGAGTAAAGCGAATAAATGGTTAATATGACTATGCACACCACCGTCAGAAAGAAGACCGAAAATGTGCAAATTTGTTCCGTGTTTTTTCACATGATCCATCGCTGCTAAAAACGTTTCGTTGCGCTCAAACTCACCTTCGCGAATGGCGATATTCACACGCGTTAAACTTTGATACACAATGCGACCAGCACCGATGTTTAGGTGACCGACTTCCGAGTTCCCCATTTGTCCTTCTGGCAAACCGACCGCTTCACCGCATGCCGTTAATGTCGCATGTGGATATTCGTTCCAATAACGATCGAAATTTGGTTTTTTCGCTTGTGCAACCGCGTTGCCAAATGTTTCTTCACGAAGAGCAAAGCCATCTAAAATAATTAATGCTACTGGTTTTTTGCTCATTTTCCTGCCTCCACGAGTTGTAAAAACGATTGTGGTTGTAAGCTCGCACCACCAACAAGCGCTCCGTCAATATGTTCTTCCGCTAAAAACGCAGCAATATTTTCTGGTTTTACGCTACCACCGTATTGAATGCGTACCGCATTAGCTGCTTCTTGTGAGAATTTGTTCGCAATGACTTGGCGAATGTAGCCGCATACGTTGTTGGCATCTTCTGCTGTGGACGATTTCCCTGTTCCGATCGCCCAAATTGGCTCGTAGGCAATGACAACTTGCTTTACTTGTTCTTCTGTTAAGCCTTCAAGCGCTTTTTCAACTTGTACACGAACGACTTCATTTGTGCGATTGCTTTCACGCTCTTCTAATGTCTCCCCGCAACAAACGATTGGCACAAGTCCGTGCTTAAACGCCGCAAGCACTTTTTTGTTGACTGTTTCATCTGTTTCGGCAAACATTTCACGGCGTTCGGAGTGCCCGATGATAACATACTCCACACCAAGATCTTTTAACGCAACAGGGCTAATTTCGCCTGTAAATGCCCCTTGATCTTCAAAGTGCATGTTTTGCGCACCAATTTTTACATTTGTTCCTTTTGTCGCCTCAACTAAATGGGCTAAAAATAACGCTGGGGCGCATACAACCGTATCCACTTGCTCGTTTGAAGGAACGGCATGTTTCACTTCTTCTACAAATTGAAGCGCCTCTTTTAACGTTTTATGCATTTTCCAGTTTCCTGCAATAATCGGCTTTCGCATCGCTTTTCGCTCCTTTCTTACTTGTCATTTAAAGCAACGACACCTGGAAGTTGTTTACCTTCCATAAATTCAAGCGACGCACCGCCACCTGTCGAAATGTGATCCATTTTGTTTGCAAGTCCAAATTTTTCAACTGCCGCTGCTGAATCGCCGCCACCGATGACCGTGTATGTATCTTTCGCATCAGCAAGCGCTTGAGCAACAGCTTTTGTTCCTTCAGCGAACGCGTCCATTTCGAATACACCCATCGGACCGTTCCAAATAACAAGTTTTGATTTTAAAATCACATCGCGATACAATTCGCGTGTTTTCGGACCGATGTCAAGTCCTTCCCAATCACTTGGAATTTCATCGATGTTAACAACTTTTTTATTCGCATCGTTTGAAAAATCGTCAGCTACGACTGCATCCACAGGCATGTAGAAGTTGACGCCTTTTTCTTTCGCTTTTTCCATGAACGATTTCGCTAATTCCATTTTATCTTCTTCTAATAACGATTTGCCAATTTCATGGCCGAGCGCTTTCACGAATGTGTACGCTAAGCCGCCCCCAATAATCAAATTATCCACTTTATCTAATAAATTTTCAATGACGCCGATTTTATCTTTTACTTTGGCGCCGCCGATGATTGCCGTAAACGGACGGTCTGGATTCGACAATGCTTTTCCTAACACTTCGATTTCTTTTTCCATCAAAAACCCAGCAACAGCCGGTAAATAATGGGCAATGCCTTCTGTGGACGCATGCGCACGGTGTGCTGCCCCAAATGCATCGTTGACGTATACATCTGCTAATTCGGCAAACGCTTTTGCCAATTCTGGGTCGTTTTTCTCCTCACCAGGATAGAAACGTACGTTTTCAAGCAATAACACATCGCCTTCATTCATTTCAGCAATCGCAGCTTTCACTGCATCGCCATACGCTTCATCTGTTTTCACGACGCGCTTGCCAAGCAATTCACTTAAACGTTCTGCCACAGCATTTAAGCGCATCTCTTCAACAACTTTTCCTTTCGGACGACCAAGGTGGCTCGCTAAAATGACTTTCGCTCCTTGTTCCATTAAATATTGGATCGTTGGCAGCGCCGCTCGGATGCGCGTGTCATCTGTCACGGCACCGTCTTGCATCGGCACGTTAAAATCGACGCGGCAAAATACACGTTTTCCTTTCACATCAATGTCACGGACGGTTTTTTTATTCATCCTATTTCGCGCAGGAGACTCCCACTTCAACGACCAAAGGGAGTAAGTGGGAGAGGAATGCGCGTTCCCCCTTTCTTTTGTGTATGATATAATAAAGGCGTGGAGAAAACCGTTAAATAAAGGCACTCCAATAACTGCTACTCGATGTATGGAGTTGGTTACAGGAAACGTTGTAACCGTAAAACATCGAGCGTAGGTCCGTCTGTTGTGTGTGGAAGTCAAGTACTGCCAACAGACACACCGAGAGAATCGGTAACGATGCAGGCATGACCTGCGTCGTTGGGTAGTCGTCAACCTGCCCCTGATGCAACCCCAAGTCAAGGAAGGAGGATGAAGTCCGTTTGCACTTCTGGGGAGTTGCAAGCCCCCACTTCAAGCGTTAGTTAAGTGGGAGTAGTTGACGGAAAGGCCTCCTTATTCGTGTGATACATAGAAAGGGAGTGGGGATGATCCCCGCTCCCCTTCTCGGTATGTCCAACTATTTATTATAAACCGTTTTGGGCAAACAATCCAAAAAATTATAAACCTTTTGATGCAATGTATGCAGCAAGGTCAACAACGCGGTGAGAATATCCTGTTTCGTTGTCGTACCAAGAAAGAACTTTCACCATGCGACCTTCCATAACCATTGTTGAAAGGGCATCGATTGTTGAAGAAGCTGTTGAGCCGTTGTAGTCACGAGAAACTAATGGCTCTTCGCTGTAAGCAAGAATGCCTTTTAATTCACCTTCTGCCGCCGCTTTTAATGCTGAGTTTACTTCTTCAACAGTAACTTCTTTTTCAAGTTCAGCAACAAGGTCAACGACAGATACGTTTGGTGTTGGTACACGCATCGCCATACCGTTTAATTTTCCTTTTAATTCAGGCAATACAAGTGCTACTGCTTTTGCCGCACCTGTTGATGTTGGAATGATCGATTCAGCTGCTGCACGCGCACGACGTAAATCTTTATGTGGTAAATCAAGAATTTGTTGGTCGTTTGTATACGCGTGAACAGTCGTCATCATACCACGAATGATGCCGAATTTTTCATGCAATACTTTCGCAAATGGCGCCAAGCAGTTTGTTGTACAAGATGCGTTTGAAATGACATGATGGTTTGCTGGGTCGTATTTGTCTTGGTTTACGCCCATCACGATTGTAATGTCTTCGTTTGTCGCCGGTGCAGAAATGATGACTTTCTTCGCGCCTGCTTCTAAATGTTTCGCTGCGTCTTCGCGTTTTGTGAAGCGTCCTGTTGATTCAACAACGATATCAACACCAAGTTCGCCCCATCCTAAGTTTGCTGGATCGCGCTCTGCTTTGACGATAATTTCTTTTCCGTTTACAACAATGTTATTGCCGTTTACAAACACTTCTGCATCTAATGTGCCATGAACGGAGTCATATTTTAAAAGGTGTGCTAACGTTTTTGCATCTGTTAAGTCGTTAACTGCAACCACTTCAATTTCAGGATTTTTTAATGCTGCGCGAAATACGTTACGGCCGATACGACCAAAACCGTTAATACCAATTTTTACTGCCATCGTTTTCGTCCTCCTTTTGGATTATAGAGATATATTTTAGAGGGATGAATCATCCCGTACTAACTGTTTTGCTGCACCTTCATCTGTAATTAAGATGCACTGATGTGCCTGTTTCATATACGCTTGAATTGCTTTTGCTTTCGAAGCGCCTCCTGCCACTGCGATGACGCAAGGAACGTGGCGCACATCTTCGAGCTGAATGCCAACGGTGTTTACTTTATGAACCACTTCCCCATGTTGATTGAAGTAGTATCCAAATGCTTCTGCCACCGCCTTGTTGTGTTCAATTTTTTTCATTTCTTCTGGTGGCGTTTTTCTTCGTTCTGCCATCGTTTTTGCGTCACCTATACCATGAATGACGACCGTTGATGACTTAATTAATTCAAGCACTTCTTTAATAGCTGGTTCTTCAATAATTGATTGATACGTTTCAGCACTTAGCTGGTCAGGGACATGTAACAAACGATAATGTCCCATTGCTTTTTCCGCCATGCGCGCACAAATCGTGTTCGCTTGGTTCGTTACATCTTCTCCAAGTCCACCGCGTGCTGGAACAAATAACACATCTCGGTATTTGACGTCTGGTGTCATCATTTCAGCAACAGCAGCAAGGGTTGTTCCACCAGTTACTGCTACAACGTCTTTCCCCGTTAGTGAATGTTTTATACGTGAGACACAAGCTCTTCCCATCTCTCTCTTCACCCAAGGGGATCGATCACTGTCTCCAGCAACGACAATGACATCTTTGACAGGAAGTTTCTTTTTTATTTTTCTTTCCAGCTCTTTTAACCCGAGTACTTCTCGCATCATATCTTCAAGTTGAATGAGCATATCGTTTCCTTCCGATGTAACACTCATGCCCGCAGTTGTAATATCAAGCAAATTTTGCTCTTTTAAAAACTGCACTTCCGACCGTAAGACGCGCTCGCTAATGCCTAAGTTTAAGGATAATGTTCGGCGTCCAATCGGTTGCATTAAGCGGATGTGCTGCAAAATTTCGTATCGCTTTTGCATAATCGCGAGAAGATCAGGCAACAATTTTCGTTGAACATCAATCCATTGTCGCATGCTCTTTTCTTCCTTCTTTACTCTCTTTTTCTTTTTCAGGACGTTTTAAGTCCCGCTATGACGTATTATGTCCCACTTTACGTAAAAAAAATTCACCCCTGCTACAACTTTATTGTAACAGGAAGTGAAACGTTATTCAACTGCTTCGTATTTGTTGTAATCGCTTTCTTATGACATCTTTGTGAATGCGACCGTACGCAACGATGTCTCCGTTCATTTCAATGACAGGAATCATAAGATGGTATCGTTCAAGTAATCGCTCATCTTTGTAAATATCTACTTCTTCCCATTCGACTTGTAACTCGCGAAGAATGTCTTTTGCTTCATCACAAAGACAGCAGTTTTCTTTCGAATATAACACGATTTTCATGTTTTGTCCCCTTTATGCATATTGCTTTCGTTTCGAAGCCGGTGGAATACAAAGCTGTTCACGATATTTCGCGACCGTCCGCCGCGCTACACAAATATTGTATCGTTGCTCGAGTAAATCAGCAATGTTTTGGTCGGAAAGAGGTTTTTGCCCATTTTCTTGCTTAATTAATTCCGCAATTAAACCTTTTACTTTTTCTTGCGATGCGTGTTCATCAACACCGCTTGTAAAAAAGCGGCGCATGTCAATTAAACCATGAGGCGTTTGCATATATTTATTTTTCACCGCGCGACTGACGGTCGATTCATGAATGTTTAATGCTGTTGCCACTTCGCGCATCGTAAGTGGCTTCATATGGAGCAAACCTTTTTCAAAATAATCACGTTGTCGATGAATTAACTCACAGGCAATTTGCTCAATCGTTGTTGCTCGCTGCATTAAACAACGTTGGATCCATTGAAACTGTTGACGTTTTTCCTCGATATATTTTTGAACGTGCGGATCATCCGATCGTACTTTCCGTTCATACGATTCATTCCATACAACAGTTGGAATAATTTCTTCGTTTATCGTTACATTCCACACCCCATTACTATATGACACGATGACATCAGGGACAATGTACGTCATTTGTTCATCGTTATACAAACTTCCTGGGCGTGGATGGAGCGTACGAATAAGTTCCCACACCCGCTGTAAGTCCGCTAACTCTACACCTAGTTTCGATTTTATTTCTTTCCATTTTTTATGGACAAACGGTTCGAAATACTCCGTCACAATTGTTTCCGCTAGCTCATCCCTTTGTGGAAGACGGATGAGTTGTAAATATAAACAATGCGACAAATTTTCCGCTCCTACCCCAGCAGGATCAAGTGACCGTAACATATGAAGTGCTCGCGATATAGTCGTTTCTTCTAACTGAAGATGGCAAGCTGCCTCGGCAATTGTTGTATGCAAATAACCATATTCATCAAGTGACGCAATTAAATAATCAAGTGCTCTTCTCTCCTCGTCGGATACACGCATACCAACGAGTTGGCCATGTAAATGTGAAGCAAGCGAACAATTAAAAGCGCTTACATTTTCAATATAATTCATCCGGTTCGTTTGATCGCGTCGCTTTGTAGCTGTTCGTTTTCGTTCATGCAACTCAACAAATGGATTTTCAAGCGCTTGTTCATGTAAAAGCGATTGTAGTTCGATCATTGAATATTGCAGCAGTTCAATCGCTTGAACAAGCTCTTTTGTCAACGCAACTTTTAGCTCTTGCCTTTGCGTTAATTGCATCTCCATTCATGCCATCTCCCTTCATCCTCATTTTATCATCTCTCTAACGGAGAGACGATAAAAACATATTGGATGTTTTTTCTACTAT
Source organism: Anoxybacillus sp. LAT27 (assembly GCF_022030075.1). Taxonomy (NCBI): domain Bacteria; kingdom Bacillati; phylum Bacillota; class Bacilli; order Caryophanales; family Anoxybacillaceae; genus Anoxybacillus; species Anoxybacillus sp. LAT27. Next base: position 55,133 of record NZ_JAIWYK010000423.1, read on the forward strand.
GCATATGCATCGAAGGCATGTTATCATTCTTATAGAACAAGCGAGCAAGCCTCGCAAAATTCATCTATTCGTCCGGTGCGGTACACCGGACTTTATTTTTTTATACAAAAACCCCCGCTTGCATAGCAAGCAGGGGTTAATTAACGCCCTCGGCAGGATTCGAACCCACGCTAAGAGAACCGGAATCTCTCGTGCTATCCACTACACTACGAGGGCATAGTGATAAATGCACTTACCATTATAGTGAAGAAGAAAAAAAAATGCAATAGCGGTGACGTTTAAAATTTAAAAAAGCGGAAACGATGAAAGAAGGGATGCAGAAGAACAAAGGCGAATACATATGAATGAAAGGTATTTCATTTGACCTTTATTGACCTTTCCTGTATGATAAAAGTACATAAAAAATGAATTATCGGAGGAGGAAGAGTATGAACTTAATTCCTACAGTTATTGAACAAACGAGCCGTGGAGAACGTGCATATGACATTTACTCTCGCTTATTAAAAGACCGCATCATCATTTTAGGAAGCCCAATCGATGATCATGTCGCAAACTCAATCGTTTCTCAGCTTTTATTTTTAGCCGCTGAAGACCCTGAAAAAGATATTTCTCTCTACATTAACAGCCCTGGTGGGTCGATTACAGCAGGCATGGCGATTTACGATACGATGCAATTTATTAAACCAGATGTATCGACGATTTGTATCGGTATGGCAGCTTCTATGGGGGCGTTTTTGCTGGCAGCAGGTGCCAAAGGAAAACGTTTTGCATTGCCAAATAGCGAGATCATGATTCATCAACCGCTCGGTGGCGTACAAGGCCAAGCAACAGAAATCGAAATTGCAGCCAAACGCATTTTATTCTTGCGTGACAAATTAAACCGCATCTTATCCGAAAATACAGGACAACCAATCGAAGTCATTGAGCGCGACACCGATCGCGACAACTTTATGACAGCTGAAAAGGCGAAAGAATACGGTTTAATTGACCGCGTATTAACACGCGTCGATGAAAAATAAAAACAAGGCGGCCTTCCCGCCTTGTTTTTATGCTTCTTTTTGTACATACTCAACAAGTTTGTTTAACGCTTCTTGTTCATCTGATCCATTCGCATAAATGGTGATAACTGCCCCTGTATGAATCGCTAAACTCATTAAACCCATAATGCTTTTTGCATTTACTTTTTTTCCATCTTTTTCGATGTAAATATCGGCTGAAAAACGGTTTGCTTCTTGAACGAATAACGCTGCTGGACGCGCTTGCAACCCTGTTTTCAACCGTACTTCCACTTGCTTTTCTACCATTTTGCATTCCTCCCATAGTTCATAAAGATTTATGAAAATCGATCGGCTGACCTGCACGAAGTCGTTCAGCAATTTCATCTAATTTACGCAGGCGATGATTAATACCCGATTTGCTAATTTTCCCACCAGAAACCATTTCTCCAAGCTCTTTGAGCGTCACATCTTGGTATTCAATGCGCAATTTTGCGATCTCGCGAAGCTTTTCGGGGAGCTGATCAAGCCCGATTGTCTCGTCAATATAACGAATGTTTTCCACCTGTCGCAACGCTGCGCCAATCGTTTTATTTAAGTTCGCTGTTTCACAGTTAACAAGACGATTGACAGAATTACGCATATCGCGCACGATGCGCACATCTTCAAAACGCAATAGCGCTTGATGCGCTCCGATAATGCTTAAAAACTCTGCAATTTTCTCCGCTTCTTTTAAATACGTAATAAACCCTTTTTTTCTTTCTAACGTGCGCGCATGTAAATGAAAATTCGTGTTCATCAGTTCACAAAGCGATTCGTTATGTTCACGATATAACGAAAAAATTTCTAAATGATAAGACGATGTTTCTGGGTTATTAACAGATCCACCCGCTAAAAACGCTCCACGCAAATACGAACGTTTACAACATTTTTTTTGCACGAGTTCTGGCGAAATGACGTGAACAAACGAAAATCCTTCTTCCATAATTTTTAAATCTGATAATAGTTCGTGCGTTCCTTCCACCACCCGTACGATATATACGTTATTTTTCTTTAAACGCATCTTTTTGCGTACAAGCAACTCAACTACTACATCATACCCTTTTTTTAATAACGTATAAATGCGCCGTGCGATTGCGGCATTTTCTGTTTGAATGTTTAGCAACAAACGGCGGTTAGAAAATGAAATGGAACCGTTCATTCGAATTAAAGCAGACAACTCTGCTTTTAAACAACAAGGTTTCACGTCAATACCCGTTAATTCTTTCTTTGTTTCTGATGCAAATGACAACGATCCCACCTCCTATAAATATACGTCGTGCGAAGGAGGTGCTAGAAGCGAAACGAGCAACGCCGCTACTTTTTTCGTATCGTGACGCACCGTTCCATCTCGCTCATCAATGATCGCATCACAAATGACTTGTAAACCGAGCTTCTCTAATTCTTCCATATCACAAATGACCGGTGTCGCCAGTTCTTTCGCATATCGCTCTTTCGTTTCTGGCAAAATAGGCGCATTATTGACAATGATAGCATCTAAAAATGCACAAGCCATATGATCATACAGCGCTTTTACATGATCGCTCGCCGTATAGTTTAACGTTTCTCCTGCTTGAGTCATGACGTTGCATATATATACTTTTTTCGCCTTTGATTGACATACCTCTTCGCCAATTTTAGGAACGAGTAAATTCGGTAAAATGCTCGTATATAAACTCCCGGGTCCAATCACAATTAAATCTGCCATTTGTAATTCTGTAATCGTTTCTTCGAGCGGCTCAATATTTGATGGAGTTAAAAATACACGTTTAATTTTTTTTCCGGAATACGGAATTTTTGACTCACCCGATACGATCGTCCCGTCTTCCATTTCTGCATGCAAAACAACACTTTCATTTGCGGCTGGCAACACTTTTCCACGCACATTTAACACTTTTCCCATTTCACGAACCGCATGCACGAAATCGCCAGTGATGGCCGTCATCGCCGCTAAAATTAAATTGCCAAGCGAATGACCGGATAACCCGTTCCCGTTTTCAAATCGATGTTGAAACAATTCGATAATGAGTGGTTCTACATCAGAAAGAGCCGCAAGTACGTTACGAATATCTCCGGGCGGAGGCATATCCAGTTCATCACGTAATCTCCCCGAGCTTCCGCCATCATCTGCAACGGTGACGATCGCTGTCAAATCGACATCATATTGTTTGAGCCCCCGAAGCAAAACAGGAAGCCCTGTGCCCCCGCCAATGACAACAATTTTTTTCATCGGTGCGTATCCTTTCTTTTTGCAATATCTCGATGTGATACATGCGTTGTATATTCGTCAGCAAAATAACGTGCGATATACTCCGCTAACGTTACAGAACGATGCTGTCCACCTGTACATCCAATAGCAATGACGACTTGACTTTTTCCTTCTCGCTTATAATGTGGAAGCATAAACGAAAGTAAATCCGTTACTTTTTCAATAAATTTTTGCGTCTCCGTCCATTTCAAAACGTAAGATGATACTTCCTCATCTAGTCCTGTTTTCGGACGCATATGCTCGATATAATGCGGATTCGGTAAAAAACGAACATCAAAGACGAGATCCGCATCAATCGGCAACCCATATTTAAAGCCAAATGAAACAACATTGACAGAAAACGTTGTCGTAGCTGGTGTCGCAAATGTTTGAACAATTTTTTCGCGCAGTTCGCGCGGTTTTAAGTTGGATGTGTCGATAATCATTTGCGCGCGCCCTTTCAATTCCTCGAGCAACTGGCGCTCCAACTTAATTCCTTCAAGTGGCAATCCACTTGGAGCAAGCGGATGCGAGCGCCGCGTTTCTTTATAACGGCTAACAAGTGTCGTATCGTTTGCATCTAAAAATAAAATTTGTGGCGTCACCCACGATGTTTCTGCCAAATCATCGAGCGCTGCAAAAAGACGATCGAAAAAATCACGGCTCCGCAAATCCATGACGAGAGCAATTTTATTCATTTTATTTCCTGACTCTCGAATTAATTCAAGAAACTTTGGTAACAACGTCGGTGGCAAATTATCGACACAAAAATAGCCTAAATCCTCAAAACTTTGGATCGCTACCGTTTTTCCTGCTCCCGACATCCCTGTAATAATCACCATATGAACATGTGCTGAACCTGTGCTCATCGCCCTCTCTCCTTTCTTCAACTCGGATCTAGTCGGTACGATAACAATTCAAATTCCTCTGTATACGTAAACGTGCCGTACATCATTCCCGTTCCTTTAATGACATAATCAATAATATGATAATCGCCTGGCGCCATCGGCAACGTTGGAATCTGTTCAATTGGATGCCAAGCGAGCTCCCCTTCTTCACATTGTACTACGTTTTCGCCATCAAAATGTTCCGCAAAAAACGTAAACATCATCCATTCAGAAACGACTTCTTCTCCTCGCTTCATGACAAACGTAAATACCCCTTTTAATTTTGGGTTTTTCAAATAAATACCTGTTTCCTCACGATATTCTCGCACACAAGCTTCCCGTACTGATTCTCCTTGTTCCATTTTCCCCCCCGGCGCTACCCACCAACCGCGCCGAGGTTTCTTTAACAAAAGAACGTGTCCGTCTTTCACTAATACACAGTTCGTCACTCGTTGCAACGTCCGTTCACCTCAATAATGAATATATTTTTTTCATTATACTATTTCTTACAAACGGTCACAAAGTATAAATTTTGAAACGTTTTCATAACCGTAACAAAAAGAAAGCACGGGACGAAAGCCCGTGCCAACAAGTATATATAAAAAGGGGGTCAATTACTTACTTTTATCATACTCTTTTATTGTTTCAAGCGTGTTACAGTTCAATTAAAGCCACATTACGTTTTCATTACTGAATGTTAAGCTTTTCCTTTAATTCTTCTACGTAATGTTGGGCGCTTTGTGCCGCAATACTTCCGTCACCTGTTGCGGTAACAATTTGACGAAGCGACTTTTCACGCACATCCCCTGCTGCAAAAATGCCAGGCACTTTCGTTTCCATTAATTCGTTCGTTTCAATATAGCCGTTTTCGTTCGTAATGCCAAGTGAAGCAAACGGCTTTGTTAGCGGCACCATACCGATGTAAATAAACACGCCATCACATGGGAACTCACGCTCTTCCCCTGTTTGTGTATGAACGAGCGTCACGCTGCCGACACGACCATCTTTTTCGTTAATTTGCTTGACTGTATGATTCCAAATAAAATCAACCTTCTCATTCGCAAACGCTCGTTGCTGTAAAATTTTTTGCGCACGCAACTGGTCGCGACGGTGAACGATCGTCACTTTACTTGCAAAACGTGTTAAATACACACCTTCTTCAACGGCTGAATCCCCTCCACCGACAACGACAAGCTCTTTGCCTTTAAAAAACGCTCCGTCACATACCGCACAATACGAAACGCCGCGTCCCCCCAATTCTTTTTCACCAGGAACGCCAAGCTTTTTATACTCTGCACCTGTCGCAATAATAACGGCACGAGCTTTGTATTGTTGATTGCTTGTGACAACCGTCTTATACGCTTCGCCGTCAATCACTTCTTTTACATCACCGTACGCATATTCAGCACCAAATTTTTTCGCATGTTCAAACATCTTCGTCGCGAGCTCTGGCCCAAGAATATGTTCATACCCTGGATAGTTCTCTACTTCCTCTGTATTTGCCATTTGACCGCCAGGAACCCCGCGTTCAAGCATAAGCGTCGATAAGTTCGCTCGCGATGTGTACACCGCTGCCGTCATCCCTGCTGGACCTGCGCCAATAATAATGACGTCATAAATATTTTCTTGTGACACGTTTCTTCCACCCTTTCTTTATGCATGACTCTCCATTTTATCGTTTCCATATTTCTATCGTAATACAACAAAACAAAAGGGTCTATTAACTTGCTCATCCGTGCCACTTCTGTTTCATAACTTTCACATACTTTCCGATCGTTGCTACTGACACCCCATAACGTTCTGCAATCATTCGCTGTGTCACACGCTCACCACGACGTTTACGAAACATATATTCAAACGCCGCTGCCCATCCTTCGTGATTAGAAAACGAATCGATTTCCTTTATTGCCTCGATAAAAAAAGAAAACCAAGCAATATATAAAGGCTCGTATTCAAACCCGTTATGTTGAATAAGCAACGTCACGATGCGATGCGCATCGACAACATGCGCGGATGGTTCATGTTCATATCCGTATACGTAGTCGCTCCATTCCTGCAAAAACGGATGAGACCATGATTGTTTTGGAAACGGACAATCGCTTGCTATAAACGATTTGCCTATTAAATATAACGCATACAATGAAGAAGCAATATCTTGTTTTGTAAATAATGACTGAATGTGTTCAATCGTCTGTTCACGATAACGCCACGGCTCGCTTCCTTTTTTATCTGGGTGAAGCGCAATGAACTTTTTCCACATCGACTCCGCTAGCATGCGATATCCCATATGATATGCAGCATATGCGTACCAATAATAAAACGGTGCATCCCCTTCAAAACCGCGGCGTTGTAACTGTCGCAACCATTGAAACGCTAAATCATAGCGTCCGACAATTGCAAACGTCACCCCAAGCTTATAGCGATGCTCAAATGAAATCGGATGTACGCGTTGTAACGACTGAATAAGTGAAAATAGTCGCTCTTGTTCTTGTAAATAATACGAAAACACCGCATCATTGCAAAGAGCATGTAAATTACCTGGATTTTGCTTTAAAATGTATTCGATCGTTTGTTTCGCTTTCCCGACATTCCCTTGATAAAAATAAGCGAGCGCTAAATTGTTGTAAGCCGCCCAATGTTCTGGATGCTCTTTAATCATTTCTTCAAACAAAACAATCGCTTCTTGAAACTCGCCTTTTTCAAGCAACGTACGAGCCTGTTCTTGCTTCATTAACATATCATCATAATTCAGCCACTCGTCATCTTGTTCAATCGTTAAAATATCTAATAAATCGAGCGTATACTCCGCAAACTCTCCATCCGGTTCGCGTTCCATATACTGCTCCGCATATTTCGTCGCCTCACCAAACAACCCTAAATGAGCATAGTTGTTCGCTAAAAAGTAAAAACATTCCGCTAAATCGTCGTCTTGTTCAATAATGCGTAATAACCATTCGTTCGATTGCGCATATTCCCCCAATTCTGACAATACAATCGCCAATTGGCACGCAAATGTGCTTTGTTCTGGCTCCAGTTGCACTGCCCGTTGCAAATACGCTTTCGCTTTACGTAAATCGCGACGACGATAATATGTGACACCTTTATTAAAAAAGTACGTACCGTCTTGAATAAACGGAATGACTTTCCCGACACGTTTTTGCAAATGTTTTTTCATCGAACCCTCCATGTTGATTTCTTTCACCGAAAGAAAGTATACCACATTTTCGCTTCAGAACAACATGGATGGAGAAAAAAGCGTTACCGATGACGCTCCGCTAATACGGAAAGCACATCATCGAGCGACACACGCTGTTCACGCAACAAAACGAGTAAATGATATAATAAATCTGCCGCTTCCCATCGTAGTTCTTCTTTTGAGCGGTTTTTAGCTGCAATAATGACTTCTGCCGCTTCCTCCCCAACTTTTTTTGCGATCTTATCAATTCCCTTTTCAAATAAATATGTTGTATACGACCCTTCAGGACGTTTTGCCTCACGTTCCGCAATAAGCGACTCTAACACGTTTAAAATCGCGAAACGATTCGGCGTAGCAACTGGCTTTTCATCGTTTAACCGATGATGAAAACAAGAGTATTCCCCTGTGTGGCATGCCGGTCCTTTCGGCTCAACGAGTATAAGAAGGGCATCCGCATCACAGTCATAACGAATATCAACAACTTTTTGTACGTTTCCGGACGTTTCTCCCTTATGCCATAACTGTTGCCGCGAGCGGCTATAAAACCATGTTTCTTTCGTTTCTAACGTCTTTTGCAACGATTGCTCGTTCATATACGCTAACGTCAACACTTCTTTACTGTGTGCATCTTGGACGATCGCCGGCACAAGTCCTTGTTCATTAAATCGAATATTCATCGGACGTTTACCCCCTGTTCACGCACGTACTGTTTCACTTGCTGGACGGACGTTTCTTTATAATGAAAAATCGAAGCGGCTAATGCGGCATCTGCTTGAGCGGTTTGAAACACATCAACAAAATGTTGGGCGCACCCAGCCCCTCCTGATGCAATAACAGGAACAGAAACAGCTTCACTTACTCGTTTCGTCAACGCCAAATCAAAACCGTCTTTTCCACCGTCACGATCCATGCTCGTTAATAAAATTTCTCCTGCTCCACGTTTGACAGCCTCTTTCGCCCATGCAACAACTTCCCAATTCGTTGGACGGCGACCGCCATGCGTATACACGCGCCACGATTGCATCGTTTCATCATATTTAGCATCAATCGCCACGACGATACATTGCGAACCAAAAAAATTCGCTCCTTCTGTAATCAACTCTGGGCGTAATAACGCGGCCGTATTAACTGACACTTTGTCCGCTCCCGCACGCAAAATCGTTTTCATATCTTCTAATGTGCTAATTCCGCCCCCGACCGTAAACGGAATGGCCAGCTGTGCAGCGACACGCTGAACGACGTGTACCATTGTTTTTCGTCCTTCATGTGACGCTGAAATATCTAAAAAAACAAGCTCGTCAGCTCCTTGTTCATCATATGCACGCGCGAGCTCAACCGGATCACCCGCATCGCGCAACGAAACAAATTGCACCCCCTTGACAACACGACCATCTTTCACGTCTAAACAAGGAATAATGCGTTTTGTAATCATTGTTCCACCGCCTTTAACGCTTCAGCAACAGTAAATTGCCCTGTATATAACGCTTTACCAACAATCGCTCCAGCCACTCCTTCATTTTCGAATTGCTTTAAGGCGTGTAAATCATCGAGCGAACGAATGCCGCCAGAAGCAATAACACGTTTGTTCGTCGCCTGAGCCAGACGAACAACCGCCTCAATATTTGGACCGGATAACATCCCGTCTGTCGCAATATCGGTAAAAATAAACGTTTCTGCTCCAGCGTCCGCAAGCTGTCTCCCGAGTTCAACCGCTTCGATCGTCGACGTATGTGTCCATCCTTCTGTCGCAACAAATCCGTTTTTTGCATCAATACCGATGACAATGCGTTCACCATACGCGCGAAGCATCGCTTTCACAAACGAAGGATTCGAAATCGCAGCACTTCCTAAAATGACGCGCGATACACCTTGTTCTAAGTAATATGCCACGTCTTCTTCTGTACGAATACCACCGCCAATTTGAACGTTCACCGCAAGCGTTTGTGCCACTTCGACGACGAATGCATCATTCACCCGTCTTCCTTCTTTCGCCCCGTCTAAATCGACCATATGAATCCATGTCGCCCCTTGTGAAACAAACGAGCGCGCCATTTCGACTGGCGAATGTCCATATACCGTTTCTTTGTTATAGTCTCCTTGCACGAGACGAACACATTTTCCGTCACGCATGTCGATGGCTGGATAAATCGTAAACATTAGTTTCTCTCCCTTTCTACAAGCCTTGCATAATTTTGCAATAGACGTATGCCGAGTGCCCCACTTTTCTCCGGATGAAATTGTGTCCCGAATATCTTTCCACGTCCAACGACCGCAGGAACTTCTACATCATATTGCGCACTTGCTAGCAAAACGGTTCGATCATCTGTTTGTACATAATACGAGTGAACAAAATATACATGCCCTCGTTCAACGCCATCAAAAAGCGGAGAGGACTGATGGAAAGCAAGCTCGTTCCATCCCATATGCGGCACTTTATATCGTTTTCCTTCTTTTGTCATGCCCGTAAAGCGAACGACACGACCCGGGAGCAACTTTAGCCCAGCCGTCAAACCGTTTTCTTCGCTTTCTTCAAACAACAACTGCATGCCTAAACAAATGCCAAGAAGCGGCTTGCCTGCTGCAACTTGTTCGTGGATAAACGAGTCCAGCTTCGTTTCTGTTAACATGTGCATCGCATCTTTAAATGAACCAACACCAGGCAAAATGAAACCATCTGCTTGACTCAACTTGTTTTGATCGCTTTCAACGATATACGGCACGTTTAACCGTTCTAACGCTTTGCTGACGCTATATAAATTTCCCATGCCATAATCAATAATGCCGATCATTTACAACATTCCCTTCGTTGACGGTACAGATTTGACGCGTGGATCGATCATTGTTGCCTCATCAAGCGCACGCGCAAGTGCCTTAAACACCGCCTCAATCATATGATGTGTATTGCGCCCATAATGAACGATGACATGCACATTCATTCGCGCTTCTAATGCTAATTTCCATAAAAATTCATGTACGAGCTCGACATCAAACGTCCCTACTTTTTGGCTCGGAAACTCCCCACGAAACTCAAGATGCGGGCGATTGCTCACATCGATGACGACTTGCGCAAGCGCATCATCCATCGGAACGAATGCATTTCCGTATCGTCTAATTCCTTTTTTATCACCAAGTGCTTGGCGAATTGCTTGTCCTAAACAAATGCCGATATCTTCTGTCGTATGATGGTCGTCAATATGTGTATCCCCTTTGGCGTGAACGGACAAATTAAAATGCCCATGCTTGGTGAATAAATCAAGCATATGTGTTAAAAACGGCACACCTGTTTCCAACTCCGCTTTTCCTTCTCCGTCCACCGCAAACGTAAGCTCAATTTGTGTTTCATTTGTCGCTCGTTGAATGGTTGCTGTTCGCATTATTTTCCTCCCCTTTTCAACCGTTCCTCTACTGCTCGTGCATGTGCTTCAAGCCCTTCTAGTCGTGCAAACGCCGCAATTTTTGCCGCATGTTGTTGCCAAGCTTGCTCGCTATAAAAAATGATGCTTGATTTCTTCATAAATGCCTCAACTGTTAGCCCAGACGAAAAACGGGCGGTTCCATTTGTCGGCAACACATGATTCGTCCCTGCAAAATAATCTCCTACCGGTTCAGAACTGTACGGACCTAAAAAGATCGCTCCTGCATGTCGAATGTCACTTAATATTTCAAACGGCTCTGCCGTCATCACTTCTAAATGTTCAGGCGCTAATTCGTTCACAACATCAATCGCCTGTTTCATCGTATCAGTTACGTAAATGGCGCCATATTCATTGATCGCTTTTTGGGCAATTTCTTTTCTTGGAAGGGTAACAAGCTGTTTTTCCACCTCTTCCTCTACTTTTAAAGCGAGTTGTAAAGACGGTGTCACCAATATACTTACCGCCCGCTCATCATGTTCTGCCTGCGATAATAAATCCGCCGCAATTTCATTCGGCTTTGCTGTTTCATCAGCGAGCACAACAATTTCACTCGGTCCCGCAATCATATCAATATCGACTTGACCGAACACTTCCCTTTTGGCAAGTGCGACGTAAATGTTTCCAGGCCCAAAAATTTTATCGACCGGCTCGATCGTTTCCGTACCGTATGCTAATGCAGCGATCGCTTGAGCACCGCCTACTTTATATATTTCTTGCACACCGAGTTCACACGCCGCAACAAGCACCGCCGCTGGCAACGTGCCTCGTTCATTTGGTGGAGAAACGATGACGATGCGTTTCACTCCAGCCACTTGTGCAGGAATGACATTCATAAGCACCGAAGACGGATAAGCCGCTGTCCCCCCCGGCACATATAACCCGACTGCATCAAGCGGGGTAACTTTTTGTCCGAGAATCGTTCCATCGTCACGCGTCATAAACCATGATGTCGCACGTTGACGTTCGTGATATTCGCGAATGTTTTGTGCCGCCTCGCGAATAATTTGAACGATGTTTTCATCCACAAGCCAATACGCCTCTTCAATTTCTTCTTGTGTAACAGCAAGCGTATGAAGTGAAATGCCGTCAAACATTTCCGTATACTTTTTTAACGCCGCATCCCCATTGCTGCGTACGTCATCAATGATTCGCTTTACCGCTTGTCGTTGCTCTTCCGTCCCATTTTCAATCGTCCGTCGAAGCGATACAACTCCTTGTACACGTTCAATTTTCATCATTTTCCCCCACTTTCTCGATCGCGTACGTTAAACGATCAACCATTCGTTCAATCGCCCGATCTTGCATGCGATAACTCACTGGATTGACAATAAAACGCGATGTCACATCAACAATTCGTTCGAGCTCAACAAGCCCATTTTCTTTTAACGTTCGCCCTGTCGAAACAATGTCGACAATTCGTTCCGCTAAACCGATAAGCGGTGCTAATTCAACAGACCCATTTAGTTTAATAATTTCTACTTGCTCCCCTTGTTCGCGAAAATAGGTCGATGCAATATTTGGATATTTTGTCGCCACCCTTGGCGCAATCGGATGAACGTGCGTATTCGGAAGTCCTGCCACCGCCAAATAGCAAGGGCTAATGCGCAAATCTAACATTTCATACACATCGCGCTCTTCTTCAAGGAGCACATCTTTACCGGCAATGCCAACATCTGCGACCCCATGTTCGACATATGTGACAACATCCATCGGCTTCGCTAAAATAAAACGCAGCTGCTCACTTGGCACGTCAATCATTAGTTTTCGAGAATGTTCTAGGTCATCAGGAATGTCATAACCTGCTTGTTTTAACAAAGCAAGCGCCTCTGAAAAAATACGACCTTTTGGCATCGCAACCGTCAGCATGATTGTTCATCCTTTCCGCGTTTCCCTAATACGTACTCTACATCGTCAAATGATGCAGTAAATTGATCCATATCTCCTACACCAGCAACGTGTTGCAATACAACTTTTTCCCCTTTTTTTCTCATTTCCGCTGCTTTCGCATACGCCTCCGCAAAACGTTCTTGACTAAAAATAATGCACGTCGTCTTTTCTCTACGGTGTTGCTCACCAATCGCCTCCATTAAACGATCTAAACGGACGCTAAATCCCGTCGCAGGCGATGGACGATGGAATTTTCCTAACAATTCATCATATCGACCGCCATTTCCAAGTAAAAATCCAACGTTCTTCGCATACACTTCAAAAAGGACGCCAGTATAGTAACTCATATGGCTCACTAAGCTCATGTCTAATTTCACCATGTCGGTGACACCATATTGTTTTACATGCATCCATAATTGCTCTAGTTCGTCGACTGCCCGTCGCTCCTCCTCTGTTGTTGCGAATGCTTTTGCTTCCGCAACGACTTCCTCTCCCCCTCTTAACGTTAAGAGTCGTAAAAGGCGATCACGATCAATCGAGGAGAGCGGCAACGATTTGACGTGTTCGCGATAACCGACATAATTTTTTTCATATAAAAAGCGACGCAACGTTTCTACCCGTTGTTCGTGGCGCAAAATATCAAAAAACAACGCATCCACATAACCAATATGCCCGATTGTCACCGTAAAGTCGCGCAATCCTGCTCGCTTTAAAGCAAAAATCATTAAACTGATCACTTCTGCATCAGCATACATCGTACCATCACCAATATATTCCACTCCCACTTGCTCAAACTCTGCCGGTCTCCCGCCTTCACGCTGCTGAGCACGAAACACATTTGCTGCATACGCTAAACGAAGCGGACACCCTTCTTTATATAATTTCGATGCCGCTAAACGCGCAATGGGCGCAGTCATATCTGGGCGCAACACGAGCGTATGTCCTTCCCGATCAAGCAATTTAAATAATTGCTGATCTAAAATGGCAGAAGCAGCTCCAACCGTTTCGTCATATTCTAACGTCGGCGTTTCAATAAACGAATACCCCCACATTTCCATTTCTTCCATCATCGCTTCCCGCAACGCTCGTTTTGTTTTGTATACATCTGGCAACGTATCTCGCATGCCAAGTGGTTTCTCAAACATAAATACTCTCATTTTTGTCCCGTCCTTCTTTTACTTTAGTTCGCTAATATATTAGCAAAGTAAAGTTTGTTATTTGTAGTTTACTCCCCATTTTTCATTTCGTCAACTACAAACTCATTCGATTTTTTTCGACTTCATTCCTTTTTATTCATAAAAAAAACGCCTTAGCGTTCGCTAAGACGAATGATTTGCATCGGATTGCCGCCGACAAATGCACCAGCTGGTACATCACGATGCACGAGCGTGCCTGCGGAAACAACAGCACGATCCCCGATCGTCACCCCCGGCAAAATCGTTGAATTGGCTCCAATCATAACGTCGTTTCCAATAATGACATCCCCAAGCCGATATTCGTTCACTAAATATTCATGTGCTAAAATGGTCGTATTGTAGCCAATAATCGTGTTGTTACCGATGTGAATTTTTTCCGGAAACAAAATATCTGGCATTACCATAAACGCAAGTGCTGTATGCTGACCAATGTCCATCCGTAAAAACGTGCGATATAGCCAGTTTTTCAACGGGAAAAAGGGAGTATAGCGCCCGATCAAAATGACGATGACATTTTTCAATACTTTCCAAAACGAAACGGTTCGATATAGTTGCCACAAAGAGTTCGTTCCGGTTACAACATAGCGTTCGGTTTTTCTCAACGCGATGTCACCCCTAAAATGCTTAATAAATCGCTCATTTTTTCAAGCATAAAGTCTGGTTCGTATGTGGCTAAATGTTCGCGACCTTTGATCGTCCAAGCAACTCCCGCCGTTTTCGTTCCCGCATGCTTTCCTGCTAAAATGTCATGGTGGTTATCGCCGACCATTAACGTTTCTTCCGGTTTTGCCTGTAAACAAGCGAGCGCCTTTTCAATCGGCTCCGGATGCGGTTTCGCATGCTCGACGTCATCAAGCGTAATCACACATTCGAAAAACGAGTCTAACTTTGTTAACTTCAATCCCATATTGACCGTATGGCGGATTTTTGTTGTGACAATGCCAAGTTTAAAACCTTTTTCATGTAGCGTTTGTACAGTATCATATACCGTTTCGTATTCTTTCACTAACGCATCGTGATGTGCATGATTAAACGCCCGATACGTTTCAATCATTTCATCAACGCGCTCTGGATCAATCGCTTCAAACGTATCACGCAATGGCGGGCCAATAAAGGCGAGCACATCTTCGCGCGTATATTGATTTGGATAATAATGATTGAGCGTATGCAAAAACGATTCAATAATTAAATCGTTCGTATTAATGAGCGTCCCATCTAAATCAAACAAAATTGTATTAATATTCATATGTTGCTTCCTTTCTTTTTCGATGTTCTATTCGGCTCCAAATAAAACTGAGCGCAACCGTTAGTAAAATAGCCGTCGCAAGACGAATAACGAGAAGCGGCCATACAGGAATTCCAAGCGGCACGAACAATAACGTATCTTCTACTACCGCATGGCACGCCACTAAAAATAAAAACGTCAACGTTAAATCTTTTTTAGATACCCCGTCTTCTTTCACCGCTTGAATCATAACACCAGCCCCGTAAGCAAGACCGAACAATAAGCCTGCTGCCATCGTAAGCGAGGCGTTTTCACGAATGCCAAGCAAGCGAGCAAATGGCGATAGCCACTTCGAAAACGTGTCAAGCCACTTTAATTCTTTTAACACTTGAATCGCAATCATAAGTGGAATAATGATGAGCGCGAGCTGTCCAATGCCGTATATCGCTTTTTCCATTCCTGTCCAAATGATTTCTCCCCACGTATGAGGCACTGTTGAAGATTGCGGCATAAGTCCGTATTTCGCCATTTGTTCGCCGCCATCCCATGAAACGTGAATGAGCCATGCCGAAACGAACGCTAAACCGACGCGCACGGCGACCGTCCACCAAACGCGAACACCTACTTGTGCAGCAACCGCAGACTCAACGAGCATATTGTGTGAAAACGACAGCATGACCGCTAAAATAAACACTTCTTTCACTGTCAAATCCATCGTTAACATCGCACCAATGCCTGCGTATAAATTTAAAAAATTGCCGAGCACTAAAACGACCGCAGCATCTCCCGGTAAACCGATCCATCGCATCATCGGCGTTAACACATTTGTCACCCACGGCAAAACGGGGGAGTATTGTAAAAGCGTCACAATAACCGTAATCGGAAAAATCACTTTTCCGAGCGTCCATGTCGTTTTTAACCCAACAAACAAACCCCTTTGGAGCATCTCGCTCTCCCCCTTCGTTTAATCGTTGTACCGCTCATTCGCTAAACCGCGCATGCGACGTACAACGATCATCATGACCGCAAACACGATAAGCAAAGCTGAGATAAACTGCGCCATGCGAATCGTTTCTGTTAACATTAAACTATCTGTTCGCAATCCTTCAATGAAAAAGCGCCCAATCGAATACCAAATCACGTACGTGAAAAATAATTCCCCTCGTCGCAAATTTCTTCTCCGCAACGCAAGCAAAACGAGAAACCCAAGCACATTCCATAACGATTCGTATAAAAACGTCGGATGGTAATATTGCCCTTGTATGTACATTTGATTAATAATCCAATCCGGCAAATGTAAGCTTTCTAAAAACGCACGCGATACAGGTCCGCCGTGCGCTTCTTGGTTCATAAAATTGCCCCAACGACCTATCGCTTGCCCTAAAATAATACTCGGTGCCGCAATATCCGCTAGTTTCCAAAACGACAGTTGGCGTTTTTTCGCGAAAATGATACCTGTCACAATAGCACCAATTAAACCACCATGAATTGCCAATCCACCATGCCAAATTTGTGGAATTTCGCTTATATGTTGCGAATAATAGTCCCATTGAAAAATAACGTAATACGCCCGTGCACATACAATCGCAATCGGCACAGCAATTAACACAAGATCAACAAATGTTTCTTTTCGTATCCCTAACCGCTCGCTTTCTCGTGTCGCGAGCCAAAGACCAAGCAAGACGCCTGTCGCAATAATGACACCGTACCAATAAATTGTAATTGGTCCGAGTTGAAGAAAAACGCGATCAAGCGGTTCAATATGCAACAACATCAACACTCATCCTCTCATTCATAATCGTGCTCCGCATCGCCAATCGCATCCGCCAACCGCGCAGAAAATTCTTCCGCTGCATTGACACCCATGCGCTTTAAGCGGAAATTCATCGC
Organism: Anoxybacillus sp. LAT27; assembly: GCF_022030075.1. Lineage (NCBI taxonomy): Bacteria > Bacillati > Bacillota > Bacilli > Caryophanales > Anoxybacillaceae > Anoxybacillus > Anoxybacillus sp. LAT27. The sequence goes on from NZ_JAIWYK010000423.1 coordinate 72,112, forward strand.
TGCGACTTCGATAATGACCGCTAAATTTCGACCTGGACGAACAGGAATCGTCAATTTCGTCACTTCCGTATCAATAATTTTTACCTTTTCTTCTTCCAAACCGAGACGATCGTACTGTTTGTTTGGATCCCATAACTCTAAATCAATGACAAGCGAAATGCGCTTATGTGGACGCACCGCCCCTGCCCCAAATAACGTCATGACGTTAATAATGCCGAGCCCACGAATTTCAAGCAAATGTTCAATGAGCTCTGGTGCGCTACCAATAAGCAAATTTTCATCCTCTTGGCGAATTTCGACACAATCATCTGCCACGAGACGATGTCCGCGCTTCACGAGCTCAAGCGCCGTCTCGCTTTTTCCGACCCCGCTTTTTCCTGTAATAAGTACACCAACGCCGTACACATCAACGAGCACGCCGTGCACAGCTGTCGTCGGTGCGAGTTTACTTTCTAAATAGTTTGTCAGGCGGCTAGCCAATCGCGTCGTTTTCATCGTTGAACGCATGACAGGCACTTCTCTTTTTTCCGATGCCTCGATAAGCTCCTTTGGTACGTCTAGTCCACGTGAAACGATAATCGCAGGTGTAATATCCGTACATAACTTTTCCATACGCAATCGTTTTTCTACGGGCGTTAATCGTTCGAAAAAAGATAGTTCAGTCATACCAAGCAACTGTATGCGCTCAGCAGGATAATATGCAAAATAACCGGCCATTTCAATGCCCGGACGGGATAAATCACTCGTTGTAATCGGGCGATGAATCCCCTCTGCCCCGCTTACAAGTTCAAATTGAAACTCATCAATTAAATCTTTTGTCCGTACTTTTGGCACATGAACCCCCTCCTTTTTTCTCATTGTAACACTTTCCCGTCAAAATAAAAACGCTCACGCACGAAGCGGAACGTTTTACTTTTCTTTTCGTACTGACTCAATGAGTAAATGAAAAAGTGAGATCGCAAGCGACGCAAATAACGCGTTGCTAAAGCCACCAATGTCAAACGAACTGCCCATGAGCGAAGCTGTCATTGCTAGCGTCATTGCGTTAATGATGAATAAAAACAACCCGAACGTCAATACGGTCACAGGGAGCGTCAGTAAAATAAGTAACGGGCGAACGAACGTATTGAGAAAAGACAAAAGAACGCTTGCAACGAGCGCGGCACCAACGCTTGATAAATAAATCGAATCAAAATACCCAGCTAACGCTAATAATAAAACAGCGTTAATCACTATATGTGCTAGCCATCTCATATGACGTTCTCCTCACTCGGAATAATAAATACCGCAAGCGCGTATAAAAGCGCAAACGGCATAATGCCGGTAATTAATAATAGCGCGACAAACAATAAACGTACAACCGTAGCGTCCATATTCATATAAGCGGCTAATCCGCTTAACACACCTGCAATCATGCGATCATGGCGAAGCCTTACAAGCTTTTTCATTCGTACATCCCTCCCGATTGTTGTAACACTTGAACTCCTTTAATAATATTCCAAACAATAACGACAACATGTACAATGCCACCGATCACAATGCCGATAAACGGAAGACCGATCCATCCGTCTACTCCTGCGATAGCGAAAATCATAAACAGTCCACCCGTAGCAACCACAATTGCAATAGGGATGAGATGAGATAAAAACGATTTTTTCGCATGTTCTTTCACTCGTTCATGTTTCGTGACAAAATAAACGATAATCGGAAATAAAAACGGGGCAAAAAATACGCTGAAATAACATAAAGCCGCAAGCAATTTATTTCCTTCCATTCGCATCATCTCCCTTTTTCTTTACTTATACATACGATTGTCGGAAAGGAAAGTTTCGTATAAAAAAAGCCGAGCGCATTATACGCTCGGTATACGTTGGCGCATGCGTTCGCGATCACGTGCCAAAATTGGCTGCAAATACTTCCCAGTATACGATCGCTCAACTTGCGCTACTTCTTCTGGCGTACCTACTGCAACGATTTGTCCGCCCCCATCGCCGCCTTCTGGTCCAAGATCAATAATATAGTCTGCCGTTTTAATGACATCTAAGTTATGCTCGATGACAAGCACCGTATCTCCTTGTTCGACAAGCCGTTGCAGAACATGTAATAAACGGGCAATATCATCCACATGCAAACCTGTTGTCGGTTCGTCTAAAATGTATAACGTTCTTCCGGTTGAACGACGATGCAACTCAGATGCTAGCTTTACTCGTTGCGCCTCGCCACCAGAAAGCGTTGTAGCTGGTTGCCCGAGTTGCATATAGCCGAGCCCGACGTCGTAAAGTGTTTGCAACTTTCGTTTAATTTTCGGGATATTTTCAAAAAACGTCAGCGCTTCTTCTACTGTCATATCGAGCACTTCAGCGATATTTTTATCTTTATATTTCACTTCCAACGTTTCGCGATTATATCGTTTACCGTGACATACTTCACATGGCACGTATACGTCCGGCAAAAAGTGCATTTCGATTTTAATAATCCCATCGCCACGACATGCTTCACAACGACCGCCTTTCACATTAAAACTAAACCGTCCTTTTTGATATCCACGCATTTTCGCTTCATTTGTCGTCGCAAACAAATCGCGAATATCATCAAAAACGCCCGTATACGTCGCCGGATTGGAGCGCGGTGTTCGGCCGATTGGCGACTGGTCGATATCAATCACTTTATCTAAATAATGAATGCCGCGAATGTCCGTATGCTCTCCCGGCTTTACTTTTGCATGATGTAACTTTTGCGCTAACGCTTTATGCAAAATTTCATTAATGAGCGTACTTTTTCCCGAACCGGATACCCCCGTCACCGCAACAAACAGCCCGAGAGGAATGCGAACATCGACGTTTTTTAAGTTGTTTTCCCGGGCTCCAACGACTTCAAGCCAACGACCATCTGGCGTTCTTCGTTCAATCGGGAGCGGAATAAACTTTTTCCCAGATAAATATTGACCGGTTAACGAATGTGGATCGTTCATCACTTGTTCAGGTGTGCCTGCGGATACTACTTGTCCGCCGTGCGCCCCTGCTCCCGGTCCGATGTCAATTAAATAATCTGCCGCAAGCATCGTATCTTCATCGTGCTCGACGACAATGAGCGTATTTCCTAAATCACGCATGTTTTGCAACGTCGCAATTAACCGATCGTTATCACGCTGATGAAGTCCGATTGACGGTTCGTCTAATACGTATAATACACCTGTTAACCGCGATCCGATTTGCGTCGCTAATCGAATACGTTGCGCTTCTCCACCTGACAATGTCCCTGCCGCGCGGTTTAACGTTAAATAATCGAGCCCAACATTTTTTAAAAAGCCGAGTCGCTCAACAATTTCACGTAAAATGAGATGAGCGATTTTTTGTTCTTTTTCCGTTAGCTGAAGCGTTTCAAAAAACGTCAGCGCTTCGTTCACCGACATCGCCGTCACTTTACCGATATGTTTGCCGCCAACGAAAACCGCTAAACTTTCTTTTTTCAATCGGTTGCCATGACAAGTCGGACACGGCTGTTCGGTCATATATTTTTCCATTTGTTCACGCACGTAATCGGACGTCGTTTCACGATAGCGGCGTTCAACGTTGCGCACGACACCTTCAAATTCCACATACGTTTCGCGCACATGACCGAAGTCGTTTTCATAGCGGAAATGTATTTTCTCTCCATTTGATCCGTACAATAAAAGATCGAGCTGTTGTTTTGGCAATTGCTTCACAGGCACGTCCATATCGATGCCGTAATGACGGCATACCGTCTCTAACAGTTGTGGATAATATTGCGAGCTTTGCGGCTCCCATGGCGCGAGCGCATGCTCACGAATCGTCAGTTCTTTATTTGGAATGACTAAATCGAGATCGACTTCCAACTTTGCCCCTAACCCGTCGCACGATGGACACGCACCGTACGGGCTGTTAAACGAAAATAAACGCGGCTCTAGTTCACCGATTGAAAAACCGCAGTGCGGACAAGCGTGATGTTCACTAAATAACAACTCTTCTTGTCCGATGACATCGACGAGCACTTTACCGTCCGCAAGCTTCAACGCCGCTTCAAGCGAATCAGACAGGCGCGACTGAATCCCTTCTTTCATGATGATGCGGTCGATGACCACTTCAATCGAATGCTTCTTATTTTTTTCAAGTACGATGTTTTCTGATACATCGCGCAATTCCCCATCAACTCGGACGCGCACATATCCTTGTTTTTTAATCTCCTCTAACGTCTTTACATGTGTCCCTTTTCGGCCAGAGACGATGGGCGCTAAAATTTGCATTTTCGTCCGCTCTGGATATTGCATCAGGCGGTCAACCATTTGTTCAATTGTTTGCGACGTAATTTCGATGCCGTGTGTTGGACAAACAGGGCGACCGATGCGTGCAAACAATAAGCGCAAGTAATCGTAAATTTCTGTGACTGTTCCAACTGTTGATCGTGGGTTGCGGCTTGTCGTTTTTTGATCAATTGAAATGGCAGGTGACAAACCTTCAATCGAATCGACATCCGGTTTATCCATTTGCCCTAAAAATTGACGGGCGTATGCCGACAACGATTCGACATACCGCCGCTGTCCTTCTGCATAAATCGTATCAAATGCAAGCGATGATTTGCCTGATCCAGACAATCCCGTCAACACGACGAGCTTGTTGCGCGGAATGACGACATCAATATTTTTTAAATTGTGTGCTCGTGCACCTTTGACAACGATATGATCCATTCGTTACACCTCCGCTTTCAATTGTAAAATGAGATCGCGCAGTTCTGCCGCACGTTCAAAATGAAGCGCTTTTGCAGCTTCTTTCATTTCTTGTTCAAGTTGGGCGATGAACGCAACACGCTCTTCTTTTGATAAATGACGAACATCTTTCGTTTCATACGTTTCTTTTTCTTCCGCGGCAAATGTCGCACGAATGACATCTGGAATGTCTTTTTGAATCGTTTTCGGTACGATGCCATGCTCGCGATTATACGCTTCTTGAATCGCGCGACGTCGCTTCGTTTCATTGATCGCAATTTCCATCGACTTTGTGATCGTATCGGCATACATAATGACGTGACCGTTAGCGTTGCGCGCCGCTCGTCCGATCGTTTGAATAAGTGAACGCTCAGAACGTAAAAAGCCTTCTTTATCCGCATCTAAAATGGCGACAAGCGATACTTCTGGAATATCAAGCCCTTCTCGCAATAAGTTAATGCCGACGAGCACATCATATTTTCCTAATCGTAAATTACGAATAATTTCAATTCGCTCAAGCGTTTTAATTTCTGAATGCAAATATGCCACTTGAATGCCAATATCTTTTAAGTAATCGGTTAAGTCTTCCGCCATTTTTTTCGTCAACGTCGTCACGAGCGTTCGTTCTTTACGAGCGATGCGTTTTTGAATCTCATCGACTAAATCGTCAATTTGTCCCGCAATTGGCCGTACGTCGATCGTTGGATCAAGCAACCCTGTCGGACGAATAATTTGCTCGACGACTTCTGGACAATGCTCTAGTTCGTACGGACCTGGCGTCGCAGATACGTAAATGACTTGATTGACTTTTTGTTCAAATTCTTCAAATGTCAACGGCCGGTTATCGAGCGCCGACGGCAAACGGAAGCCATGTTCAACAAGCACTTCTTTTCTCGCCTTGTCACCGTTATACATGCCGCGAATTTGCGGCAATGTCACATGCGATTCATCGATGACAATTAAAAAGTCGTCAGGAAAATAATCTAGTAACGTATAAGGCGTTGAACCCGGTGGACGCAACGTTAAATGGCGTGAATAGTTTTCGATGCCTGAACAAAAACCCATTTCTTTCATCATTTCAATATCGTAGCGCGTCCGTTGTTCTAATCGCTGCGCTTCAAGCAATTTTCCTTGTTCACGCAACTGGCGAAGCCGTTCTTCTAATTCCTTTTCAATATTTTCGATGGCTAGCTTCATTTTCTCTTCACGCGTGACGAAGTGCGATGCTGGGAAAATCGCCACATGTTCTCGCTCTGCCATCACATGCCCCGTCAATGCATCTACTTCGCGAATGCGTTCAATTTCGTCACCAAAAAACTCAATGCGAATGCAATGCTCATCACGTGACGCAGGGAAAATTTCAACGACATCTCCGCGCACGCGAAACGTTCCGCGGCGAAAATCAATATCGTTTCGTTCATATTGGATGTCGACAAGGCGACGAAGCAAATGATCCCGCTCGATTTCCATGCCGACACGAAGCGAAACGACAAGTTCGCGATATTCTTCAGGCGAACCTAACCCGTAAATACATGAAACGCTCGCGATAATAATGACATCGCGTCGTTCAAATAGCGCTGAAGTAGCCGAATGGCGTAATTTATCAATTTCATCGTTAATGCTTGCATCTTTTTCAATGTACGTATCCGTCTGCGGCACATACGCTTCCGGCTGATAATAGTCATAGTAGCTGACAAAGTATTCAACAGCATTGTTAGGAAAAAATTGTTTAAACTCGCTATATAGCTGCCCCGCTAACGTTTTATTATGAGCGATGACGAGCGTTGGTTTATTGACTTGTTGAATGACATTAGAAATCGTAAACGTTTTACCTGTTCCTGTTGCTCCAAGCAATGTTTGATGCTTTTTCCCTTGTTGAATCCCTTCGACAAGCTTCGCGATCGCTTTCGGCTGATCACCTTGCGGCTCATAAGCGGATACTAATTGAAAGGCGTCCACATTCTTCCCTCCACTTCATTTCTACTTCGTATTGTACCACATAACGAAAGCGAAAAGCGAAAAATACGAACAAATATTCTATGAAAAAACCTGCCCATTTGGACAGGTTTACGATTGTTTTTGTTTCTCCACCATGTGTTTCGCATATAAAAATCCGACAATAAGTGATGCCAAATCGGCTGCAATTTCGTACAATTGATCGGTATATCCTTTCACATACGACGCAATTAGTAATGCAACAGTAAGCAACGTGCCAACATAATGGTTATACGTCACTCTTGTAAATAAAATCACTAACAATGCCGGTACAATTAATGCTAATACAAACCACATACTATCCCTCATCTCTTACGAATAACAGTCCAAGCTCGTGATGTTCGCCTTCAAATAAAGCCGTTTGTGCAAAGCGAACTTCTCCACTTTCATTCAATACTTCTAGCTTACAAAACGCACGGTTTTGTTGCAATGCTGTGTAAAATTCGTCTTCTGTTGCCACAGGTGTACCGTTTACCTTCGCGATCACTTCCCCAACCGAAAGCGCCATTTTATGCGCTGGCGTGTCAGGCAACACTCCTAAAATCACAAGTCCATTCGTTCGCTTTGTAAAATAGGGTGGGAATTTTTGTTCATACAACTTCGCTGATAAGGCAATCCACTCTCTCCATACGATTGCTACAACAGCACTAACGATCGCGAGTGGATTAAACCAATAACTACCGATAGCCAATAAACTGACAACTGATGCTAACCAACCGATACGTCTTGCTGTCCATTTCGTCAAATGAACAGGCATTCCTGTTTGTACGCGTTGAGAAAAACCGAGTAAAAACGGTACTAGCACAAAAGAATATGCGTCACCACCTGCAATGATCGGCCACCAAGCAGCAAACGATTGCACACCATCTCCTGGTACAGGAATCATTAATGGAACAATCCAAAGCCGTTGAACAACTTGCTCACCGATCGTAAGCCCTCGCTTACTCGTCACAAGTTGCGGAGAGCTGAGTTCTGCTCCTTCACGGTGAACGAGCCACGTTTCAATAAACAAAAGCAACCCCATAAGAAGCGCTAAGGCGGTTACACTCGTTTGTGCGACGTGTGGGAAGAAACGAACAAAAAACGGCTGTGCCCACTTCATTTGCGCCAAAAAACTAACGGTAAATATAACGATGCTCCCTACATATGCAGGTGATAACAATCGAAGTTGCATAAAAAAACTACATATGATCGTCACCATTGCCCAAAAGACGAGCGTATCGTTTGGAAGCACAATCCCTGCCCCAACAGTCACAATTGAAAAGATGAGTGCGAACCAGCTGCGTGAACGAATGAGCGCACGCCACTCACGCGATGTTCGGTAGACGCGCGTATGAAAATGTCGTCTTTCCCTTTGTACACGACGCCAACCAATAAACAACGCAAAGATGAACGCGTAATATAGTAAAGGTTGCAACCAAAACGTTCCGAACGCCTGCAGCGACGTCCATCCCCATACTTCCATCTCCATCATCTCCATTTTTTCCGATCCTCTATGTTGTATTGTAACAAATTTCAAACAGTTATGGTTGACGAAAATCCACTTTCTTTGACGAATGAACACTAGTTTTGTCAATAAGCAAGGAATTTTATAAAACATGTCTAACTTTTTTCTTAACATGATCGGAAGGGGCGTGGAAACATGGAACTAAAGACGAGCGCAGTGGCAAAGCGGCTTGGAGTATCGACAAAAACGGTGCAACGTTGGGTGAAAAAATATAACATTCCATGCACAAAAAATGAAGCAGGGCATTACGTATTTACGAGCGAAGCGATTGAACAATTAGAAAAATATAAGTTTCTCAGTATCGATGAAGAAGAAAAAGAACATGTTGAGTGGGAAGAAGTAGAACAACGATTACACGAACTGGAACGGAAAATCGAACAAAAAGCAGATGACGTCGTCTCCTTTCAATTGCTGCAACATCGCCGCGAAATGGAAGAAATGCTTCAATATATGCAACAGCTCGAACAACGCATCGCACAACTTGAAAAACAAAAACAAATCGAACCAGCTATCGAGCAACCAACAAAACAAAAACGACGTGGCATTATTAGCTTCTTTTTATAATAGTTTCCCCCTGCCTTCAACATGGGCAGGGGGATATGTTTTATTTCGCAATGAGTTGCAATGCCCGTTTCAATTGTTCATCGTATCGTTCGTCGCGAACGGCTTCCATCACTCTTGTTTGCAACATATTCGCTGTTTGCTTATCAATTTTTCCTGTCACTTGTAAGCCATTCGCTTTTTGGAACGATTGAACAGCTTGCTCCGTTTGTTTGCTGAAGTAGCCATCTTCGCGACCCGGGTCAAAACCGAGACCTTTTAACATTTGTTGTGCGCTTTTCACTTGTTCGTTGTTCATGTCATATGCCAACGGCTTATCGATTTGAAGCGGATGAGCATAGAAAAAGTCAGGCTGTTTTACTTTCACATCTGGTTCAATGCCTTTTTGATGAATCCAATTTCCATTCGGTGTTAGCCATTTATATAACGTTAATTTAATATGGCTACCGTCATCCATCGGCAACGCCTGTTGTACCGTTCCTTTTCCGAACGTTTTTTCACCAACGAGCATATAACCGCCCGCTTCTTTTAATGCCGCTGCTAAAATTTCTGACGCTGAGGCGCTGCCGTTATCAATGAGCACAGCAATCGGATACTCTTTTTTCTTCGTCATATTTGAGAAAAATTGCTGTTTATCCCCATCGCGTTCTTCAATTTGGACGTACGGTTTATCTTTTGGCACAAGCACTTGCAAAATGTCTTCCACACTTTGTAAATATCCACCTGGGTTGCCGCGCACGTCGATGATTAGTCCCGCGATTCCTTTTTTCTCGAAATCAGCTAACTTCTTTTTGAAATCTTCAGCTGTTTTTTCTGCAAATGATGTAATTTCAATGTAGCCAATTTGTTTGCCATTTACTTCTTTCATTGATGCATATACGGTTTCAATCGGAATTTCGTCACGAACGACTTCAATCGTTAAAACGCCGCTAACTCCCGGACGAATGACTTCTAAACGAGCGATCGTTCCTTTTTTTCCGCGAATTTTTAGTACCGCTTCATATAAATCAAGTCCTTCTAAACTTTCACCATTGACCTTCATAATTTGATCGTTCGGACGAAGCCCTGCTTTTTCCGCAGGCGACCCTTTAAATGGAGCCACGATCGTCACTTTGCCGTCGACCATGCTTACTTCCGCTCCAATTCCTTCGAAAGAAGAATCAAGCGACTCGTTAAACCGCTCTGCTGTTTCTTTATCCATATAAACGGAGTATGGGTCTTTTAACGTCGCAATCATTCCTTGAATCGCACCGTCAATGAGCTGCTTTTCATCTACGTTTTGAACGTATTTTTGTTTAATCATGCTGTATGCTTGTTCAATTTTTTGTAGTTCTTCGTTCGATGGCTTCTCCGTTGTTGTTGGGATGTTGATCGTCATCGTTGACGTATCGGAAGAAAGCGACTGCATCCCGACATACGTCACCCCAGAGCCGAACAACATCGATAAAGCCATGAGTGCTGCGATTGTTTTTTTATTCATGTTTTGCCTCCTCACCCTTCGATACATGAAAGGCATCACACCGTGTGCGATGCCTGTTTGTTTTCATTATATGAATAGCTTGTACTGTTCATAACTGATGAAGATGTATTTATTTTACACCGAGCGTACCATTTTCTCAACCAATACGCAAAAGCACAGCAGGCAAGCTGTGCTTTAAAACGGAACGTATTGCATTGGATTTACCGCATTCGATTTTGATGCATTCCAAGGCCCACGATGCAACTCAAAATGTAAGTGCGCACCAAACGAACGACCTGTGTTGCCCATATAGCCGATCATTTGACCTTTGCTGACGTTTTGTCCTTCACCGACAAGACGCGATTCTAAGTGAGCATATACGGTCGTATATACTTGTCCATTAATATAATGCATGATAAAAATAACGTTCCCATAGCTTGAGGAGTAATAGGAGCGATACACATACCCGTCAGCAGCTGCCACGACAGGAACGCTAGCACCACGCTTACCAATGTCTACACCGTAGTGGAATTCACCCCAACGCGGGCCAAATGTCGATGTAATTGGACCGTTCGCTGGACGCATAAACGCCCCGTCAGATACAGGAGGCAAAGCACCCCCAGATGAAGAGCCACGGCTTGACAATGTGTTCTTCTTTGCTTCTTCTTGTTCTTTTTGGCGACGAATCATTTCTTGTAGTTGATTTTTCATCGCCGCTTCTTGTTTTTCAAGCAACTCTTTTTCTTCTTCTAAAGCGAGCTGTCTTTCTTCCTCATGCTCCTGTTCCTCTTTTAATTGTGCCATTAATTTTTCTTTTGCTGCAATTTGTTCGTTTAATTCTTGCTTTAATTTTTGTAACTCAGCAAGTTGTTCTTGTAAGCTGACTAACTTGTCATGTAATTGCTTTTCTTTTGCTTCTTTTAACGCTTTATCCGCTTCTTGCTCTTTAATCATTTGACGATCCGCTTCAAAAATCGTCGCAACTGCACTCATGCGGTCAATAAAATCGCTAAAGCTTTTCGCCCCAAGCAACACGTCTAAATAACTTACTACTCCGCCACTTTCTTGCAGCGAGCGGGCGCGTTCTTTTAACAGTTCATTGCGCTGCTCAATTCGCTCTTTTACTTCCTCAATCTCTCTTCGAAGCGCAACAATTTGCTGTTTCGTTTCTTCAATGTTTTGCTGTTTTGTACGAATATTGACGCTCGTTTCTTCTACCGCTAAATCTAGCTTTTTAATTTCTACATCTAATTGCTCTTGTTCTGCTTTCAATCGCTCAATTTCTTGTTGCGACTGTTGTAGTTTACTTTCAATCGAAGACTGCTTTTGTTGTACGTTTTGAATTTCTTGTTTCTTTTGTTGAATGTCCCGATTCGTTACCGCATATGCAGGCGCAACAACGCTTGAAAAAAGAAGTATTGCAGTAGCTACCATCGTTCCCCATCTTTTTCGCACCGTAAACCCCTCTCTCTTTCTATACTTTTAAAAATCGTCTGACGGACATCATGCTTCCCCATATGCCGATACATGCACCTAATAAGACGAGCACAGCTGCCAACTGCCATGCGAACGGATAAAACGGAAGCAATTGGAAAAATGTATCTTTCAACTTTGGATATAATAAATCAAATACGTACGAGTACGCTGAAAGAACGATCACAATCGGAACAACTGCTCCGAAAACGCCAAGCCATAGCCCTTCGAGGAAAAACGGCCAGCGAATGAATCCGTTTGTCGCACCTACTAATCTCATAATCTCAATTTCACGACGACGGGCAAAAATCGTAATTTTAATTGTGTTGGAGATGAGAAACATCGCTGTAAATAGCAGTCCAATAATAAGCGCTAATCCGACATTGCGAATCGTTTTCGTTGCAGCAAACAATTTTTCGATTTGTCCTTTTCCGTATTTCACTTTTCCAACAGATGGGAGTTTTTCGATTTGTTTGGCAATTTTCGCTGTATCAAGCGGATTTTTTGCTTTCACAATAAATACGTCACTCAATGGATTGTCTTGTTCAAATAGACGAAACGATTGACCATCTTCTCCAAAGCTTTCAATCAATTTTTGTAGCTCTTCATCTTTAGATGAATACGTCACTTTTTCCACGCCAGAAAGAGCTTCAAGCTTGGCTCGAAGCGCATCTTTGTCTGCGTCTGTTGCACTTAAATCAACATGCACACGAATCTCAACGTCGCGCTCAATTTGCTTTGTAATATGTTGGATATTGAGCATAATGACGAGAAACACACCGACAAGCAAAAGCGTCACCGTAACAGCACTAATGGATGCAAATGTCATCCAACCGTTTCGTCCGAGACTTTTTAAACTTTCACGAAAATGACGACGAAGGGTGTTAAGCTTCATAACCGTATTCCCCCTTCACTTCGTCGCGTGCAATTTTCCCGCGTTCAATCGCAATGACGCGCTTGCGAATCGTATTGACGATTTCACGGTTATGTGTTGCCATGACAATCGTCGTTCCACGATCGTTAATGCGTTCGAAAATGTCCATAATTTCCCACGATGTATCTGGATCTAAGTTTCCTGTCGGCTCGTCCGCAATGACAATCGACGGATTATTGACGATCGAACGCGCAATTGACACACGTTGCTGTTCCCCTCCAGACAATTCGTCTGGATAAAAGCGCGCTTTATGTTTTAGTCGCACTAAGTCAAGCACTTCCATGACGCGTTTGCGAATGTTTTTTGGCGATTCTTCAATGACTTCCAAAGCAAACGCGACGTTTTCATATACCGTTAACTTTGGAAGAAGCTTGAAGTCTTGAAAGACAATCCCGATATTTCGGCGAAGCAACGGCACTTTACTGTCTTTTATATTCGCTAAGTTAACCCCATTAATCATAATTTTGCCACTTGTCGGTTTTTCTTCGCGATACATCATTTTAATAAACGTCGATTTCCCAGCACCGCTCGGACCGACGACATATACAAATTCGCCTTGCTTAATACGAACGGAAATCCCGTTTAATGCGATGACTCCGTTCGGGTATGTTTTATATACATCTTGCATCTCAATCATAAGCAACCACCTAAGTATTCGATGTTTTTCTACATATTCCTGCAAAATTCTTACCTTGTTCATTATATCATCATTTCCGACAAAAAGGGGGCGAATTTTATTTACAGTTATATTTCAACACTGTTACAAATGAAAAGAGGATGCGTCAATGAGCATCCTCTTACTTTTTCGCTGCTAGCCACTCCGCTACTTTATCGACATCGTCTCCTTGGAGTAAGCCGCCCGGCATACCACCGCGACCGTTTGTGATAATGTTTTTAATTTCGTCTTGTGAATATTTTCCGCCTACTTTATCAAGGGCAGGTCCAACGCCACCTTCTAAATTTTGTCCATGACAGCTTGCACACGATTTTTTGTAAACCGCTTCTGCAGCTGAAGCAGTATCTCCGTCGCCATTAGCTGGTTTTTCGCTCGTGCTATCCCCTCCACCACAGGCTGCTAACACAATCGCTGTACCAGCAAATAAGCTCAGTAGCTTTTTCTTCATACGAAATCCCCCTTGTCAACATTTTCATACATTTCTATTATATCGCATCATTTTTACGTTAGGCACGTTTAAATCCTTCGCCTAGCACTTCTGCCGCATCCATAACAACGACAAATGCAGACGGATCAATGGTTTTCACTAATTGTTTCAATTTTGTGAACTCACTTTGTGCCACAACGCACATAAGCATTGTACGCTCTTGTTCTGTGTATCCACCGTATGCATGTAGTTTTGTCACACCGCGGTCAATTTTATGCAAAATCGCTTCCCGCACTTGTTCTTCTTTTTCTGTAATAATCATCGCCATTTTTGAATTACCGAAACCAACTTGAACAAAATCAATCGTTTTGCTCGTCACAAATAACGCGATGAGTGCATATAACGCCCGTTCTAAGTCAAAGACGAGTGCAGCTGTTAAAACAATTAAGCCATCAATTAAAATGACGCACGTCCCTAACGATAAACCGGTATATTTATGAATAATTTGAGCAGCTAAGTCGGTGCCTCCTGTTGATGCACGACCGCGGAACACAATGCCTAATCCGATGCCGACGCCAATGCCGCCAAAAAGCGCCCCAAGCAATGGATCGTGCGTTGCTGGCGCCACATCATGTGTCAAATAAACGACAAACGGTAAAAAGGCAGTACCAACTAATGTTTTGACACCAAACTGCTTTCCGAGCAATAGCACACCTGCGATAAATAATGGAATGTTAAGCGCCCATTGTACATACGCTGGTTGCCAACCGAGCATCGCATGTAAAATCGTACTAATGCCGCTCACCCCACCTGATGCGACACGATTCGGAAGTAAAAATAAATTGAATGCGATCGCCACAACAGCTGAACCGACAAGAATGTATACGTATTCCAATATTTTTTCAACGACTGGATTTGTTATGTTGTTTCGTTTACGCATGCTTCTCACCTTCCCTCGTGAGTATAGCATGCCCCCATGTAGGAAGTAAATGACATCGAATTAACGCAATAATGATTTAATATAGTGAAGTTAAAATATGTTCTTTCAACATATACAAAAAAAGGTGCCCATACCGGACACCTTACCCTTGTTTTAACTTCGAACGTAAATAGGCGTCAATAAAGACGTCTATTTCGCCGTCCATTACCGCTTGCACGTTTCCGACTTCGGTATTTGTTCGATGATCTTTTACAAGCGAGTATGGATGAAACACGTAAGAACGAATTTGGCTTCCCCAACCGATTTCTTTTTGTTCACCGCGAATTTCAGCAAGTTCCGCTTGTTGTTCTTCTAGTTTCTTTTGGTACAACTTCGCTTTCAACATATTCATCGCTTTTTCGCGGTTTTTAATTTGCGAACGCTCCGATTGGCATGTGACGACAATACCTGTCGGGATATGTGTAATACGTACCGCCGAGTCAGTCGTATTGACGTGCTGACCACCCGCACCGCTCGAACGATACGTATCCACTTTTATTTCATCCGGACGCACGTCAATTTCAATGTTGTCATCAAACTCAGGTACCACTTCACACGAAACGAACGACGTATGACGGCGACCGGAAGCGTCAAACGGAGAAATGCGAACGAGACGATGCACACCTTTTTCCGCTTTTAAATATCCGTATGCATTATGCCCTTTAATTAACAACGTGACGCTTTTAATTCCCGCTTCCTCACCAGGCAAATAATCGAGCGTTTCCACTTTGTACCCTTTTTTCTCCGCCCAGCGCGTATACATACGCAACAACATCGACGCCCAGTCTTGTGACTCCGTTCCACCTGCGCCAGGATGAAGTTCTAAAATAGCATTATTTTTATCGTACGGTTCATTTAATAGTAACTGCAGTTCAAATTCGCTAAAGTCTTTTGATAGTTTTTTCGCTTCAGCTACGAGCTCTTTTTGTAATTCTTCATCTGGTTCTTCTTTGACAAGTTCGTATGTCACTTCTAAATTTTCAAATCGCTCTTCAAGTGAACGAAACTCGCCGACTAAATCTTTGAGCGCATTCGCCTCACTAATGACCGCTTGAGCCGCTTTTTGATCGTCCCAAAAGTCAGGGGCAGCCATTTGCGCTTCTAGTTGTTCAATGCGGGCTTCTTTCGTTTCGAGGTCAAAGAGACCCCCTAATATCCGCTAATCGCTTAGCCATTTTTTCAAGCTCTTGCTTAATTTCTACTAAATCGATCATGTCCTTCACCTCAACCATTATTGTATGCAAACATCTCGGCGGACGCAACATAACGAAAGCGAGGGAACATCCCTCACTTATCGTCCGCAACAATGTTTATATTTTTTTCCGCTTCCGCACGGGCATGGATCGTTTCGACCGACTTCCACCGCTTTTTTCACCGGCTTGCGTTTTACTTCTTCGCCTTCTTTCGGATGGACAGCCTCACCTTTCGCGACTTCTTGTCGCTCAAGATTGCTTTCGATTTCCGCTTTCATAATGTAACGAGCGACTTCTTCTTCAATGGAAGCGATCATCGCTTCAAACATCGCATATCCTTCCATTTGATATTCGCGCAACGGATCAATTTGACCGTACGCACGTAAATGGATGCCTTGACGAAGCTGTTCCATCGCATCGATATGTTCCATCCATTTCATATCGACCGCACGCAACACGATGACGCGTTCAAACTCGCGCATTTGCTCCGCTGGAATGCGGCTTTCTTTTTCATCGTAACGTGTACGTACTTTATTCCAAATGAATTCAATCATTTCTTCTGGATCTTTGCCGCGCAAGTCGTTGACAGTCACATCTCCTTCTGGAAGGAGGTTCGCTTGCACATAATCAACGATCGCTTGCACGTTCCATTCTTCTGGCATTTCTTCATCTGGTGTATGCATGCGTACGACGCGCTCGATAACCGATTGAATCATTTTTTCAACGATGTCACGCAAGTTTTCTGAATCAAGTACTTGGAAGCGTTGACGATAAATAATTTCACGTTGTTCACGCAATACGTCGTCGTACTGCAATAGTTGTTTACGCGCATCAAAGTTGTTTCCTTCGACACGTTTTTGTGCCGACTCGACCGCTTTAGATACGATTTTGCTTTGAATTGGCTGTGAATCGTCCATGCCTAAACGATCCATCATTGCCATCATATTTTCTGAGCCGAAGCGACGCATGAGTTCATCTTCAAGCGACAAGTAAAATTGCGATACCCCAGGGTCACCTTGACGGCCGGAACGTCCGCGCAACTGGTTGTCGATGCGGCGGCTTTCGTGACGCTCCGTACCGATGACCGCTAAACCGCCAAGTTCGCGCACTCCTTCGCCGAGTTTAATATCCGTTCCGCGTCCTGCCATGTTTGTCGCAATCGTTACGGCCCCTTTTTGACCAGCTTGCGCAATAATTTCTGCCTCTTTCGCATGGTTTTTCGCGTTTAACACGTTATGGCGAATGCCGCGCTTCGTTAACATGCTCGATAACAATTCAGACGTTTCAATCGACACCGTACCGACGAGAACAGGTTGTCCTTTCGCATGACGTTCCGCAATATCTTCAACAACCGCACGAAACTTTCCTTCCATCGTGCGATAAATTAAGTCTGGACGATCATCGCGAATAACAGGTTTATTTGTCGGAATGACGACCACTTGCATATTGTAAATGTTGCGAAATTCTTCTTCCTCTGTTTTCGCCGTTCCCGTCATCCCCGCGAGCTTTTCATACATGCGGAAATAGTTTTGGAACGTGATCGTCGCAAGCGTCATCGATTCGTTTTGAATTTCAAGCCCTTCTTTTGCTTCAATTGCTTGATGAAGCCCGTCGCTATAACGACGTCCGCGCATCAAACGGCCTGTAAACGGGTCGACGATGACGATTTTTCCATCTTCGACAACGTAATCGACGTCGCGCTGCATGACAACGTGCGCACGCAACGCTTGGTTAATATGGTGGTTTAACGTCACATGTTTTAAATCAAATAAGTTGTCGATTCCAAACGCACGCTCTGCTTTGTTCATTCCTTCTTCCGTCAGCTGCACGCTTTTCGTTTTTTCATCGTACGTATAATCGACATCGCGTTTTAATGTACGCACAAACGCGTTTGCTTGAATGTACAATTTTGTAGACTTTTGCGCCGTCCCAGAAATAATGAGCGGTGTACGGGCTTCGTCAATTAAAATGGAGTCGACTTCGTCAATGATCGCATAATGAAGCGGACGTTGCACCATATGTTCTTTATATAGCACCATGTTATCGCGCAAATAGTCGAAACCAAATTCGTTATTCGTTCCGTATGTAATGTCGGCGTTGTAAGCCGCTTGCTTTTCTTCGCGCGACATATTGCTTAAATTTAGCCCGACAGATAAACCTAAAAACTGATACAATCTACCCATTTCGTTTGCGTCACGGCTTGCTAAATATTCGTTTACCGTGACGACATGGACGCCTTTTCCTGTTAATGCGTTTAAATATACCGGCATCGTTGCGGTTAACGTTTTTCCTTCCCCTGTCTTCATTTCAGCAATGTTGCCTTCATGAAGGGCGATGCCCCCCATTAATTGCACTTTATATGGATACATGCCAAGCACGCGCTTCGCTGCTTCGCGAACGACCGCAAACGCCTCAACAAGTAAATCATCAAGCGTTTCGCCTTTTTCAAGACGCGCCTTAAACTCTTCTGTTTTTTGACGCAACTCGTCATCAGAAAGCTGCGCCATTTGCGGACCGAGCGCATCAATTTCATTCGCGATTTTCTCTAATCGCGCAATTTGTCGTTTATTCGGGTCAAACACTTTTTTCAACATTCCAAGCATACAAAAACGCCCCTTGCTTATATAGTCGCTAATTACCATCATATCACTTACAAGAAAAGGTGACAACTCATACGAAAGAAAAGAAAAAGCCAGCGTAGGGGACGCTGGGGAGATGTTATCGTGGAGGTGATTGAAGTTGTTCGATCGTTGCTTCGACATGGTGGAGTCGTTTGTTGAGAGCATAAATTTCAAAACCTTTTTCGTCAATCTTTTTATAAATATGTTGCAGTAATGTTTGTACATCGTTAGCTAGTTGAATTTCTAAACGATGCACTGTTTCCTTTACGTCGCTTAGTTGCATCTCGACATGTTCCAGACGTTTTTTGACATCACACATTTCTTCTTCGAGACGACTAATGCGCGTGTTTACCTCTTTCATCTCTTGTTCAAGTGCGGTTAAACGAGCTTCCATGTTAGCAAATCGCGCCTCAATTTGTGCGAAACGTTCATCAATTTGTGCGAAACGTTCGTCAATTTGCGCGAATCGTTCGTCAATTTGCGCGAATCGTTCGTCAATTTGCGCGAATCGTTCATCAATCTGGGCAAATCGCGCTTCCATTTGCTCAAATCGTCTATCTATCTGTGCGAATCGTTCGTCAATTCGAGCAAATTGGTTACGCACTTCTTGTTGAAACTGTAGAAAATGACTTTCGATATTCGTCAACTTCCCTAAAATTTCACGTAAAATCGCTTCCATCCTTTTTTCACCTCCTTTCACATTATACCACCCTCTGTCTTCATTCGACAGAGGGTGAATAGGTTAGTTCGCTTCGATTAAGCCGTATTTACCGTCTTTTCGTTTGTAAACGACGTTTGTGCGGTTTGTTTCCGCGTTAATAAAGACGTAAAAGTTATGACCAAGCATATTCATTTGTAAAATGGCTTCTTCGCTATCCATCGGTTTTAAGCTGAAGCGCTTCGTACGTACAACTTCAAATTCCTCTTCTTCATGCTCTTCTGTTGCGACAGGAGCAGTTGCTGTTAGCGTGACGCCATTCGCTTCTTTTTCACGCATTTTTCGATTTACTTTTGTTTTATGTTTACGAATTTGGCGTTCGAGTTTATCGACAACCAAATCGATGGCGGCATACATATCATCATGACGCTCTTCGGCACGCAACACAATTTGTGGCATCGGGATCGTTACTTCAATTTTCGCCTGTTTATCGTTATATACTTTTAAATTAACGTGAACCGTTACTCCTTCCGTTGATTCAAAATAGCGCTCTAATTTTCCGATTTTCTTCTCGACATACTCTCGAATCGCTTGTGTAACCTCGATGTTTTCTCCGCGAATGTTGTATTTCATACGCTGTTCCTCCTTTTATGAAAGGTTGTTTACTTATTTCTACAATTCCCTACAAAACTCCTTCTCAATCGTCACATTTTTTGTGAAAAAATGATGAACAAAACAATGGATAATTATGCTATAATTTATAGATGATGAAAATTGTTCGTATTTTTCTACTGAGGTGTGATCGCATGCGTAAAGTGCACATATTTGAAGCAAAAAGTGGTGATGTGCTCGCCGTTGATATTTACGGACCGAACGGTGCAGTTTTGCTTGCAAAGGGAGTTAAACTGACCGACTCATACATTCGCGGATTGCGTGAAAATGGCATTCGTCATATTTATATTCACGACATTTTTACGTTTGATATTGAAGAAAAACCGATGATTAGCCCAGTCGTGCGACAACAAGCAGTAAAAAAAGTGTATGAAACAATGACAGAGCTAATCGAGGAACAAAAAGCTGTCCAGCGTGTATCCTCACTTGACCTCGGTCAAGAATATCAAAAAATATTTAAGGAAATTTTAGATTATTTATTAAGTCGTGAAAACTTGCTTATTAACTTATCTGATCTTGTTATTTCAAAAGGATATTTCTTTCACCACTCGGTTAACGTAGCAACGATCGCAGGTGTCATCGGATTGGCAAAAGGATACTCATCTCAACAATTGCTCGATTTAGGGGTCGGGGCGCTTTTATTTGACATCGGCATGACACAAATTCCGAGTGCGCTTTGGGGCAAAAAAGGACCGCTTAGCCCTGAAGAACGTCGAATCGTTTCTCATCATACCGAGTTTGGCTTTGAATTATTGAAAAAACAAAACAACGTTTCACCGTCATCCGCTTATTGTGCACTTCAACACCATGAGCGTTTTGATGGGAGCGGATATCCGCATCAAGCAGCCGGAAAATACATTCATGAATTTGCGCGCATTATCGCCATTGCTGACGTGTTCGATGCGCTCACTTCTCCGCGTGACCATCGCCAACAACATTCACCGCACGAAGCAGCTGAATATTTATGCGCAGCCGGCAATACGTTGTTTGACTATGAACTCATTAAAACGTTTTTAAAATATGTTGCTATTTACCCGCTCGGCACAAACGTCGTATTAAACACAGGATACCGAGGTGTCGTCTCAAACATTTTCCCTGAATACCCGCTTCGCCCTGTCGTTCGCATTTTACAAAATCCAAACGGGGAAGTGCTGAAATCACCGTTTGAAATTGACTTACGAAAAGAAGTGAATGTCACGATTGTCGAAGCGTTTTAAATGAAGAAAAGCGCAAAGCGCCCGCCTATCGGCGAAGATCGCACAAGCCCCACCGAGGAGGCTGTCGCCGCCGCAGTGTGGGGCGGAGCGACTCGAGCCGATGGCGCTTGGAGCTAGACATGAACTCAAAATTTTATACTTTCTTATCTTTCAAGAAAGGTGCGAGCCACTCGCACCTTTTTATTATTGCTCCACATACGGACGAAGATGTTGCATCACGCTTACTTTCCACGCTTCAAACGCTGGCGCTACATGTTTTTCGACAATTTGTTGCTTCGCGTTTGGATCATGTAGCTTTCCGTCTAATTTCCACGCTTCTTCGACGACAGAAGAAAAACGTTGAAGTTCATTCAACAACGCCGTATCATCAGCGAAAAAATGCGCAAGCGAACGCTCATTTGTCGTATCAATTTGACCGAACGCTGTAAAAATATCAGCGAGCACGACATCTCCTTGCGTACGTTCGTAATTCGCAAAACTTTCAATGACATATTGAAAGCCTTCTTCAATTGTGTCTAGTAGCGCCGCATATTGACGAACGACTGTTAATTGTTCTGGAGTTAAATGTACCATATGTTCTACCTACCTTCGTTTATCATAAAACATACCGTCAATCGATAACGGCTCATACAAATCATGATATCGGTGTGCTGCCACTTTCGTTTGTTTCATTTGCTTTAAATCTTGTTGAATTTGTTGCTTCAATTGTTGGAGAAGAGCGTTTGCCTCGCGATCAAGCATAAGCAGCTCTTTTCCCATTTGTTTTTCTTCATCTGTCAATACGTTTGGAAGGTGCTGAAGAAGCTGTTCACGCTTCTCCAGCAGTTGTTCAACTTGTTCAATGACGCCATCACGCTTTTCTTTCTCGATCGGCTCACGAAGCAACTTTACCATCGCTTTCGTGATATCCAAAAGTTCCGACACAACGCTCATTACACGTGACCGCCTTGCGCGTATTGACGCTGACGATTCATTTGAATGACTTGCTTCCACGTATCGCGAAATTCTTTCACATACCCTTCAACTTCCTCTAAAATAGAAATATCGCTTTTAATATTTGCTTCAACGAGACGACGATATATATAGTCATACATCGTCATCATCGACTTTGCCACTTCATATTCCATATTGAGCGTCACCATCAGCTCTTGAATAATTTTTTGCGCTTTTAACAAGTTTGTGTTGCGCGCTTCAATATCTTTCTCCTCAATCGCTTTTTTCGCTTGTGCAATAAATTTCAAACAACCGTTGTAAAGCATAAGCGTTAATTCTCCTGGTGACGCCGTTTGCACCGCGTTCGTTTGATATGATTGATACGGATTATTCATCGTCATATTCATTTCCTCCTACCCCATTATACTCCGCCACCAAAGGCATTCATTAGATACATACTTTGTTCATTGGCACGTTGGATGGCTTTCTCCATCGCAGTGAACTGACGCCAATATCGATCTTCGATTTGTTTTAATCGATCCTCGAAGTCATCAATACGCTGATCCAAATCGTTTAAGCTTTTCCCAATTTCAAACTGATTGTTCGTCCAAATCGTTTTCCCAGCTTTCGCTTCAATTTTTCCGATCGTATTTTTGATCGTATCACGCAAACGTTTCGCAATCCCTTTGGTGTCGAAATCAGCCCCACTAGCGTTAAACAGTTGATAAATGGCATTTGGATCTCTTTCGATTGCATCACGTAACTTTGTCTCATCAATAATCAGTTTTCCGTTTTCCAAATAGTTACTTGATGTCGTAATCCCAATTTCAGAGAGCGTGTCATAATTACTGTTAACACTTGGATCACTCACTTGGCTATACAAATCTAACCGCATTTGACTTAAACCGCTTGATAAAATCGAATCTCGACGCAGAAGTCCACTTTTCGCTTTTTCTTCCCATAATTCAATTTGTTTTTCTGTCATCGCTTCTTTTTGCTCATCCGTTAACGGCGTATAGTCACGATAACGCTCTTCCGATATTTTTGCGTTAATTTTGCCAATGACTTCATTGTATTTATCCACAAAACCTTTAATGGTATTAAACATATGATCTGTATCTGTCGAAGTGGTGATCGTCGATGATCCTGGTTTTTTCAACGTATAAGTCACACCATTAATGGTAAACGTATTTGACGAACGCGATGTCGTTAATCCATTAATTGTAAATTGAGCATCTTCTCCTGCCGTTTTTCCTGTGAGTTCCCCGCCATCTGCAGCACCTGTAAACCCGAGGCTTTGAAAAAAGGAAGCTGTCGTTGCATCCCCCATGACTAAACTTGCTGCGGCACCTGTATCTTTCTTCATAATCGAAATTTTCCCTGTTTGCGTATCGTGGAACACACTAATGCCGAGGTCGTTATTGCTGTTCAATTGAGCAATGACTGAATCTAACGATGAGTTCGCTGCAATTGTAATGGTTACAGGGTTTGTTGGGCTCGTGCCGTCCCCATTTGTTACGTTAATTTTCAACGTCGTATCTGTACCGCTCGGTGTATAACTAGCTGAAGCAGCAGAAACCCAAGTGGCCGACGTAGCGACTTTCGTAACCGTTAAATTCGTGCTAATATTCGCTGCAGAAGCATCCGCTGTCGCCGTCACAACACTCTCATCAGAACTTGTTGTCTTTTTTTTGAGTATATTACTTTGCAGCGTTAAGTTATTAAAAATATAACTATCCAAATCTTGAAGCAACGTATTCATCGAACGATAGTCATCGCGTTGCCATTCTAAAATTTGCTTTTTCTGATACAACTTATCAAGAGGTATGCGCTCCGCTTTCATTAAATCGCTGACGAGTTGATCAATATCCATACCACTCGCTAAGCCACCGATACGCATTGTACTCATGCCCTCTCACCATCCTCTCAAATTTTTCGATCAACAATTAATCCGACAAACTTCATCATCGCCGCATACATATCTAACAGTTTTTTCGGCGGAATTTCGCGCACGACTTCTTTCGTGCGATCGTCAATGAGCTGGACGTAATACTCTTTTAAATCTTCATGTACCGCAAATTTTAACGACGTATGGCTCGGTTGTAAAAATTCATTCATTCCTTTGACGATTTCTTCAAGTTTTTCTTTCGAGATGCGCTCTTCTTCTTGTTTTGCGTTCATTTGCTGTACAGTGGTTTGCTCTTGTTTTTGTTGTTCTGCTGGACGCTTTGTCGTTTTTTCGTACATATATGTGGGAGAAAGAGAAGAAATACGTTCAATCATCATCGTTCGCTCCTTTGCATATACGTTCCTACTGTTTATATCGGATAGAAGAAGGGAAATTTGAAGGGGAGAGGAAAAAGAAAGTCCCCCGTATTGGAGAGGGGCCACGGTTACTACGCTATAACACATTTAATCACTCACCCCTTTGGTAATACTTGTGAAGCTGAATGGTTTTCTGCTATTCAAAGAGTAAGTCAAACGATAAAGGAGTACCAGCTTTTAAATCTTGCTTCGCCGTTAATCCAATAATTTTTTCAAAATACTTTGGCTCTAAACCATATCCCGGTCGAATCACTCGAATATTTTCTTTAGTAAACTTTTCTCCAGCTTTAATATCTTTTGCAACATAAACCGATCTTCTAAATTTCAACGATGACTTTTCTTTCTCAGTTGGTCCATATTTCACTTCCCCTAATGCCTGCCATGCCCTTTCTGTTTCAATTACTAATGCTTTCATTTCATCAGGTTCCATTGAAAACGCAGAATCTACCCCACCATCTGCTCTTGATAATGTGAAATGCTTTTCAATGACTGTTGCTCCTAACGCAACACTGGCAACTGCAACCCCTACTCCCATCGTGTGATCGGATAAACCGACTTGACAGTTAAACAATTCTCTCATATGTGGAATGGTTAATATATTTGTATTTTCAGGAGAGGCTGGATAGGTGCTTGTACATTTTAAAAGAACTAGATCCTTACAACCTGCTTCTCTCGCTGCGCGAACCGTTTCGTCCAATTCGGCTACTGTTGCCATTCCCGTTGAAATAATCATCGGCTTCCCTGTTGAAGCAACTTTTTTAATGAGTGGAATATCGGTGCTTTCAAAAGATGCAATCTTATACATTGGTACATCTAATTCTTCTAAAAAGTCTACTGCTGTTTCATCGAAAGGAGTGCTAAAAGGAATCATGCCTAATTCCCGGGCGCGATCAAAAATCGGTTTGTGCCATTCCCACGGGGTATAGGCTTGTTGGTATAGCTGATATAACGTATTCCCCTTCCATAAACTATCGCTATCTTCAATTTTAAATTCAGGGTTTTCTAAATTTAATGTCATTGTATCCGCTGTATATGTTTGAATCTTTAACGCATGTGCTCCAGCCTTGGCAGCTGCCTCAACAATCGCTAAAGCACGTTCTAAGGATTGATTATGGTTTCCAGACATTTCTGCAATAATAAATGGTCTATGATTTGGTCCGATCTTTCTTCCTTCAACAATAATTTCGTTCATACTCTCATTCCTTCTATCATATGTCGTATTTTACTTTTTTGTTCTTTCCATTCTTTATTAAATAAAGACATCAATATCACATCTACATATTGGTTATTTTTAAGGACGTGCTCTCTCAAAACACCTTCTGTTCTAAAACCTAACCGCTGATGATAATGAATGCTTCTTTCATTGAAACCGATTATCTCTGCACATAATTTACGGATGTTTAACCCTTCAAATATAAAATTCAAGGCTAAGTATCCCATTAAAGTTCCTGAACCTTTTGGCGCATTTTGATCACCAACATAAAATCCCCAAGAACATTTGCCATTTTTAAAATCTATATTAGTAAAATTCACAACCCCTAACGGAACGTTGTCGAGATAAAATATCTTTACAATGGTTCGCTGATCTTCTTTCACTCTGTCAAACCATTTCCTGTGTTCTTCTAGTGAAATAATTTGATCATGGAACATTACCGATCGAATATGCTCCTGATTTCTCCAATTTAAAACCATTTCTAAATGTGAAGAATTCATATCTTCCAGTCTTGCACGTTCTAATAAGTTCATTTTAGTTCCTCCATGATTGCCTTAACAACTGGATAAGTATTTACAACTTTGTGATTGACAAGTTTAGAAGCACGTTCAGATAGTAATTGAACTTTTTTAGGATGCTTGATTAAATCCTTTACAACCTCAAATATTTGATCAGATGTGACTTCATGACTAAATCCAAGATTAATGGTCGCGCCAAATTGGCTAACGGCATCGGTTAACTCTATTTGATTATCCGCTACAATAATTGTAATGGATGGGAGTCCTAAATAACATCTTTCCCATGTTGTCGTCCCACCAGCTCCAATTGCTAAATCAGCTTCATTCATCAATTCTGCCATATTTGACACTTGGCAATGAAAAAAGAAGTTGGAGTATCGATCACAATATTCTTGAATCTCGTCTTTTCTTTTATTAGATGAACCCACAACAACATTTACTTTTATATTATTGTCCAATAATGCTAAAGCATCTAACACCTTGACTGTTTCATTGGTAGGGTCCGTTCCTCCAAAAAAAACAAGGATGTTATGAATTTCTCCATTACGAATGCGTTTCTGGCGAGAAGCTTCGATAAATTCTTCCCTTAACAACACATAATTTGGTCCTAATAGTTGCTTACATTCAGGAGGAACTAAATTTTTATACCTTTCTTGATAATTTAAATACAAGTTTTGATCAAGAAGAAAATCACAAACATGCTTCCGATTTGCCAAATCATCAATCACCATTAACTTCTTTGTAAAAGGCTTAAGCTTAGACTCCCATTTTTCATCTAAACCATAGTGATCGATAATGAAAAAATCTATTGAACGAATTTGTGCTTCTACTATGTTTAGAGTTTCACGCACATCTTGTTGCCAGTTTTCTTTATACCATTTAAAAGTATTATTATTGTCTGCCCCATTCATCCTAATTTTCGGCAGAACATAAACAGCAAAACCATGATCTTTAATAAAGTTAATTAAATTCCCTTCAAGATCCCTGCATATAAAAGAAATATTAGCATTCTTTTGTTTTAGTTGTTTTGCTAGTGTTAGACATCTCATCACGTGACCAGTTCCAATCGTTGCCGATGAGTCAACTCTAAATAAAACATTCATTTTGAAAACACAACCTATAGTTTCTTTTGTTCGATATGAGCATTAATTTCTACCCATTCAGGTTTGTCTTGCAAAACTTGAATAACATCTTTTAACGTAAACAATGGATTTATTGGATACAATATTTCTAATATGTTTTTAATTAATAGAAAATCTTCCTCTGTATCTACTGTCCAACGATGCTTACTTTCATCCTTTTCATTTGAAACATTACAAAGTCTAAATTGATCAGGATGATGATATATATAGGCAGTTACATGTTCCCGATATACCAGCTCTTTTGCATCTTTATGAGCTCTTTTTAACACTTCATACGACATTACTTCTGTATCCATGCCCCGTGGATATGTACGAGCCAATGTATTTGAAACATAATCATATTGATCCTTGTTTTCTAAATAATGTTCAACCACTTTATCAATAACATTTGGATCAACGATTGGACAGTCAGATGTTAAACGAACGACTACATCTACACCAAATTTTGTTGCTGTTTCGTAATAGCGCGACAACACATCCTCTTCCGAACCACGATAGTAAGGAATCGAAAGTTGCTGGCAAAGTTGAACGATTGGATCGTCACTTTCTTTCGTCGTTGTGGCGATAATCATTTCATCAATCGTTTTTGCTTTTTTTACCCTTTCCATTTGATATTCAAGTAGTGTTTTACCAAGTACTTTTTTCAACACTTTCCCCGGAAGTCTTGTTGAACCCATCCGCGCTTGAATAATTGCAGCAACTTTCACTGTTTCACCTTCTTACTTCTTATAATAATCAATCGTTCTCTTCGCTGCTTTGATTACATCATGAACATCTTCTTCACTCATCGCAGGAAATAGAGGCAACGTAATCATTTCCTCATACAATTTTTCAGCGTTCGGACAAGTTCCTTTTTTGTAACCCAGCTGTCGATAATAAGGATGGAAATGAACGGGAATATAGTGAACATTAACACCAATATTTTGTTGTTGCAATGCTTCAAAAATTTCTAGTCTTGACGCTTTTAATTTATTTAACTTTAATCGAATAATATATAAATGCCAGCTTGATTGTCCGTCTTCATGTTCAAATGGAGTTATAATTTCATCTATATCTTTGAATGCTTCATTATACATGGCAACATATTTTCGACGAAGTTCAATAAACTGATCAACCTTCTTCAGCTGGCTTGTACCTAGCGCCGCTTGAATATCGGTCATTCGATAATTGTAACCAAGAAACTGCATTTCATAATACCAAGGACCATGATATTCATTTAGCTTATCTTTCTCACGTGTAATTCCATGAGAACGGAATTGCAACAATTTTTCATAATACTCTTCATTATTCGTTGTAATAATGCCGCCCTCACCCGATGTAATATGTTTTACTGGGTGAAAGCTGAACATCGTCATATCACTAATAGAGCCGATTTTTCTACCCTTATATGTCGCTCCTAACGCATGAGCCGCGTCTTCAATAACGACAAGATTATACTTTCTGGCGATTTCTAAAATGCGATCTAATTCCACCGGCTGACCTGTAAAATCAACAGGGATAATAGCCTTTGTTTTATCCGTAATCTTTTCTTCAATTTTATTCGGATCAATATTGTACGTTTTCTCATCAATATCCACAAAAACAGGTATTCCACCTTGATAAAGTACACAATTCGCACTTGCTGCAAAGGTCATCGGTGTTGTGATCACTTCATCTCCTTGATCAATCCCCGCCGCAAAACAAGCACCATGAAGTGCCGCCGTACCATTGGAAAAAGCGACGGCATATTTAGCACCAACATATTGCGCAACAGCTTGTTCAAATTTTGGAATATACGGACCGGTTGTTAAATAATCTCCTTTTAATACTTCTACAACTGCTTCAATATCACCATCATCAATCCATTGTTTTCCATAAGGTAAATATGATGGACGAAGCGGTTCCCAAAGCGTCTTCCCCATGCAATCCTCCCAAACACATTATATTTCCTCTACTAGTGTGCGCAACTGTTCTACTGTTAACCACTCTTTATTTGTATCACTCGTGTATTTAAAACCTTCCGGGAGACTTTTCCCGAATCCAACAAGATCTGTATTCCACCAAGGAAATTCCGGCTGAATAACGTAGTATGTATCAAATTCCACAGTATGCCTTGCATCATCTTCTGTAATCATAGCCTCATGCAGCTTTTCCCCCGGACGAATCCCTACAATTTCAATTTCACACTCAGGAGCGATCGCTTTAGCTAGATCCACCACTTTCATACTCGGGATTTTCGGGACAAAAATTTCGCCGCCTCTCATACGTTGCAAACTATCTAGAACGAACTGGACACCTTGATCAAGCGTGATCCAGAAACGCGTCATCCTTTCATCCGTAATCGGTAATTTACCGGTAGATCTGATTTTCTTAAAAAATGGAACGACACTTCCTCGACTACCTACCACATTCCCGTAACGAACGACCGAAAACCTTGTTTCCTTTTCTCCCACATACGAATTCGCTGCAATAAACAGCTTGTCGGAAGCAAGTTTTGTAGCACCATACAAATTGACTGGGCTACAAGCCTTATCCGTGCTTAACGCAATAACCCGTTTTACTTCTCTATCAATAGCAGCCTCAATTACATTTTGGGCACCGTGAATGTTCGTTTTAATGGCCTCAAAAGGATTATATTCACAAGCTGGCACTTGCTTCATGGCGGCAGCATGAACAACAATGTCCACCCCATCAAAAGCACGATACAAACGATCCTTATCACGTACATCACCAATGAAAAATCTTATCCTAGGATCCTTGAATTCCTGTGCCATTTCGAACTGCTTTAACTCATCCCGACTAAAGATAATTACCTTTTTTATATCGTATTCGAGAACTTTTTTTACAAACTTTTTACCAAACGATCCAGTACCGCCTGTCACCAAAATTGTTTTACCACATAAATACATAAACAAACCCTCCATTATCTTATGGAAAACAAGAGAAACTTTTATCCTGTTTGATAAATATTTTCAACAACGATTATGAAAAAAGAAAATCTATCTAAGGAGTATGTCCAACTGACTAAATACACACTCATGTACATCTAAGTATAATTTTTTATAAAATTGGTCACATTAACAATTAAAGCCGAATCTAGCTAATAGTTTTGTTGATTTTTTGAAGGTTTCACGTACAACTGAAATATCAAATTTCTTGTTTTTGTCTATAAATTCGGCCAGAGTAATATGCTCGAACCCATCAATATATACTCCTCCCTCCGTAGCATTATATAACGATCGTCTCTCTAAACGTGCAATATTTACAAACCAATCCCGGTATAGAAGTAACTGCCTTGATGTCGGTACTTTACCCGACTGATCAAAGCTTAACGTATAAATGATATCATTGTTGAAGCCATCGATATATCTAAAATTATGGGCCCCAGTTACATGAGTTTTTCGATTTGTGTAAGCAAGATCTTGACCGACTAAACAAATGGGATGAAAGCCAAACCTCAACAACAAGTCAAACAAAGAAGTAGCAACAGACCCCCCGCTACGGATCGCAGGAACTCCCTCTCTAATCGCATATTCTTCAGCTAACGGATACCCCTCTTGATAAACAATAAATTTCGGTCCTTTATATTCACAAGGTACGTTTTTATTTACAGTGGATAAGTAGAACAACGGGATATCGAGATCACACACATCCGCTATTTGTTCAAGTACTGAATCTTTCGGATCAATCATCATAAAAAAGTCAGGATAAACCCCTTGATTAAGCAACGGCTTTAATGCTGTACCGACACAGCAAACGAAAGAATGTTTTTTAGCACTATTTAATAGATGAACATTCTTCTCTAAAGATGGTCCAGCCGAAACCATGATAATTGGGATTCTCTCGAATTGTTGTACAAATGGTGTAATGCTTGGATGTCTTAGCGAAACGTTCGACAAAAAATTTTCTTTCATCACACTAGAAAAATTGTTAGTTGTCGTCATTCTCATTAAGAACTTTTCCATTACCAGTCGAAATGAATATAAAGATTTGGGCACTAACCGTAATGAAGGTTGATGAATAAAAACGGCCACCTCGTCAACATTCAGATCCAAAGAGCCCAAAACAAATAAATTGGTCTGTTGAGTTATTTTTAGTTTTAACCTTCTATCTTTAAAAATATCCGTGAAGTCATCATGTTTTAATACCTCATAAAAAAATGCTACGTTCGTCTCCCATACTTCAATTTCTACATCATGACCAATAATTCTTCGCAATTCCCGAATATGGTGCCCACAACCAAACCCGTATAAAATCACCTTATCAAGAAGGTCATACCCTCTTAATTGTGCCTGTATCATACGGGCAGCTTCTGTAACTGGATTATATTTACTATGAATCAAAAGCTCCTCGTCACTACTTTTTTTGCAAAGACATGTTAAGTGCCCTGTTTTAGCTCTGAAAAACTCAAATTGTTCCTCCGTATCACGAAAAAGAGCGTCTATATAAATATCTGTTCTTGATCGAATCGCGTCCCAATTTAATCGCTCATAATTCATAAGCTAATATCCCTCTTGATAATTTCTAAATAATTACTCAACATCTCTTTTAATTCATATCCTAATAAGTCCGCCAACATCACATAGTCTTTGTTAAATAGAGTTTTTTCCATTTCCCTGAGCAATGCGTTAATTTTTTTCATATCAATTTCTTCCAATTCGATTTCCGAAATCTTTCTAATCCCCTCTACTGCGCTGACAAACCAAGATAACCCCTCCAAAAATAACTGGTAGTCGTTAAACCACTCTACGTCATTACATTGTATTTTTTCAGATATAATATCACAAGCTTGGATTAACTTAGGTAAATACTCTTCACAACTTTGCTTTGTTTCGAAAATTAAATCTTGAAATTTCATTTTAATCCTCCATTCGCTCAGTTACAACGATATTCCAAATCTCTTCTAATTCGCGTTCATATAACGATCTAAACTCATCTATTCCATACACAACATTCTCCATAAACCATCCTTGAGTAGACAGTATCTCTCTGGCACGCTCGATAGAATTGATACGTGAAATCGGATTAATTCTTACATGCATATAGGCAACAAGGGGTCTCAAATAAAAACTAATCAATTCATTTCCCAAAATCATTTTAACCACATTTTCATTATGGGATAGAGCCCTACTTAATTTCATTTCCAATAGAAACATGTTTCTTGAGTCGGGTCTCAATTCCTGTAACAGTTGATATGTGTATTCTTTATTTTCTTCAGCATAATCCCGAATTTGTTGAAGAACTTCTTTTAATTGCTCGTACTTCTCACGTAAATTTCCCAACTTTTCTCGTGCATAATTCTTTGGCATATCGATATGTTCTAACAAATGGGTGATAGGGGTAATGGGTTCAGTGCAGAAGTTCTCTATTGCTTCTTTAAATGGCATTCTCTCTGTACCTTTGATATGCACACCGCCTTCTGTCGCATTGATTGTTCGAGCTCGTGAACTTGAAACATGATGTTCATACCAAATAAGAAATTGCTGCCACAACAAACGTGAACGAACCTTTCCTCCATAATAACCATCTAGATAAACAGTTTTGTTATGCATCCCTTCACTCAACAAGCTTTCTTGAATCTTTGTTCTAATGTTATCGTCAATCCCTTGATCGTTCTCAAAATTATAAAATGAGTCTTTACTATGCGTTGTGCCATCATCACTATAAGCCAAATCTTGGCCAATGATAATAATCGGATCTCCACCTATATAGTTCGCAAGCATATAACACATATGCGCAACAGAGTTACCACAGTATAATTCCCCTAAATTATCGAATGCATCATTAATGAAGCGACTATTAGCAAGGTTATTTTTGAATATAGGGATAAAATATTTTGGCCAATAGTCAAAAATCCGCGGATCAATCACCGTCAATCCAGCCAACACTGTCTCCTGTGGAATTTGCACACCTTCTACGCTTAACTTAAATGAGTTCTCAATGCGCTCTAAGATACACACAACATCAGGTGAAATTCCATTTTTTAACAAAACTCGCATAGCCGATTCAGCACATATAATAACCGCCTTTCCTTTCACTTGTTTAAGTAGTGGCAGTTGCTTATCCAGAGAGGGGCCTGTTGATACACATATAATCGGCTTTCCTTTATATTTATCCTTCAAAGCTTTTAAGCACGGTCTTGTTAGCACATGTTTCAAATTTTTTAATTCATTTTTAATTCCAAGTAAAGTATCATTAAGATCATTCCCGATGTTGAATACATGGTTTTTCAATATATCGCTAAAATGTTCAAAAACATTTTGGTAATATTGAGGGGAGACACGGTAAGTAGGGAATGTTCTAAGTATTTCTGTTTGCAAGAAATAAAAGCCTACGAGAGATTGTAAGTAAATCGACAAAAGATTCTTTACCTGTTCCTCTTCTCCATAGAAGAAAATAAGTCTTTCGGGCTTATTTTCTAAATAGGGGCGTAAATTTGTTTCCTCCAAGAATTTTTTTATAATTCTTAAGTCTTTTTCGATGACAAACACCCAAGCATTATCCGTTTTTCTCTCTAAGATTTTTGTCAGGGTTACGTTAGAATTAATCCCTAATAAAACATATCCTGTATTATCAAAATTGACTCCATCCAAAAATACATTCGCTTCATATTCTGGGTCGTAAATACTACCAGAATAAAATTCTTTCCCTTCTTCATCTTGAAGCTTGAAAACAAAATTGTTATTTACCTTTAAAAGCTCAACTTCACCTGTATCAACATTATTAAGGTCATACTTGAGTGTAGTGTTGTACCGGCTTAAGTATTTCAAGTTAGATTGCAGATGCATATTCATTCACCTCTCTTTCTATTAATTACTCAACAACGGAATAAGCTCATAACGAATTAAGTCAGCCATTAAAATATAATCCTTATTTTCCATAGCAAAAACAATTAATCGGATAATTTCCAAAACATCACTTTTATTTATATCTCTATCGTACTCTTCCATATGTATATAAATTTTTTCAAAAGCGCTCTTCCATTTTTGCATAGCTTGATGAGTTTCGATTCTATACAGCTTATTTGTTATTTCGTGTAATTCATCTAACGTACCTTTCAATTTTTCTCCTCCTTCCATTCAAAATTATTCCCATAATAGAGAAGTGATATTCTCGTATTTAGTAATGAAAAACCGACCTTGTTGGTCGGCTTTTCATTAGATTTTTTATCGTAATAGCTGAAGTACTCCTTGCGGTTGTTGGTTGGCTTGTGCCAACATCGCTTGTGCTGCTTGAGCAAGGATAGAATTCTTCGTTTGATTCATCATTTCTTTTGCCATATCTACATCACGAATACGTGACTCAGCTGCTGTTAAGTTCTCTGCCGAAGTGCCTAGGTTGTTAATCGTATACTCTAAACGGTTCTGGTACGCCCCAAGATTTGCACGCTCTTTAGACACGGTGTTAATGGCACTGTTAACTGCTTTGATAAAATCTTCAGATCCTGTTTGCGAAGAGACTTTGATGATAGAAGTATTTCCTCCAAGTAAAGTTGAAGCAACCATTTTGTTGATAGATAATGTGATCGTCTGGCTACTGTTTGCACCAACATGAAATTTAACTGTAATACCAGATCTAATCAATGACTTCG
Organism: Anoxybacillus sp. LAT27; assembly: GCF_022030075.1. Taxonomy (NCBI): domain Bacteria; kingdom Bacillati; phylum Bacillota; class Bacilli; order Caryophanales; family Anoxybacillaceae; genus Anoxybacillus; species Anoxybacillus sp. LAT27. The sequence continues at coordinate 106,908 of NZ_JAIWYK010000423.1, forward strand.
TATTAAACTCAGTTTGACTTGCAATACGGTTTACTTCCTTGTAAAGTTGAACAACTTCATCACGAATCTTCTGACGATCTGCAGTCGTATACGTATCGTTCGCAGCCTGAACTGCTAATTCACGCATACGTTGGAGAATCGCATGTGTCTCATTCAATGCACCTTCAGCTGTTTGAATTAACGAAATGCCATCTTGCGCGTTGCGAGATGCTTGCTCTAATCCACGAATTTGTCCACGCATTTTTTCAGAAATCGCAAGACCTGCTGCGTCGTCGCCTGCACGATTAATACGAAGACCAGAAGATAATTTCTCCATAGACTTGCCTTGTGCATTACTAGCATTCGTTAATTGACGATACGTATTTAATGCCGCAATGTTGTGGTTAATTCTCATTGTTTTTTCCTCCTTGAATTTATTTTTCCCACGTCCGTGTGGTTTTTGGTTGGCAAGATTGAAGTCGGCCGCCCTTCTTTCTTGCTCTCACATTTATTATCGGCTCGTTTTTTCAAAGTTTAATAGGTTGCGAAAAAAATTTTATACTTTAATGTCAAGAAATTGTGAAAACGGAGATGGTTGTTGAATTTCTTTGACGATGCGCGCTGGATCGTCTTTATGTTTGTTTACGATTTCATTTAACGCTTGTTCGGCGATCGCTTTATTGTCTTGAACAATGCGCGCAATGACGCCGGGGATTTGAACACCGCCGATGCTAACGCTCATCATACTCCCCTCCTTTCTTTAATTGATCAGATAACTGTTGAAGCGAAGTTATAGAGGCAAGAGAGGCAGCGTTATTTTCTGCTTGGATGGCGAGATATATTTCTTTTCGATGCACATCGATATGTTTCGGCGCGCGAATACCGAGCTTGACTTGGTCGCCATCGATGGCAAGAACGACGACTTCGATGTCATCGCCGATTTGAATCGCTTCTTTTAATTTGCGTGTTAATACAAGCATGTCCTCGCCTCCTTATTTCGCCTCAACCGTTTCTGGAAAAAGTCGATGTTTCGTTTTATACGGTGTATTTGTTAAAATAACTTGCTTACCAATTCGTTCATGAACGTTAATGACGACAGGCGCTTGTAAGTTCGCTGTCGTATTTGTAAACGGCTCTGCGACCGTTAAAATGACGTATAGCGCTACATCGTTTTCTTTTTGTATTTTCAATTGGTCACACGTCGTATCGTCCAATTCAATTTCGTACGTTGGGAAGTACGAAAACGGCTCAATCATGACAAACGCCACGTCTTTATTTTGTATTGATTGTAAAATTGTAAATGGTGAATCGTGAATCGGAAGCAACGCAAATTGTTTTTCATGTTCAAAGCCCGGTAGTCCGTTTTCAAATGAAACGAGCGCCAACTGAGAAAGCTGAACCGTTCCGTGATATTTCGTTTCAATATTCATGTTCATCCCTCATTTATACGGTCACGTCAATGCGCAAGTTGTTGTGACGCGCTAAGTCAATATGCACAACATTTGGTTTGTAATCGATTTGCACAGGGCGTGGCTCAATATGGATACGAGCATTTGATGTTTGCCAGTTCATATTGATATGTCCTGGCTCAAAACCGACTTTCACCCTAAACGGGCGCGGCACAAGACCGACGTTATAATCAAGAGGTGGGCGCTCGCTATTCGCCTGCGCTTGCATCGCAAGCACATCACCACCTTGTTCGATCCGCATGAGTTCATCACCTTGTATCGCTGTTGTTTCTAAATACGACAGCCAGCTCGCATACCCTTCTTGCGCCGCCTCTTCAATGCGACGAAAAATGTGCTTCAAGTCGACATCCGCACGAGCTTCCGTTTGATCAATCGTGAGGCGCGGTGGCGTTGTTTTCATCTCAAGCTGTGGTTTCGGTTGTTCAATCGACATCTCGGCTTGTTGTTGACGCATATGCATATATCCACGCTCAACTGTAATGGATAGTTGCGGGAACGTCGCTTGCATCGTCAGTTGCGGGATTTTCATCTTATCTCATCCCCTTAACGTAAAAAGTCAACGAGCGTCGGTTGAATGATGCGTGCTCCGACAGAGAGTGCTGCACGATGCACACTTTCTTGCGACTTTAATTCTGTAATAATTTTTTCAATGTCCGCATCTTCGTTATCAGAAATCATTCGTTTAGCGATCAGTTGTTGTTCCGACAAACGCTGTTCCACGAGCTCCAAACGATTGACGCGCGCACCGAGTTCTGCACGTTCGGCGAGTACGTCGTTTATATGTGTGTCTAATTGGGAAAGTAAATTATCTAAATTGTTTGTCGGATTGGCTAGTTCGTTTTCAATTTGCTGCAACGTATCGAACAACCCTTGATTAAATACATTGTTTGGCGTAACGTTAATTTTTAGTTTAACTCCTTTGGCTACCTCGACCATAAAATCATCGTTGTTGTTAGTAACGGTTGGTGGTGTCCCGTCCGCCACAGGTGCTTGTTCAATGTTTGTCCCATTGAAAACATATTTGCCTGCCACTTTTGTGTTAGCGACTTGCACTAAATCTTTTTTCAACTGTTCAATTTCGCGCGCAATCGCTTGGCGATCTTCTTGACCGAGCGTGCCGTTTTTCGCTTGCACGACAAGTTCACGGGCACGCTGCAAGACGTTTGTCGTATGGTTCAGCGCCGATTCCGAGTTTTCCATCCACGTATACGCCTCCGACAAATTGCGCTGGAATTGCTCGATTTCCGTTAAACTTGTACGATAATGCATTCCTTTCATCGCCACGACCGGATCTTCAGACGGGCGATGAATTTTTTTCCCCGTCGCTAGTTGTTGTTGATACGTACCAAGTTTGTCATAGCTTTTGCTTACATTGCGAAGCGTATTGTTCGCAAGCATCATTTGTGTGACGCGCATTCATTATTCACCTACCTTCCAACGATGCCCATATTGTTAATAATTTTATCTAACATTTGATCGATCATTGTAATCATACGCGCAGAGGCGTTATAAGCATGTTGAAATTTCATCATGTTCATCATTTCTTCATCAAGCGATACGGAGCTGACCGACTGGCGGCGTTCGTCAACCGATTGGCGAAGCACTTCGCTATTTTCAGATAACCGTTTCGCTTCTTGCGCGTTGACCGCCATTTGTCCAATTACACTTTCGTAAAAGTTTTGAATCGTTGTTGTGTTTCCTGCAATATTCATCGTTCCGTTTTTTACTTCAGCGAGCGCTTGGGCATTACTTCCGTCACCGATTTGACCTGTTGCTGACGCGGCAATGTTGTCAAGCGAATCTTTAATAATTTGTGCGACATCTAACGTTCCAGCTGGATCATTTGAATCGTAAGTGAAAAACGGCTTCGCACTCGGTGCAGTAGCATTATTTTTTATCTCCGTTACACTCCATCCACTTGAATGAACGGTATTAAACTCATCCGCAAACGCTTTTGCCATGGCGTTTAAATTGCTTAACATTTCAGGATATAGCCCTTTCGTCGTTGTACCCCCATCTTCACTATATCCGTATGAATAAAGAAGCGATCCTACTTTCCCATTTTCTTTTAAGTGTTCAAACGTTGAAAACGGTGTATTTCCAAGTGAAAAGCCAACAATTGGCCCTGTTTTTGTCACATTGTCTTGATAGCTTAGTTGAAGCTCATTTACTTGTCCTAGTCGCCCATCAACAAGCGTCCCAATCACCGTGCTTCCTGTACGATCCACTAACTCGACCGTAAAACGTCCTTCCGCAATTTTTAAGGAGCTGCCACCGCTTGACACAGGGGTAACTTTCACGTTCACATATTGCGACAACTCATCTAACAGCCGATTGCGCTCATCATATAAATCGTTCGGCAAATAGCCGTGCACTTCGACTTCGCTAATTTGTTTGTTTATATCATTAAGCTGACGAGCTAACGAGTTTACCGCTTTTACTGTGACGTCTAACTCATTTTTTAAATCATCGCGAATCGACTTAAGTGAACTTGATAAATAATGAAACGTCTCTGCGACTGCCATGCCGCGCTGACGAACGACCGAACGTGCGCCAGGGTTTGACGGGTTTACCGCTAAATCTTGCAGTGATTGCCAAAAGCGATCAAGCGTTTTTGCCAATCCTTCATCCGATGGCTCATTCATAATCTCTTCCATTTTATACAATGCTTCGGCGCGCGTATGCCAATAGCCGTATTTCATATTTTCGCCGCGATATTGCACATCTAAAAATTCTTCCCGCATCCGTTGCACCGTACCACCTTCCACACCTGTTCCCATTTGTCCAGGCATGACGGGGCGATTTTTCGAGGCAAACGGATACGGTGGCGTTTGTTCAAAGTTGACGCGCTGGCGCGAATAACCTGGCGTATTGGCGTTCGCGATATTATGACCGGTGACGTATAATGCTTGTTGTTGGGCAGTCATCCCACGCCGCACCGTTTCTAATCCGTGAAATGTCGAAAGCACAAAAAAACCCCCTTACGTTTTTGCTTCAAATGACGACCGTGGCGGCAATTCACCCGTTCGCTTCGGGTCATACGTCACATCTTGCTCGTTCGGTATCATCAAATCTAATGTAAAATGAATAAATTGGAGCGATTGTTGCAATAGTTGCATATTCAGTTCGTTTTGCTCTTTTAATCGTACAATCGTGTCGCTTAGTTCATTGGCTAGTTGAAGAAGCTTCATTCGTTCTCTTTCTTCCACCTGTTCAGCATATCGGCTCACCGTTCGTTCTTTCTCGGGTAAATGCGACAGAAGGCTCATTCGTTCGCTTTCTAGCTGGCGAATGGCCATCACATATTTTTGTTCCTTCATCATCATTTGCTGTAACGTACCGACATCGCCTTTTTTAATCGCTTCTGTTTTTTGTTCTGCTAGTTGCAATAACCCACGATGAAACGTCAGCAACTTTTGCATCACATCGATCATATTTACTCGCTCCGTTATCGTTTATAATAGCGCAATACGCTTTCTGCAATCGCTCGTGCATCGATTGTATACGTACCTGCTTCAACTTCTGATTTTAGCCGTTCCACTTTTTCTAACCGTTCCGAAGAAAATTTCGCAGCTTCTTGCAGTTCTTTCGCTGCGCTAGAAATTTCAACTTGATCCATCTTTTTCATCGCCTTCGTTGGCTTTTCGACACGTGACGTCCGCTCATATGGGTTAACGTTCATCGGCTGAATGCGATTAATTTTCATATTCCCACCTCACTTTTTTCCCGCCTTGTTTTCTTATATTTATTATCGGCAAAAAGAAAAAAATGTTTAGTTCTCTTTGCGTCGCTCGGTAAAATATGTCGTCTGATGTTTCGCTTGTTTTTGTCGTTCTTCCTCTTGTTGAATTTTTGTCATCTCTTTTTGAATGCCGCCGATACACTTAGCACATAAACGTCCTTCACGAATCGTTGCCCCACATTTTTCGCACGGATAGCCGAGGTTTGGAAAATGAACGAGCTGCAACCGTCCTTTTTTAATCCATTTAATGATTAACGCTTCTTCTACCCCCGTCGCATCAACGACTTGAGGCATTGTTGCCGTGCGATTTTCTCGTTTTCGAATAAATGCATACACTTTTTCAAACAATTTCTCTTCCTCTTTATAGCATGCCTCGCACACATCACGAAATTGCGTCCGCACAAACAAACTCCCGCATTTTGGGCAGTTATCTAACATGTTGCTCCCCCTTACGTGTAAATATTAATAATTAATCCTTGAATTTCACCGACAAGTCCAAGCAAATCGAGCCCTTTTTTTTCTTTTTCTAGTACGGCGTTTGTGAGCTCCACTAACTTTTGATCGACTTCTTTTACAAGCTTATAAATTTTCGACCGTCCCCCTCGGCTAAATCCGCGCTGTTCTTCAAGCTGCAAACTATTTTTCACCGCATCGTCTAAAAATTGTTTCACTAATTTTTTATATTGTTTTAAATCTTCCACCGTTTGCGACTCAGCTAATTTTTTCCCTTGCGCTTCAATTTGTTGCGCCATCGTTTGAAAACGTTCAAATAACACATCGCTTTTTTTCTTATGCATCACTTCCGTAAACGACACCGATTCCATCGGTGCATCCTCTTTTTTCGCCACACGGTTCAACGACGCCCGCGACACTTTTTGCACTTCCATCAACGTTCACACCTTTTTATTTTTATTATGCCACAGTTACAAAAAAAGGGCGAGGTCGCATCGACCTACCCTTTTTACCCATTAGCTTTTTAACAATTGTAAAATTCCTTGCGGCAACTGATTCGATTGCGCGAGCATCGCCTGTGCCGCTTGGTTTAAAATGTTGTTTTTCGTAAAGTTCGTCATCTCCATCGCCATATCTGTATCGCGAATGCGGGATTCGGACGATGTTAAGTTTTCATGCGCTGTTTTTAAGTTGTTGATCGTGTGCTCGAGGCGGTTTTGGTAGGCACCAAGTTTACCACGCTCTTCAGATACTTTACGAATCGCTTCGTCAATAACCGAAATTGCAGATTGTGCAGAAGCATGATCCGTTACAGTTACGCTATCAATCCCCAAGCCAGTTGTAGTCATATCACTTATGCTTAGTCCAACTACTTGTCCTTCATTCGCTCCGATTTGGAAGTTACTTTCTGTTCCGGTGATTTCAACATTGCCAGTTAAACTATTCAACGTATATGCGCCATTTGTAGTAACCGTAATTAATGAAACCCCTGTGTATTTGCTGTTCGTGCTATCCCAGCCTTTAAAAGTAATGGAACCTGCACCGTCCGTAGCCAAATCAGTCGCTTTACCGATTACTGTACTGCTACTATCTGTTAACTCATAAACGTTATCTGTACCATTCCAAGATATTGTATAAGTTCCTGCTTTCAAACCACCGCCAGTTGTGATATTAGCCACCCCTGTTACCGATAAAGCAGTCGTTTTCGATGAATCTTGATCGACTTTTGTTCCAAAAGTTCCATCCAGCAACGCTGTTTTGTTAAAATCGGTTGATGTCGCTACACGTGTAATCTCTGTTTTCAACTGTTGAATTTCTTGGTCTAATGCTGCACGATCTTCAGCAGTATTTGTGTCGTTAGACGCTTGCACCGCTAACTCACGCATGCGTTGGAGCATGCTATGAACAGAGCTTAGCGCCCCCTCCGCTGTCTGAATTAACGAAATGGCATCTAACGCATTACGTTCTGCGACTTCTAAACCGCGAATTTGCGAGCGCATTTTTTCGGAAATCGCCAAACCTGCGGCGTCGTCTGCGGCGCGGTTAATGCGCAAGCCAGAAGAAAGTTTTTCTAAGTTTTTCGCTGTGTTTGATTGGTTCACTGCCAAGTTACGATAAGCGTTCAATGCTTGAATGTTATGGTTAATTCTCATCTTTTTTCTCTCCCTTACTCCGTCTTAATAAATTGCTCATATGCCGCTGCTTTTTTCGCTGCGACGTTTGTTGTCGGTTGTTTTTTCAACGCTTCATTCCATGCGGTCGCGATTTCTTTTGCGATCGTGAGCACTTCTTCCATCATCGCTACATCTTTTTTCATATTTGCGTCGATAAGACGCTCCGCCATATAGTTATATAGCGCGTCTAATTGGTGGGCGATAATGCCCGCATCATACTTCAAACCAACGCCAAGGCGACGTAAAATATCATTTGCTTTTTGTAGTCGTTTGTTGACATGAATATAGTCGCCTTTTTTTGTGCTTGCGATCGCTTCTTCTACACTTTCCATTAATCCTTCATAAAGTAGCGCTGTTAATTGTTGTGGCGTTTTTTTATACACCACTTCTTCTGTTAAAAACTCCACGCGCTCACTCTCCCTTTCATCGTTCACCTATTTTATTTATCGTCACGATTTTTTATTGTTTAATAGTTTCGTTCCATTTTTTCAATTAAAATTAAAATTTCTGCGATAACGGCATACAATTGTGGCGGAATCGTATCACCGAGGTCGAGGTCAAGCAAATGTTGGACGAGCGCGGCATCTTGTTCGATCGGTACTCCGTTTTGTTTCGCGAGTTCGATAATTTTTTCAGCGACGTAACCGCGCCCGTGGGCGACGACGGTCGGCGCTTTATCCCCTTCTTCGTAACGAATGACCGCCGCCGATGGACCGTTTATTTCTCGTTTTCGTTTTTGGTTAAAGTACATCATATTGTAAAATCATATCCTTTCTCCGTCCATGTCGCTCGTTTTGGCTCGTTTGACTTTTCTTCATGTTTTGCAAACGTTGTAAATTGTACATTTCCGACGCGGTATCCGATTTCTTCAAGGCGCTTCGTAGCCGTTTCGACGAGTAGGCGCATGCGCTCCGCAAAATCTTCACGGTCGTTGCGAAACGTCACGGAAATCGTCCGTTCATTTGCGCTTAATAATACGCCAACATCGCCGAGTTTTTTTGTTTCCAGCAAAAAGTATAAGCTGCAGTTTTCCCAATCAACTCGTTTTCCGTCGTTTCGCGCATTGACGTATACTTTTACATCTTTCACTTCCTTTTGCAGCAACAATGGAATCGTGAAAAAGAGCGTTTGCATCGCGCTTCCTTGATCGTTTTTATTCAACAATTGTTGCCCTGACATATGCGTCAACGCTTGTTCGGCTTGTTTCGATCCCTCGCCACCCGTTTGTGCTAATTTCATGAGCAGTCCTTTCATCGTTTCTTCAGACTGTTCGCTTTCGCCATGAAATACGAGTGAATTTGCTATATCGGCTTCGTGCATAAAACCAAGGCGGTGAATCGTTTGTAGCATGTGGCGCGCGGACGGCTCAGGCTGAACGATTTCGTTCCATTGCGTCAGCAGTGCTTGTTCTGGTGTTTGTTGTTTCAGCGACTGCGCTTGAACAAAATGTTTTACTTTCACATCTGACGGTTTAAATTGCATTTGTTCGAGCGTACTTTTTACTTGCTTCACGATTTTTTGTGCTTCTGCCATTTGTCCTTTATCTAGCAGCTTTTTCGCCTCCGCCAATTGCGAACTGGCTTGCAGCAATTTTTTCTCCATCGTCATATCCGTAAACAACATCGCATCACTTTTTAAAATTGTTTGGTCAAGCTGTTTAATCGTCGTTTCTAACAGCTGTTTGGCTTGCGGTCGCGCCGCTTGCTTGTATTGAGTAGTCAGATGATCGATCGCATCTAAATTGCGCATCATATCACGCTTCGCTTGTTGAAACTGTTTCGTTGCTTCAGCCATTCGTTTCGTTACTGTTTGAACGATCATATCTTTCGACTGTAAACCGAGTGCCGCCAACGACTCGTACGCCACATCAGCAGGTGAGGAATCGTCATTTGTCGGCAACATCGTTTCGATTTGTTGAAGTGCTCGAACGACCGTTTGTCTTGCAGCCATTTCTCTCCCGTTTTTTGCGAGTTCGTCAGCACGGGCGAACGCATCATGAAGCAGCGGTTCCATATGTTGTGCAAGTTGCGCACGCGCCATTTGTAACGCTTCTTTGACATTTGGCTCTTTTTGTATCGTTTTTATCGCTTGCGCAATTAGCGCGCGAACATCATTGGTTGCACGTTGTTCATTTTCAATTGTCGCAATCGCCGTGAAAAGCTGTTCGCGCTGTTTATCTAGCATCTGTGCCATTTGCTGAAGCGTTTGTGGCATATTTGGTTGTTTCGTGAGCATAGCGTCTGCTTGTAGCTGACGAACCGCTTCTGTTAACGTCATTGTTTGCTGCTCGAGGCGATCAGCAATCATATTTGCACGATTCATATATTCAGGCTCAAGCTGTTGTTCAATGGATTGCAATGCTTGCACAAGTGGTTGACGAGCTTCTACGCCACGACCAACCGTTTCAAATAATTTTGCTTGACTTAATGCTCGAATCACTTTCTCTGCTTGTTCTGCTGGTAACGTACGAGCCAGTTCCTTTACTTGTGGCTCTACCGCTTTCATATTCGGGGCGTTTTCGACTTGTTTCCGCACCTCTGCCACTTGTTTTAGCTGTGCTTCTTTTATTTCTAACGGCAATGTTGACTTACTCGGTTGATCCCCTACTGCCCGCAATGCTTGAATAAGATCGGTTTTCGCCTTTTCTCCTAGTTGTTCTACACGTTCAATCGCTTCATGTAATTCATTCCCTTCCATGCGCGGCAACAACGTTTCTTTCAACTGACGAACAGCATCTTCTATATTACGAGCGTTGCGAACCATTCGTTTTGCTTCATCGACCATTTGTTTTTGCGCATTTGAGGCAGGCTGTATCGGCACATTCTCTTTTTTCTCTACGGAGGCAAACGCTTCAAGCAACCGCTCTTTTGCGCTAAGCGGTTGACCTGAGCGATACAACTGTTCTGCTTCTTGTAACGCTCGACCGAGCGTCTGACGAACGACTTCACTTCCTTTCGCAATGGTAAGTGCTTTTGCGACAATCGGCTCACGTTCAACTTGTTGACGTACGATTTGCAATTGCTTCTCTTGCGTTGTCGCTCGTTCAGTTTGTACATGGTCTATTTTTTCATTCGTCTCCGCCACAGCAACAGCTTGCATGATGCGACTTCGGGCAAACGTCTCGTGTCCCCGCTCTTTTAACAAGGCCGCCTCACGTACAGCTCTCCCAATTTCATCATGTCCGTTTTCTTCTGCAAACTGCTTCGCGAGTTCGAGCACACGATCGATGTTTCTCTCTTGTTGCAGTTGTGCACGTAGCTCACTAACCATTTGCGAACGTTGTTTTGTGATTGGAGTAAATGAAAAATGTTTATCAATCGCCTGAACGATATCATGTAACGACTCGCTGAACGGCTTGCCGTGAAGCGCTTCATGAACGGCTTGTAACTGCTTTATCGTCATATCAAGCTTTTTCGTTGCTGCGATTTGAATCGTTTCTAACTTTTGTTCAACCGTTCCTTTTCCTTCTGCTAAAAACGTGCGTAACGATTCTACCGTTTCACGAGTGAGCGGCAGTTGTTTTTGGGCGACAATCATCACCGCTTGGCGAAGTTCAGGTGTTTCAAACGTCTCAAATGATGATGTGGAAGAAGGCGGTACAATCTTTCCTTCAACAACATCTCCATCACTACCGGTGACTTGCACTTTCACCCGACCAGACGACGGTACATCACCTTCAAAACGAAACCGAATATCGATACCTCTTAATTGTACAATTGCTTCTTTTTCGCCTACTTGTTCTTTGACGACTGCTTCATACACATCTCCTGCTTTTAACGTCACAGTCGTTGAAGATGATGATGTCGAGCGATAATGCCCGTATCCGCGAATTTCCATAACGACCCATCTCCGTTCTCCAATATTCCTACTCTTTATATCGACCAATAGGAGGCGGTTTTCAATGGGAGTTTGTTCCCAACTATGAGCGCACGAGCGTAAACGAATAAATCTCGCGCGCACCTGCGTCATACAGCAGTTTTGCCGCTTCATGCACCGTTGCCCCTGTCGTATAAAGATCATCAACGATGACGATGCGCTTTCCGGCTACATCTTCTCCTGTCAAACAAAACTTGCGTCCGACAAACCGTTCACGCCTCGTTTTTTTCGATTGTTTTTCATCATCGATACGTTGTAAGGCAAAAATCATCGGCAACGATAAAAGCGAAGCAATCGCTTCCGCTTGATTAAACCCTCGTTCAGCTAATCGAGAAGGGCTAAGTGGAATCGGGACAAGGAACATATCCGAAGAAAAATGTTCATCAAACACGTGGCGAACATCGTGACGAAACGCTTCAACGAGCGCATAGTCGCCACGAAATTTAAAACGATTCATCACTTCTTTCATCCAGTCGTTATACATATACACAGAAACATTTTGTTTCAAAGCACTTTTTCGTTTTTCCCACCCAATACAATCTTCACATATCATCCTATCACTTAAACGGCTACATCGTTCACAGCGATTTCCCTCAAGACGAATAAAACGGGCTCGGCAACGCGGGCAACAAACATCCGCTTGGCGAAGCGTCAAAAGCATCGCAAACGATATCGCCGGCATCCATTCATCATGACAAATGAGGCACTTCATTCGTCGATCAACCCTCGCTTTCGTGCTTCATCGTTCATGCGTGCAATATGGCGCTTAGCGGCGATCATCGCTTTCGTTTTTCCAAAATGAAAAAAGCGGACATCACCTGTCGGATATTGAGCACTTCGCCCGACGCGTCCTGCGATTTGCACAAGCGCACTTTCTGTAAAAATCGGTTGTTCTGCACCTAATACAGCTACATCGATGTTTGGCACAGTCACCCCACGCTCTAAAATGGTTGTTGTCACAAGAAGCGGAATTTGTCCACGCCGAAAAGCGAGCACTTTGTCCTTTCGTTTCGGATCTTCGGCATGCACCCCTTCGATATGAGGATGAAATTGTTGGAAATACGGAACAACTTGTTGTAACAAGTCGATGTGAGGGACAAATAAAAAGGCTTGTTTGTTTCTTTCGAGATGCTCGTTTACCCATTGCACGACACAGGATGGCAAACGTTGATTACGCCACTTTTTTTGCCAATTTCCGCACCATTCAAATGTTGGAACAGGAAGCGGACGGCGATGATAGCGCGCAGGAATCGTCACCGCTTTTCGTTTTCCGCTTTTTACTTCACGTTGCCATTGTTCGCTTGGCGTGGCGGTTAAATAAATAAGCGCAGATGTCGGTTTTCGGGCGCGTTCTACTGCATAGGAAAGCATCGCATCTACACTATATGGAAACGCATCAACTTCATCGACAATCATCACATCAAAAGCGTGATAATAGCGAAGCAATTGATGCGTCGTCGTCACCGTCAATGAAGCAAGTTTGCCACGGTCTTGGCTGCCGCCATATAATGCCGCCATATCGACCGATGGAAATACACTCGCCAAACGCGGAGCTAGCTCCAATACAACATCGGTGCGCGGAGCAGCAATGCAAACGCGCTTTCCGTGCGACAGCGCCATGTTAATGCCTGCAAATAGCACTTCTGTTTTTCCCGCTCCGCATACCGCCCAAACAAGCAACGAATCGTTACGTTCAATCGCAAGACAAACTTCATGAGAAGCAAGTTGTTGTGCTGGAGATAATTGACCGTTCCATTGTAGCGGTGAAGAAAAAGAGGTCGAAGGAGTTGGTCCAATCCAAATGACGAGCGGATTGCATTCGCTACATCGTCCCATCATAATACATTTTCGACAGTACGTACATGTACGTCCACAATGTGCACAAGGAAAAGAGGCAAAAAGCTGTTGGTCATCGTTATTGCAGCGGATGCAAACATAGCCTCGCTTTGTTTTTATGATGCTGTCTATAATTTGCACATGTTGCTTATCGTAAGGAAAGGAAAGCTCAGACTTTAACAACTGTTTTCCAACAAGAGACAAACGAATCACCTCACTAAAAAAGAAGTGGACGAGTCGCCCACTTCTTCTATTCGCATGCATTAAAAAAATTCCTGCTTATTTTTTATACCAACCGAATCCCATCGCGCCTTCACCTAAATGCGTGCCGATGACAGGACCGAAATAGCTGAAGAAAAATTCTACGTGTGGATATTGTTGTTCGAGCTTTTCTTTCCATGCGCGCGCTTCTTCTTCACGGTTCGCATGAATGATGACCGCACGCATCGGAACGCCAAGACGCGCATCTTCAGCAAATAGCTCTTCTATTCGGCTTAACGCTTTTTTCCGTGTACGAATTTTTTCAAACGGCACGATGACTTTATCAACGAAATGTAAAATTGGCTTCACTTGCAGCAAGCTGCCGATGAACGCCTGTGCCCCACTTAACCGTCCGCCACGCTGTAAATGGGATAAATCATCAACCATAAAATAAGCGCGCACCGACTGTTTCATTTCATCTAAACGCGCAATAATCGCTTCGGGGTGTACGCCTGCTTGCGCCATTTCCGCTGCTTCGATCGCATAAAAGCCTTGCATCATGCAGCTAATTTCCGAATCGTATGCGTACACTTGAATCCCCTCAACCATTTGCCCTGCGGACACAGCCCCTTGGTACGTGCCACTAATACCGCTTGATAAATGAATCGAAATGACCGCATCATACTGTTTTGCAAGTTGCTCAAATGTCTCAACAAATAGTCCAATCGGCGGCTGTGACGTTGTCGGCAGTTGTTCGCTCGTTTTTACTTTGTCAAAAAAATCTTCTGCGCTCATGTCAATCTCTTCACGATACGTCTCTGTTCCAAAGACGACGCTTAAAGGAATGATATGTATATTCAACTGTTCGCGAATATGTTTCGGGATATATGCTGTACTATCCGTTAAAATCGCCGTTTTCATCATCCTTACCTTCCTTGTCCAAAATTTTTCCTATCTGCATTGTACTACATTATAACTACCATTGCATTGAAAAAGGTTGTCGAATCCACTCGACAACCTCAGCTTGTCGACAAAGTCGACAAGCTGTTTTAATATATAGGTATAAGGGTATAGGAGGGGGAAATCGG
>NZ_JAIWYK010000090.1:0-393 GCF_022030075.1 Anoxybacillus sp. LAT27
TGCCTTTTTGATCAAAGACTTGAACGTACGGGAAAGATTGCTCCGATCAATCGGTTTTCCAACAGGTGTACAGTTAACCAGATCGAGATCGTGATACAGGCTTCCTGGGGTCTGTCAATGATTTTGTGTAAACTCCAATAGCCGTTAGGCTCAGCGGAGATATGGTTGAACTCGCTCCGGAAACTGAACGGACAGTTGCAACAGAATTTGGCCCCAGTTCTGAACTCTCCCCGTCCACTTTCGTAACACATCCATGGTTGCCAGGTAGAGCATTTTGAGCAGGGCTTCGTCTGTAGGGAAAATGGCTTTTCCTTTGGTGACTTTTCTCAGTTGGCGATGGTAGCTCTCAATGACATTGGTTGTGTAGATCAGTTTGCGAATCTCAGGTGAGTA
>NZ_JAIWYK010000091.1:0-385 GCF_022030075.1 Anoxybacillus sp. LAT27
TTTGTTCGATGTGACACAAGCGGACTTGAACTGGGAAAACGAAGAGCTGCGCCGCCGCATTTATGACATGATGCATTTTTGGCTCAAAAAAGGAGTGGACGGCTTTCGGCTTGACGTCATCAACTTGTTGTCAAAAGACCAGCGCTTCCCGGATGATGACGGTTCGGTGCCGCCGGGGGACGGGCGCCGCTTTTATACGGACGGACCGCGCATTCATGAGTTTTTGCAAGAGATGAACCGCGAAGTGTTTTCGAAATATGACGTCATGACGGTCGGGGAAATGTCGTCGACGACGATCGATCATTGCATCCGCTACACGAACCCGGAAAACCACGAGCTCAATATGACGTTTAACTTTCACCACTTGAAGGTCGATTACCCGAAC
>NZ_JAIWYK010000092.1:0-364 GCF_022030075.1 Anoxybacillus sp. LAT27
TTTGTCTTTTTTCCTAGATTCATATTGCGTTGCCATGTTTCCGCATAGCCAATGACAAGTTTGCCAATTTGATTTTCAATACAGTAGTTAATGATGTAACGGCAAGTCTTGTTGATATAATCATTCACTTTATTATTGCGATTCATAGCAAGCAAAGCCTGTTTACGAGTGGTGCCTTTGATTTTTTGCTTATCTTTTATGCTTTGAAGTCTGGCATTTTCTTTGTTAAACCATTGATTTATACTTTTTAATCTCCGCCCATCAATGATGAATGATCTGCCGTCTGATGTGACACAAGTGGCAAGATTGTTTAATCCTAAATCAATGGCCAGTGCTTTTTGGTCGTTTAATTCTCTTTGATCTA
>NZ_JAIWYK010000093.1:0-358 GCF_022030075.1 Anoxybacillus sp. LAT27
TCATCCAAGAGATTGAGTTTTTGACCCCGGAGGAGTTTGTAAGTAAATACAGCCTGTCATGAGTTTTTTCATCAGGCACAGAAACCAAGACTTTTCAACCGCTAAGGTTAGGAAGTCTTTTTTTATTTGGTCCCTCGTGCGGGCGTACCAATAGCACGGGCCGAGAAATCGGCGGAAAGGAGAAGAAATGAATCGAGTCGTCTTGATTGGTCGTCTGACGAAAGATCCGGAGATGCGCTACACGACAAACGGGATCGCTGTTACGACGTTTACGTTGGCTGTGAATCGCCCGTTTGCCAATCAAGAAGGAGAAAGGCAAGCGGATTTTATCAACATCGTAACCTGGCAGAAACTTGCC
>NZ_JAIWYK010000094.1:0-348 GCF_022030075.1 Anoxybacillus sp. LAT27
TGTCGTTGCGTTCCCTACACCTTTACGTTGCCCAATTCCACATCGGCCTTGAAGCGAGCCAGGGCGGCGTCAAACACGTCCTGTTCCGATTCGGCGGCGACCTTGAACATGGTAATCAGTTTGTCGCCGCTGTGCACCTGCACGTTGTACTGCGAATCGCCGTCGTACGTGGCGGCAAACTGGTATGCGCTGCCGTTCACGCTCATGGTTCGTTCCATTTCGGACACACCTCCCGCCATAGTGTATCCGCCGGCGGCCGGCTTCATCCCCGGTGCGGTGCGGTTCGACCGCTCGGGATGTTGGCCCGGCTCGCCACGGGCACAGCGAAGATGGTGGTGCGCTCCGCAC
>NZ_JAIWYK010000095.1:0-338 GCF_022030075.1 Anoxybacillus sp. LAT27
CGACCGCCCCAGTCAAACTGCCCACCTGACACTGTTCCCCGACCCGATCAGGGCCGCGGGTTAGAACTCCGATACGATCAGGGTGGTATCCCAACGGCGCCTCCACCGATGCTGGCGCACCGGCTTCCCAGGCTCCCACCTATTCTGTACAGATCGTACCAAAGTCCAATATCAGGCTACAGTAAAGCTCCATGGGGTCTTTCCGTCTTGTCGCGGGTAACCTGCATCTTCACAGGTATTATGATTTCACCGGGTCTCTTGCCGAGACAGCGCCCAAGTCGTTACACCTTTCGTGCGGGTCGGAACTTACCCGACAAGGAATTTCGCTACCTTAGGAC
>NZ_JAIWYK010000096.1:0-333 GCF_022030075.1 Anoxybacillus sp. LAT27
GCCAAGGCCGCCTATGCTCGCTTTACCGCGAACCGGACGCCGCCCGCGAAGAGCCCGCTCGCCCAGCTCGGCACGTCGCTCCGCAGCGGTGACACCGCTGCGATCCAGCAAGCGGCGGAGGCGCTGCAACAGGCCCGCGATGGTCAACCCAGCACCCCAGCCGACCCCAACGCGCCACCGCCGCCAAAGCCGATCCCGGCGGCTGCTTATGGATCGAGCCAGACAGACATCAATGTCCTCGCGTAATCGCGAGCCGCAGAGCGCTCCCCGAGCGCGCAAAGGCCTGATCCGGGGGAGAATTGGCCTGGTTTACCGCACCACCGGGCGGCGCGT
>NZ_JAIWYK010000097.1:0-330 GCF_022030075.1 Anoxybacillus sp. LAT27
TTGGAAAGAGGTCGGCCAGCACATTTCCCATCTCATTCCGCTTGAACGCGACGATGAACTCGTCGCCGCTGTTCCAATCTCTTCCTTTAACACCGGGGAGCAGCTCGTCTTTGTGACGAAACAAGGGCTCGTAAAGCGAACGGAGCTCGCTCAATACCAAGTGCAGCGCTACACCCGCCCGCTTGTGGCCGTTAATGTGAAAGAGGATGATGACGTCATCGCCGTCTACGCGACGGATGGATGCGGCCATCTTTGGCTTGCGACGCATGATGGACATGCGCTCTTGTTTGCCGAGGAGGAGATCAGCCTTGTTGGCGTGCGCGCGGCTGG
>NZ_JAIWYK010000098.1:0-325 GCF_022030075.1 Anoxybacillus sp. LAT27
CCAAACCGGATCATCCGTGGAGAAGAAGCTGCATCATCAGGCGTGATGTTTCGGAGCATATCAAACGATCAGTGACAAACCCCAAAGTGAACAATTGGAAAGTCGGCGGCGCGCTGCCGGCGTGGAACGGGAGGAAGTAGTCATGAAGAAATCGGAAATCGTACTCGGTGGTCATTACTCCAACGGTAAAGAAGGGCGCGGGCACTCGGTCCGAAAAGTGATAGACGAAGGACCGCAGTACAAACTCTACTCTGCAGTAACAGACACTGATTGCATTCGATACAGGGTGATTGAGGGCCAAGGTAAGGGCCGGGAGGGCAATATG
>NZ_JAIWYK010000099.1:0-323 GCF_022030075.1 Anoxybacillus sp. LAT27
AAGAGGTATGGTTTTCTGGGATTTCCCCCTGCTCGATTAGGTGTTCGTAGAACACCGTCACGGGCATGGTGGGATGTTCTTTTCTTAGGGCTAAAATATGATCCTCATCATCGGGCGACAGACGCCTTGAGTGGCCGCGGTCCGAACGGCGCTTCGGCTTCAAGGCGTCAAAGCCCCCTTTTTTGTATCGGGTGCACCAATCGAGGATCGTCTTGGCTGCGATTCGCTTGTCGCCCTGGTGGGGAACATGGTGCACTCGCTCGCTCACCTCTTTCAGATACGTCTTCGGTTCCACCTGCCCATTCACCAACGGAGCGATTAGC
>NZ_JAIWYK010000100.1:0-321 GCF_022030075.1 Anoxybacillus sp. LAT27
TGGGCATATCCAAGACACAGGCTGCCCGTCCAAAGGGAAAGGCGCGGTGGCTCGTCCACCTGTTTCCCCTTCCGGCTCTCGTGATCTACACGCTGTTTGTCGTCTATCCGATCGTTTCCGCCTTCACCTACAGCTTGTACGAGTGGGAGGGCATTGCCAGAGGCGCCTACGTCGGCCTGAAAAACTTCATCACGCTGTTTCGGGTGGAGCCGTTTCACGAAATGTTCTGGAACGCGTTTGGCCACAACGTCATCTACTTTGTGGTCGAGATGATCGTGCAAAACGGCATCGCCTTTGTACTCGCCTTTATCATCTACCGCA
>NZ_JAIWYK010000101.1:0-315 GCF_022030075.1 Anoxybacillus sp. LAT27
GGACGGTGCGCCAGGAGCGATGCGCCGCCTGCAGGTCGGCCAGACTGCCCAGGGAGGCAATCTTCCCCGCCTTCATAATCGCGATCCGCGTACAGATTTTTTCCACCTCATGCAGGTTGTGCGAGGTCATGAATATGGTTTTCCCCTGCTTGTGCAGCCTGAGCAGCAGCTGCTGGATCTGCAGCGCCGACTCCACGTCCACGCCGGAGGTCGGCTCGTCGAGAAACAGCAGCTCCGGATCGCCCGCCAGCGCCTGGGCGATGCCCAGCTTCTTTTTCATCCCGAAGGAAAACGTCTTTGCCTTTCGCCCGGCGT
>NZ_JAIWYK010000063.1:0-95064 GCF_022030075.1 Anoxybacillus sp. LAT27
AAAAAGAAAAGAAGAAAAAATTCACGAGGAAAGTGAACTTTTTCTTGACTCCCCACTTTTTCAACACTTTGTAAAAGAACGAGGGATCCCCTCGTTCTTTTATTTTTCCGCTAATTCAATTAATAAATCGCCCGTTTGGATGGCGTCGCCGCCTTGGACGTAAATGTCTTTTACAACACCTGAAAACGGTGCTTGAACGGTCGTTTCCATTTTCATCGCTTCGGTAATCATTAAATGGTCGCCTTTTTTCACTTTTTCCCCTTTTTCAACGAGAACTTTTACAACCGTCCCTGGCATCGTTGCAGCAATATGGTTCGGATTGTTACGATCCGCTTTTACACGCGAAACGACAGTTGTCTTAATGCTTTCATCTTTCACGACGATTTCGCGCGGCTGGCCGTTTAGTTCGAAATAAACGACTCGCGTTCCGTCCGCTTGCGGCTGACCGATCGCAACAAGCTTGACGATTAACGTTTTTCCTTTTTCAATTTCAATTTCAATTTCTTCACCGAGACGCATCCCGTATAAAAATGTTGGTGTATCTAGCACACATACGTCACCAAACTGTTCGACGGTGTGGGCATATTCCACAAACACTTTCGGATAGAGCGCATAAGCTAACACGTCGTAGTCGGTCACTTCACGTTGAACGATATGATATAACTCTTCGCGCAACTTCTCAAAGTCGACCGGCTCTAACAGTTCGCCCGGACGAACGGTAATCGGGTCACGCCCTTTTAAAATAATGCGCTGCAACGTTTCTGGAAATCCGCCATGCGGCTGACCGAGATAGCCTTCAAATAATTCGACAACCGAATCCGGGAAGTCAAGCGTGTCCCCGCGTTCGTAAATGTCTTGTTCGGTTAAATTGTTTTGCACCATATATAGCGCCATATCACCGACAACTTTCGATGACGGTGTCACTTTGACAATATCGCCAAATAAATCGTTGACACGGCGATACATTTCTTTTACTTCGTCCCAACGATCTCCTAAACCGACAGCTTTCGCTTGTTGTTGAAGGTTGCTATATTGTCCGCCCGGCATTTCGTGCATATATACTTCCGTATGCGGTGCGTTCATGCCACTTTCAAAGTCAGCATAATATTGGCGCACATCTTCCCAATAGCGCGACAGTTTTTCAAGCGATGCGATATCGACTTCCGGGGCACGTTCCGTTCCTTCTAGCGCATAATAAAGCGTGTTGGCGCTCGGTTGGGACGTTAAACCAGCCATCGAGCTAACCGCAACGTCTACAATATCTACTCCTGCCTCGATCGCTTTGGCATATGTGTAAATGCCGTTTCCACTCGTGTCGTGCGTATGCAAATGAATCGGAATATCGACGACTTCTTTTAAAGCGGAAATGAACGTATACGCCGCTTGCGGCTTTAACAGCCCTGCCATGTCTTTAATCGCTAAAATGTGCGCACCTGCTTGTTCAAGCTCTTTTGCTAAGTTTTTGTAGTAGTCGAGATTATATTTCGTGCGCGTCGGATCGAAAATATCGCCTGTATAGCAAATGGCTGCCTCCGCCACTTTTCCAGATTGACGCACCGCATCGATGGCAACCGTCATCCCTTTCACCCAGTTTAAACTGTCGAAAATGCGGAATACGTCAATGCCTACTTCGGCTGATTTCGCAACAAACTCACGAATGACGTTATCTGGATAGTTTTTATACCCAACAGCATTGGAAGCGCGAAGCAACATTTGAAACAGAACGTTCGGAATTTTTTCACGCAATTGAATGAGGCGCTCCCACGGGTCTTCTTTTAAAAAGCGATATGCGACATCAAACGTCGCCCCGCCCCACATTTCCATCGAAAATAGCTGCGGCCATAAACGCGCCGTCGGCTCAGCGATGCGCAACAAGTCGTTTGTGCGCACGCGCGTCGCTAAAAGCGATTGATGGGCATCACGAAACGTCGTATCCGTAAGCAATACACGGTTTTGTTGTTTAATCCATTGAACGAGTCCGTCGGCTCCCTGTTCATCTAAAATGTGTTTCGTTCCTTTTGGCATCGGTTCAATATGGTTCACTTTCGGAATGCGCGGCGGGTCAAAGACCGGCTTTTTCTTTTTTCCGATGCCCGGAAATCCGTTTACGGTCACCGTTCCGATATACGATAACAATTTCGTACCACGGTCTTTTCGTTTTGGGAAAATAAACAGCTCTGGCGTCGTATCAATAAACGATGTATCATATTCCCCTGTTAAAAATTTTGGATGTTGCACGACGTTTTCTAAAAACGGGATGTTCGTTTTAATGCCGCGAATACGAAACTCACGCAAGTTGCGTAGCATTTTCGCCGCCGCTTGTTCAAACGTTAACGCCCACGTCGTCACTTTCACTAATAGCGAATCGTAATACGGGGTAATGACTGCTCCTTGGAAGCTATTTCCGGTATCTAAGCGAACACCGAAACCACCACCTGAGCGATACGCCATAATTTTCCCTGTATCTGGCATAAAGTTATTTAGCGGATCTTCTGTTGTGACACGTGACTGAATTGCATATCCGTGAACATGAATGTCTTCTTGCTTCGGAATGCCGACCTTTTCGCTATGTAGCGCATACCCTTCCGCAATTAAAATTTGCGACTGAACGATATCGATACCGGT
The DNA here is from genome assembly GCF_022030075.1 of Anoxybacillus sp. LAT27. Lineage (NCBI taxonomy): Bacteria > Bacillati > Bacillota > Bacilli > Caryophanales > Anoxybacillaceae > Anoxybacillus > Anoxybacillus sp. LAT27. The sequence goes on from NZ_JAIWYK010000063.1 coordinate 2,626, forward strand.
AATCATTTCGGTAATCGTATGTTCAACTTGAATGCGTGGGTTGACTTCAATAAAGTAAAATTCATCGCCAGAAACGAGAAATTCGACCGTTCCTGCATTCACGTATTGCACGTTTTTCATAAGTTTGACTGCCGCTTCACAAATTTCTTCGCGAAGCTCCTTAGAGAGCGACACGCTTGGCGCAACTTCCACGACTTTTTGATGACGGCGCTGAACGGAACAGTCGCGATCGTATAAATGAACGATGTTGCCGTATGCATCGCCTAAAATTTGCACTTCAATATGTTTTGGATTTTCAATTAATTTTTCGACATACACGTCGTCGCTACCAAATGCGGCTTTCGCTTCCGATTTAGCGCGCTCATACGCTTCTTTTACTTCCGCTTGCGAGCGAACGATGCGCATGCCGCGACCACCACCGCCTAACGCCGCTTTAATGATCATCGGATAACCGTACGTCTCACCGAAGCGCACGACATCCTCCAAGCTTTGCACCGGGCCATCGCTTCCCGGAATGACCGGAATGCCCGCTTGTTTCGCTTGGTGGCGCGCTTTTACTTTATCGCCAAACATATTTAAATGCTCTTTTCGCGGTCCGATAAAAATGATTCCTTCTTCTTCGCATCGTTTCGCAAACTCGATGTTTTCCGATAAAAATCCGTATCCCGGATGAATTGCGTCAACATCGTGCATTTTTGCAATTTCGATAATGCCTTCGATATCTAAATACGCTTCAATCGGCTTTTTTCCTTCCCCAACTAAATACGCTTCATCCGCTTTATAACGATGGTACGATCCAGCATCTTCGCGCGAGTAGATGGCAACGGTGCGAATGCCAAGCTCGTTGCACGCACGAAAGACGCGAATCGCAATTTCACCGCGGTTAGCGACAAGTATTTTTTCAATACGCCTCATGTGCAATCCTCCCCCTATTCTTTATATAAAAACTATAACGAATTTTCTGTATTTGTAAATAGGATTACGAAAAAGAAACGTGATTTTTTTGAATATTGTTTTGTTTTTCTGTTTTATATTTTTCGTAGTTTGCGACAGCAGAAATGTTGGCAAGCACTCCCACAGACATCATAAGTAAAACGAGCGAAGAACCGCCGTAGCTCACAAATGGGAGCGTGACCCCTGTAATTGGAATAATACCCGTTAACCCTCCAAGGTTGACGAACGCTTGAAAGCCAATCATCGTTGCGATGCCAATGGCTAATAAACTGCCAAATGCATCGTGACATTTTCTCGCAATAACAAAACCACGCAAGACGATAAACGACAATAAAAGAAGGACGAACGAAACACCAAATAACCCAAGCTCTTCCGCGATGACCGCCATAATGAAGTCGGTGTGTGCCTCTGGTAAATAGCCGTACTTTTGAATGCTTTGTCCAAGTCCAAGCCCTTTTAATCCTCCATTTCCGATCGCAATGTACGAGTTGGTCAGTTGGTATCCTTCATCATCTGCATACTTAAACGGATGTAAAAAGCCGTCGATGCGTGATAGTCGCTCTTTTGTAAATACTCGATCGTATATAAACGGACCAGAAATGAGTGCAACGAGTCCAACGATCAAACTGAACAATAAAAACTGTTTCATTAACAGGCGTTTGCTTGCCGCAGAAGAAAAGATGATCGCCACGCAAATGACTCCGATAATCACCATCGTTCCAACGTCCGGCTGTAAAAAAATAAGCAAGCAAATAAACAGCATGTAATAAATCGGAAAAAGCACCTCTTGCGGCGATGTTTGTAGCTTTTTTTGTTTGTTTGCAAGCACCCCGCTTAAATATACAATTAATCCAATTTTTGCAAACTCTGCGGGCTGAACGTTAACCGGACCGAGTTTAATCCAACTTGTCGCATTGTTCACTGTATGTCCAAGTAAAAGAACGTAAATGAGCGGCAAAGGCATAACGAAAAAAATGAATTGCAAAAACTTTTTGCGCGCATAATGTTTATACGGAACAAATGCAGTCAATAAAAAAACGACGACACCAATCATCCACGCCCATGTTTGTTTTTTGAAAAAATAATCGCTCGTTGTATGAAAGCGGACGACTGCAGTAATCATGCTCGCGCTATATACCATGACAAGCCCGAACAACGATAATAACAGCACCGAGATGATTAATGGATAATCATGATATTTCAAAAACGTTTTCAAGCGCATCTGCTCCATCTTCCTTTTCTCTTTCTTACTTGCATTGTACTACAAAACAGAAAAAACCCAAACGAAATTCGTTTGAGTTTTTGTCATTTTTTCTTCTTTTTCGTGCACGCTTCATGCAATGCCGAAAGCTCCCGCTCAAGTCGGTCTAAAATCGCCTTCCCATCTTTTTCATCGACAAGCCCTAAGCGGACCGCAAAGTCAATTTCACGGGATAGCCCGAACATTTGCGTATCTAGCACTTCTTCATATAACGGACATTGCGGCATCGTTAAATGATCCATTTGCACTTGAATCAGCTTCACAATTTTCTCCGCATCCGCTTGCAATAACGAATAGGCTCTTTCTCGAAAGTTTATCGCCACTTCAGGCGTCACGTTGACCCCTCCGTTCCGTACGTTCCTGTTTTTTCATCTTATCGTGAATACGAGAAAAATGCAAGCATCACGCCTCGGACGATTCGTTTTACAAATAAGCGCTTCCATCATATAATGGAAACGAGATAGGGGGAATAAAAATGATCATGATCATCAAAGGGAACGTTAAGTTTACGATTACACTCGACCCGAGCGTGTGGATTTTTGACGATCGCAAAGTAGATGTACATACTTATTTTACATGCCATCCAGAAATAGAACAACGAGAAGACAGCGACGACATTCAAAAAATTTCAGCATATTGGGATCGCGAAATTCAAGAAGGAGCTGTGTCCCCTCCAACGTTGCAAACAGAAAAACAATTTGAAAAAGAAAAAATATTAACAGGCACGTTCGGCATGCCGTTCGCCCCGTTTTTGCGCAACGCGGAACCGAACGACGATGCAACACGTGTCACTATCGTCACAGAAAACGGTGATACGACGATCCCACTTACGGAAGCATATGAGCTGTTATTATGTTTTGCAAAAGAAGGCAAACCACTCAAAGAAGATGGACCTGTCCATATTTATTTCGGCGACGGCTCTAATCGCGACAATCCGATCACACACGTGCGGGCGTTTATCGTCGAGTGAAAAGAGGCGCTTCGCCTCTTTTCTTATAAAAGATCGGCTGCAAGCTGCGCCAGCGACGAGCGCTCCCCTTTAATTAACCGCACGTGCCCGGCGACTTTTTGGTCTTTAAACTTTTCGACGACGTATGTGAGTCCGTTATTATATTCATCTAAATACGGATGATCAATTTGGGCAGGATCACCCATTAATACAATTTTACTTCGTTCCCCGACGCGCGTTAAAATTGTTTTCACTTCATGTTTCGTTAAGTTTTGTGCCTCATCAATAATAATAAACTGCTCTGGAATGCTTCTGCCGCGTATATACGTAAGCGCCTCGACTTCAATCGACCCCATGCCCGATAAAATCGCATCAAGCTCACTCGGCTTTTTCGTATCAAATAAAAAATGTAAGTTATCAAAAATCGGTTGCATCCACGGGCGTAATTTCTCTTGTTTTTCCCCCGGCAAATAGCCGATATCTTTTCCAACCGGTACAATCGGGCGGGCGACAAGCAGCTTTTTATATAGCCGTAAATCTTCCGTCTGCATCAATCCTGCCGCTAACGCCAGCAACGTCTTTCCTGTTCCTGCTTTTCCGATGAGCGTCACGAGCGGAATGTCGGTGCGAAGCAACAGTTCACATGCCATCGTTTGTTGCACGTTGCGCGGACGAATGCCCCAAATGTGATCGTAATGAAAGATGAGTTTGCGTACTTTTTTCCCGGTATGATCAACCATCCCAAGCGCTGATGACGAACCGCCAAGCGCATCTTTCATAATAATAAACTGATTCGGATAAAACGGGTGGTTTGTAATTTCTGACAGCACAAGCTCACCTTTTTCATAAAAGCGCGCCAAATGTTCTGGACTTATGTACAAATCTAAAAAGCCGGTGTAAATATGGTCAATTTCCACGACGCGGTCGCTTAAAAAATCTTCCGCCTCAAGCCCAATCGCATCAGCTTTGACGCGCACGAGCGCATCTTTGCTCACTAAAATGACCGGACGTCCATTTTCTTTCGTTTGTTCTTCCAACGATAAATTTTTCGCCACAGCTAAAATGCGATTATCATTCGTTTTTTCTACAAAAATTTCTTGGAGCTGCTGAAAGGAGCGATGGTTTAATTCAATGCGCAACACCCCACCGTTATCAAGCGGGATTTTTTCATGCAATTTTCCGTTTTTCCTTAAGTTATCAATAATTTTCGACACTTGTCGAGCGTTTCTCCCTACTTCGTCCATATATCGCTTTTTTGAGTCCACTTCTTCTAACACGACAGCCGGGATGACAACTTCATTATCTTGAAAGGAAAAAATGGAATACGGGTCTTGTAACAATACGTTTGTATCTAATACGTATATTTTTTTGCTCACGCTTTTTCCCCCTTGACAACCGTCGTTGGACGGGATTGTTGTTCATATATATGAACGGGCGTATAAAGATAGAAGAAGTTTTGCAAAATAAAGTTAAAGACGAAAAGGGGTGGAACGATTGAAATATATCATCATCTTCATGTTGCTTTTTATAAGCGCCTGCGGACAACAAACACAGCCGAACGATCGCGATTCGCTCATTCATGTGAAAAATACGACAAATGAAAAAATCGTCAATAAATCAGGACAACAAATTGCCCGTCATCTCGCTCATCTTGCGAGCAGCGTGCCGAATGTCAACGATGCGACCGTATTAGTTGTCGGGAAATATGCGTTAGTCGGCATCGACGTCAACGCTAAACTCGATCCGTCACGGGTGGGGACGGTGAAATATTCCGTCGTGGAGAGCTTACAAAAAGATCCGTACGGGGCGAATGCGATCGTCATCGCTGATGCGGATTTGAATACGAGGTTAAAAGCCATTCAAAAACAAGTGGAGAAAGGAAAGCCAATTCAAGGATTTATGGATGAACTCGCCGCCATCGTTGGACGGGTCATGCCTGAAATTCCGAGCGACTTTCTTCAAACGAAAAATCCGCGCTCAACACGACAAAACGACAAGCAGCTAAACGATGGTGAACAACAGCAACTCGAAAACGAACAACAAAAACAATCAAACGACCATATGAAATAAGCCGAGCGTATTGCTCGGCTTATGCTTGTTTTAATGCGCTCATCACTTGTTGATCAAGTTTCGCTGCAGCTTGTGCATCGTACGTTTTTTCGTATTTCGGTTCGACGGAAATTTTTGCTCCGTAAAACATGACATCGCGCACTTCTTCAATATCGACTTGAACCGCGGCAAGCTTCAACGGAACGTTTTCTAATTTTTCAACTTTCACGTGCGCTTTTCCGCTAATGGAGTAAGTCGATTCGTTGGCAATTAAAACGATCGAAATCGCTGGATTCGCTTTCACGTTCGCAACGATGCGGGAACGTTGATCGACCGCAAAATATACTTTGTCAGGGGCAGGCGCATACACCCATGAAATCGCACTTGCATTTGGTGCACCTGTTTCGTGGTCAATCGTACATACAATGACATAGCGTTCTTTTTGTAACGCTTGGAACAACGGTTCAATTAATGTTGGCTCTACCGCATTTGGCATATGTATCCCTCCTTATTTTTATCATACCTTTTTTTCACACACTTTCAAATGATATGATATACTAATTTTTAAAAAACATGTGAGGTTTGACGATGAGAGTACGATGCATTCTTTGTGAAAAAATAGATACGTTAAACGATGAAACGTTGCTTGCAAAACGATTGCGCAATCGCCCGATTCATACGTATATGTGTGAAACGTGCCATGAGCGCATTGCGCAAAAAACAAAAGAACGGCTTGCAACGGGCAAATTTCGCTTTTTCCGCACGAGCAAACATGAAACAGAATGGTAAGAAAAGCGCCCTGCACGAAGCGTGGGCGCTTATTCGTAATTGACATATTTTTCAGGTTCGCGATTGATTTGATCGAGCATCGTTTCGACGAGCTCGGCTGGAAAGCGAAACGTGCGTGATTCGTTGTTTACAGTGAACGCGACCGTATATACGTCATCTTCTTTTGTATATGTGATTTCCTCAATCGCATGATCTTCACGCAACAAATCAGAAAAAAATTGTTCCGTCTCTTGTGCTGCCGTATCATCTGGGCGCGCCTGCGCAACCACTTTAATTGTCAGCCAATTGTATACCGCATCTTGTAATTTCACGCATTTTCCCCCTCGCGACGAAGACGCCATTTATAAATGATTAATACGACGGCAGCGACAAGCAATCCTTCCGCCACAGGTAAAAAGACAGCAAAAAACGTTAAAATCGTACAGCCGAGCACAAGTAGCGTATAAATGACGACGTTTTTTAACATCGGTAATTTACGCGCAAAGCCGAGACGATACACAATGATCGCTAACACGACGATCGTCGCGTACAACAACCACATCCCTGTTATCGGCTGTTCGTGCACGTTGTATAGCGAAGCGAAAAATGACAGGCGACCGATCACATCCATGACGACTTCCCCCTATTTCTTTTGCTCAGCGAGTTTTTTCTTTTTCGCAATTTTTTCGCGTTCGTTTTTATCTAATATTTTTTTGCGCAAGCGAATCGATTGTGGCGTCACTTCGCAATATTCGTCGTCGTTTAAATATTCGAGCGCTTCTTCTAACGTCATGAGACGCGGTTTTTTCATCGTCACCGTTTGTTCTTTTGTCGATGAGCGAACGTTTGTCACATGTTTCATTTTGCATACGTTCACGACTAAATCGTTGTCGCGGCTATGTTCGCCAACGATCATCCCTTCATACACTTCCGTTCCCGGCTCGATGAAAATAACGCCGCGATCTTCGACTTGCATAATGCCATAAGCCGTCGCTTTTCCTGTCTCCATCGAAATGAGTACCCCTTGATGTCTGCCGCCAATTTGCCCTTGGATGACAGGTTGATAGCTGTCGAACGAATGGTTTAAAATACCGTATCCGCGCGTAAGCGACATAAATTCCGTCCGATAGCCGATTAATCCGCGCGCAGGCACGAGGAAAATAAGGCGCACTTGCCCGTTTCCGTTATTGATCATATCGATCATTTCTCCTTTGCGCGCCCCAAGCGACTCCATAATCGCCCCTGTATATTCTTCTGGAATGTCAATTTGTACACGCTCAACTGGCTCGCACATGACGCCATCGATTTCTTTCATAATGACTTCTGGCTTTGATACTTGCAGTTCAAAACCTTCACGGCGCATATTTTCAATTAAAATCGATAAATGAAGCTCCCCACGACCTGACACGATCCATGCATCTGGCGAATCGGTCGGCTCAACGCGAAGCGACACGTCTGTTTCTAACTGTAAACGAAGACGTTCTTCAATTTTTCTTGCGGTCACATGTTTTCCTTCTCGTCCTGCAAACGGGCTATTGTTCACAAGAAACGTCATTTGTAACGTCGGTTCGTCAATGCGAAGCGGAGGCAATGCTTCTTGCGCGTCAAGCGGACATACTGTTTCACCTACGTTAATATCTTCCATGCCGGAAACAGCCACTAAATCGCCCGCTTTCGCTTCTTCAATTTCGATGCGTTTTAATCCGAGGAAGCCAAACAGTTTTGTGACGCGAAACGTTTTCACAGAGCCGTCTAGCTTCATAAGGGCGACTTGTTGTCCCACTTGCATGCGCCCGCGGAAAATACGGCCGATTCCAATGCGACCGACGTAATCGTTATAGTCGAGAAGGGCGACTTGAAATTGAAGCGGCTCATCGCTATTGTCGATTGGAGCCGGAATATGCTCAATAATCGTTTCAAATAGCGCCGTCATGTCGGCGTCTTGTTTGTCTGCATCTAAACTTGCCGTTCCGTTAATCGCTGAAGCGTACACGACCGGAAACTCAAGCTGGTCTTCTGATGCCCCGAGCTCAATGAATAAATCGATCACTTCATCGACGACTTCGTGTGGGCGCGCAAATTCGCGGTCAATTTTATTAACGACAACAATCGGCGTTAAGTTTTGTTCTAACGCTTTTTTTAACACGAAGCGCGTTTGTGGCATACATCCTTCGTATGCATCGACGACGAGCAACACCCCATCAACGAGCCGCATAATGCGTTCGACTTCTCCACCGAAGTCGGCATGTCCCGGCGTATCTAAAATGTTAATGCGCGTGCCTTTGTATTGAATGGCTGTATTTTTTGCTAAAATCGTAATGCCTCGTTCACGCTCTAAATCGTTGCGGTCAAGCGCCCGTTCTTCCACTTGTTCGTTCGCCCGAAACGTGCCGGATTGGCGAAGCAATTGGTCGACTAACGTCGTTTTTCCGTGGTCAACGTGCGCAATAATCGCGATGTTGCGAATATCGTTTCTCAATGGTTTCAACTCCTATTTTTCAACATTGCGCGTCTATTATAGCACAAACATAGTAGAAAAGCGGAATGTTTTGTTGTAATCTAAAGGAAAGAGGAGGAAAACATATGAATAAATTTCAACCGCTTTTTTTTATGATCGCGCTGCTAGCGACAGCGATGATGATCGGCATCGGCATTGCGATCGCTTATCGACATGTGCCAGCGATCGTCGGTTCGCTTATTGCCTTTTTTGGCGTGATGGGGCTTGGGTTTTCACTAAAAAAAAGAAAAAGCGCTAACGAGCGATAGTTAGCGCTTGATCATCGTAAGTATTTCTTCATGCAATCCCGGTTTTGAAACAAACACCGAGCTTTTTTCAATCATATTGAGCGGCTCACCGTACAAATTTGTCACCACGCCGCCTACTTCTTCAACAATAACCATCCCACCAGCAATATCCCACGGCGACAACCGAAGCGTAATGTACGCATCCAGTTTACCTGATGCGATGTACGCCATCTCAAGTGCCGCAGAACCGTATGAACGCGTGCCGCGCGCTTTTTTCACAAGCGGGGCTAGCACATGTGGATCGATGCGGCGGTTTTCTGTCACCCACGTTGCATTTAGCGAAATGATTGAACGTTCAAGCGTCGTGTTCTCAAGCGGTGGAAGCGGCGTGCCGTTTAAAAACGCCCCTTTTCCTTTTTGGGCGTAATATAGCTCGTCAAACGCCACATCGTATATGTAGCCAAGCATGCCGACACCGTCTTGAAATACCCCGACAGAAATCGCAAAATGGCGCTGTTGATGAATAAAATTCATCGTTCCGTCAATCGGGTCGATAATCCAAACGATACCATCTAGCGCTTCAAGCGTATCGCCGAGCCCTTCTTCTCCTAAAATGCGATGCGTCGGATACGTTTGGCGAATGCGTTCAATAAAAAATTGTTCAATTTCGCGATCGACGTTTGTTACTAAATCGGACGGGCTTGATTTCGTTTCGATTTTTAGTTTCGTTTGAAACGCATCGCGTATGCGTTCCCCTGCTTCGCGAATCCAATGCTGCATATGTTGATCAATTTCGTTCCACATAAAAAACCTCCTGCATATATTTATGTAGAAAAGGCGGCGTTTGCCGCCTTTCAGTTCGACAGACGAATAAGTTCTTGGCGCAGTCTTTCGAGTTTTCGTTTACATTCATTTTTTTTCGCTTCATTATTTTCTAACATCGCTTCATAAAGGGTGGCTAGTTCATAATCAACTTCGAGCTTTAATACTTTTATTCGGCGTTCTCCATCCATTTTTTTAAATCCATCGGCTGTTTTTCTCACATTTGTGCACCCCTTCCGCTCTTGTTTTTTCTGAAAATTCTTTTTTATATACTATGTAGCGAAAGGGGGATATGCAACTTTACATTTTCACAATCTCTCCGTTGGACAACTCTTTTCCTTTTTTAACTGTTTGGTAAGAGGAATAGCCGCTTACTTTTTCAAATTCATCGCATAGTTTTCGCTCTTCCGCTTTGCTTGGAACGATTTGTTTAAAGCGGCGATATAAGTTCATGAGTTGCTCTCGCTCAATCCCTTGTTCGTACGCTTGTTCAACACCTTCGTAAAATTTAATAACGTCGATGATTTCTTCGGTTGACCAACTGTAATCAATTGGATAAGCATATTTCATGATGTTCACGAAACTTACGCAAGGAAGCCCCTGCCTTTAGGCACGGGGAGGAATTGCACCTTACGCAATGTTCATTCCCTCCCTTCGATATGTGTATCCGTCGAATCGCTGAATGACTTGGACATATCTATAATTTATTCCTTGTGCGATACGTTTACCGTCCTTACCTTTAATATCGAAACTTCCAGTCTTTCTGCATGATACTTCGCCAAACCAAACGCCTTGATATTTCCCTCTTGGGATAACAGCCTTAACCATGTCCCCTGTTTGGAAGCCAAAGAAGAACTTTTGTCTTGCCAAAAATCCTCTTGGAAAGCCATACTTATCAAGATTTGTGCGAGAGCGACTTCCGCGTCCTTTTGCCTTGATAAATAATGCTTCTTTTGTTTTGAAATGCAATTGGAGTGGCGTGCTTTCGCCTACACAACAAGCGTCAAAATAGTGTGTTTTCGGCAAGTCTAAACGAATACGATTCATTTTCGTTCGTGCGCCTGTTCCACACTCTACTTCGCATCCGCTTTGTTTTAACACTTCATACACTTTCCATCGAGTGGCATTCACTACACTTGCGTCTTTTAGCGTTTTTTTGACCATTTTTTGAATATGTGGATACCCGAATTCTTCTGCGGTTTGACTTCCTTTTCTTTGGTTGCAATCTCGACACGCAAGGCAGAGGTTATCTATTCTGTCTGTTCCACCTCTCGATTTTGGAATGATATGCTCCACTTCAAGTGGAACATTTTCTTTTCCGCAATAACAACACTTCCGCCCAAACTTTTCAAGCAAGTATTCTCTTACTTCGTATCCTTGAAGCGTGCCTTGTTGATACTCAATGCCGCTGATTTCAGGATTTCGCATGAGTTGCGTGTCGAATTTGGTATTTTCGTATGATATATACCCAATGGGGCATAACTTCTTTAGGCGGTTAACCCATGTTTGGATATTTTGCACGCGACTCTCTAGTGATGGCGGCAACCACCCGTCTTTTCTCCTACGATTAAGAAAACGTGGTTTTCTGTATCGAGTTTTTCGATTTCGTCTTGCTCGACGGAAAGCGCGCCTTTTATCCATTCTTTCCTTGATGTCTGTGCGATGGTCAAGTTGCCCTAACCATACCACTTCTTGTCCTCGCAAAATCGCAAGTCCTGTGTGTTTGCTTCCGTGATCGATTTTGAGCCGATACGGTGTTTTCGGTCGAAAATTATCGACAATTTCTTTTAAAATAATCGTAAATGGATAGCGTTTGTAGATCGCTGCCTTCCCTTGTTTCAACAGCTTTCTCGCAACTGCTTCGTGACAAGGAGCAAGCGGACACTTATTTGTGTCTAACACAAAAACCATAGGGTATTCCCCTTTCCTCTGCATAAAGCAGGTAATATTCTCCTCGACCATGTTATAGATGCTTGTTATGTGCAAGACACTAGCGCCACCCACCACGCTTGTTTAATCTTGCACGACAGGGGGTAGGGCTGGAGAAGCACCCCACCGTGTCATGACATCTATAACGTAGGCTCTGTTTCAAACCTTGGTCTGGTCAACATGGGGCTTACAAGCCCACGACTTTAGTCGTTGGGTTGTTGACCTTTCTTTGTTTGCTGTTTCGTTTTAGTTTGCCCAACGTGCGCGAATTTGTTCCGCCTCGTTGATCATGCGCGCAAAAAGTTCGCTAACGGTCGGTACATCGCGAATGAGCCCGATCACTTGTCCCGCCCATGCAAATCCTTCTTCTGTATGACCGTCGTAAATAAATCGTTTGTTCGCTTTTCCGCTAATGTACTCTTTTAGTTGTTCGTATCCTTTTCCTTCTTGTTCAAACTGTAAAATTTTTTCCGTCCATTCGTTTAACAAAGCGCGCGCAGGGGCACCGAGCGATCGTTTAATGACAACAGTGTCGCTTTCTGTGCGTTCCACGAGCATTTGTTTATACACAGGATGGGCATGAATGCATTCTTTTGTCGCAATAAAGCGCGTGCCCATTTCAATGCCTTCCGCTCCAAGCGCAAGGGCAGCCATCAGTCCGCGCCCGTCGCCAATGCCGCCTGACGCGATGACAGGAATCGATACGGAATCGACGACGCGCGGCACTAGGACGAACGTTCCGATATCGTGTTTGCCGAGATGTCCGCCTCCTTCTTGACCGACAACCATAACCGCATCTGCGCCGAGCTCCTCTGCTTTCACTGCTTGGCGCACCGCCGCCACGAGCACAAGCTTTTTCACAGATACGCCTTTTAACTGTTCAAAAATAGGCGCTGGATTTCCGCCCGTCATCGAAATGACCGGCACGTTTTCTTCAATCGCTACTTCAAGCATGTGCGCAAACGGACGCCCATGTTGTCCAATCGCAAAATTAACCCCAAACGGTTTGTCCGTTTTTTCGCGCACTTTTTTAATTTCTTCTCGCAACTCATCAGGTGTCTCAAGCGACATCGCTGTAATTTGCCCTAGTCCCCCAGCATTCGAAACCGCCGCCGCTAAATCGGCATATGCTAAATACGCTAAACCTCCTTGAATAATCGGATAACGAATACCTAACAACTCCGTTACTCTCGTTTTCCAATTCACAACCCATTCCCCCTTTACTTTTTATTATTCTTCACTTATAAAGAAAAGTCCTTCACAAACAATAAATGAAGAAATATGCAATCGTTTTGATTTTTAAGCAAAAAAACCATCTTTGCAAACGTATAAAGAAGTGCTATAATTCACTTTGTTTTATGTAAATCCAAGTTAAAGAGGTGTACAGCGAAATTGTCACAGTATGAAACACCGTTATTTACCGGACTGTTAGAGCATATAAAGAAAAATCCGATTCAATTTCATATTCCTGGCCATAAAAAAGGAGCAGGCATGGACGAGCAGTTTCGCTCCTTTATTGGAGAAAATGCGTTAGCGATCGATTTAATTAATATCGGTCCGCTTGATGATTTACATCAGCCAAAAGGAATGATTAAACGCGCGCAAGAACTTGCGGCGGAAGCGTTCGGGGCGGACTATACGTTTTTTTCTGTGCAAGGGACGAGCGGCGCGATTATGACGATGGTCATGTCTGTCGCAGGACCGGGCGATAAAATTATCGTTCCGCGCAACGTGCATAAATCCGTTATGTCTGCCATCGTCTTTTCAGGAGCGACACCGATTTTCGTCCATCCTGAAATTGATAAAGAGCTCGGCATTTCGCACGGCATTACACCAGAAGCGGTAGAAGCGGCATTAAAGCAACATCCCGACGCCAAAGGGGTGCTCGTCATTAACCCGACATACTTTGGCATTGCTGGCGACTTAAAGCGCATCGTTGACATTGCGCACGCATACGGCGTTCCTGTTCTTGTGGACGAGGCGCACGGTGTGCACATTCACTTTCATGAAGATTTGCCGCTATCAGCGATGCAAGCAGGGGCAGATATGGCAGCGACGAGCGTGCATAAACTAGGCGGGTCGATGACGCAAAGCTCCATTTTAAACGTGAAAGAAGGGCTTGTGTCACCGAAGCGCGTGCAAGCGATTTTAAGCATGTTAACGACGACATCAACATCTTACTTATTGCTCGCTTCGCTCGATGTGGCGCGCAAACGGCTTGCGACAGAAGGACATGAGCTTGCGGAACAAGCGATTCGCCTGGCAAATGAAACGCGGAAGCAAATTAACGATATCGACTATTTATATTGCGTCGGAAAAGAAATTCTCGGGACAGAAGCAACGTTTGATTACGATCCGACAAAGCTCATTATTTCAGTCAAAGAGCTTGGACTCACTGGCTACGACGTGGAAAAATGGCTGCGTGAACGCTACAATATTGAAGTCGAATTGTCGGATTTATATAACATTTTATGTATTATTACACCGGGCGATACGGAGCAGGAAACGAACGTATTAGTTGATGCGCTTCGTCATTTATCGAATGAATTTCGCCATCAAGCGGAAGTCGGGAAAAAAGCGGAAGTGATTTTACCAGATATTCCTGTGCTTGCGCTCACCCCGCGCGATGCGTTTTATGCAGAAACGGAAGTCGTGCCGTTTGATGAATCGGCAGGGCGCATTATTGCTGAGTTTGTCATGGTTTATCCACCTGGCATTCCAATTTTTATTCCAGGTGAAATTATTACGGAAGAAAATTTAAATTACATTCGCAAAAATATCGAAGTCGGCCTGCCGGTGCAAGGCCCGGAAGACGATACGTTGCGAACGTTGCGCGTCATTAAAGAACATCAGAAATGAAAAAAGCGGAGCTCGTGTGGAGTTCCGCTTTTTTCATCAATAAAAAGAGACCGGCTATGCCGATCCCTTCCCTCTATATATGTCTCCTCATCCCCCAAAAGCTCGTTCCGTTCTATATGTTATTCCTCGTCTTCACAATCGCATGTGCAACATTGACCGTACAATACCGTTACTTTTTCATCTTCAAAATGATCGATTGTCGCATTGCATGTTTGGCATACAATTGTACCCATCCCCGATAACCCCTTTTCCTTTGAAATGTTTGAAAACGTTTTACTGATTTCATAATAATATGTCATATTTGTTTTGTCAATAGGAATTAGTATGACATATTTAAACAAAAAAAGAGACGTACTTCACGCCTCTTACTCATATTGTTCAGCATAAGGTGTCGTTGGTAAAATGTCTGAGAAAAATTCCGCTAAATCTTCAGCTTGTTCTTTCGTGTCGATGCGGAACGTACGTTGTAAATAGTCGTGGTCTTCGATGTCTTTCGGGTCGAGGAGAGCGGAGCGGCCTGTTTGCATACAGATGACAAGTGGTTTGCCAAAAAACATATTCGTATAAACGATGCCAAAATCGTAACGGACGTCTTTTGTCGTAAAGCCGACAAACCTCACTTTCACTTTTTCATGCTCATCATACAATTTTTCAAACATATCATTCCCTCCTTCTAATAGGTTAACATTCATTATACCGCATCGTTTATATTTTCGCAATTATTTGTTTTTTTATATATATCCATGATACAATGAAAGTGATTTCAACATGTTTGAGGTGAAAAAAATGGCTCATACAGCTACGATTGAACTTGTCCCTGCATCAACGTGGGAGACGGTGACGTTAGAACAATGCAAACAACTGCTCGAACAATTTCGCGACATCGCGCGCAAAACGGGCGAACAGCTCGCTTGGGACTACGCGGAATCCGCTTTCCCGTATGACATCGTCATGAAAGAAGACCGCATTGTATTAGTTGGAAAAAATGACCGCTATCATATGATTGAATGTCGCGTGCATGAGCGTGCGGTCGAGTTTGTCTTGCCAAAACAAGCGACGCATGGCGATAAAGGAAAAGCGAATGAACTATGTAAATTTTTCGCTAAACGAATGGCAGGGAAACTGCATTTATTTAACGGGCGAGTGATGTATTATTACAAACGATAATCCCAAAAAAGCTGACGACAAACGAAATAGACGGCAATCGTTAATAAGGTTGTCCAACATGCGCGCTTTTTCGTTAAACGAAACCGAAGCGCAAGCAAAAAAGCAACATACATAAACATGACAAACAACAACGCTTTAAAAATAAAATGATCGTGGGCCGATCTCCATTCAACAAGTGAAAATAAGCTCCAAATGAGTAATTGAAGTAAAAAGACGATATACATGTTCATACACCCCTTACAAACATCATATGATCGTAAGGAAAAAATCATGAAAAAAGAGGACGGCTAAGCCATCCTCTTTTATTTATTAATAATATGAATTGGGCTACCGAGCGCCACTTCTGCCGCTTCCATTGTAATTTCTCCAAGCGTTGGATGCGCGTGAATCGTCATGGCGATATCTTCAGCTGTCATGCCTGCTTCGATCGCTAAGCCAAGCTCTGCGATCATATCCGATGCGTTCGGACCGACGATTTGTGCACCGATAATGACGCCATCGTCTTTCGTTAAGACGAGCTTTAAGAAGCCGTCTGCTTCGTTTAACGCAAGGGCACGGCCGTTTGCACCGAACGGGAATTTTGCGGTAATGACGTCAATGCCTTCTTCGATCGCTTGTTTTTCAAAGTAACCGACAGACGCGCATTCAGGGTCAGAGAAGACGACAGCCGGAATCGCTAAGTAGTCAATTTCAGACGGATGGCCAGCGATCGCTTCCGCCGCAATTTTCCCTTCGTATGATGCTTTATGCGCAAGCGGTGGACCTGCCACGATGTCACCGATCGCGTAAATGTTCGGTACGCTCGTGCGGCATTGTTTGTCGATTTCAATTAATCCGCGTTCTGTCATCTTAATGCCGATTTGTTCAAGTCCCATTTCTTCTGTGTTCGGACGGCGACCGACTGTGACAAGCACGTATTCCGCGTCAATCGTTTTCGTTTCGCCGTTTACTTCAAATGTTACCGTTACGCCGTCTTCACGCTCTTCGACACCTTTCGCAAGCGCGTTTGTAAAGACGTCTACTCCTTTTTTCTTTAAGCGGCGACGAACGACGGCACTCATTTGTTTTTCGAAGCCAGATAAAATTTCATCTGCACCTTCTAAAATCGTGATTTTCGTTCCGAAGTTTGCGTATGCTGTGCCTAATTCTGTACCGATGTACCCGCCGCCGATGACGACCATCGATTTTGGAATGTCAGGTAAGTTTAATGCACCAGTTGAATCAAGCACGCGCTTTGAAAATTTAAACGTTGGCAACTCGATTGGGCGAGAACCTGTTGCGATAATGGCGTTTTTAAATTTGTACGTTTGCGCGCTATTTTCTGTCATGACGCGAACGGTATTTTCGTCCACGAAATACGCTTCGCCGCGCACAATGTCGACTTTATTTCCTTTTAATAAACTTTCTACGCCACCCGTTAATTTTTTCACGACGCCAGCTTTCCATTCTTGCACTTTTGAAAAGTCGACTTTTACGTTTTCTGCAAAAATACCCATATCTTGTGAATGTGTTGCAATTTCGTAACGATGACCGGCAGAGATGAGCGCTTTCGATGGAATACATCCAACGTTTAAGCACACTCCACCAAGGTTTCCTTTTTCAACGATCGTTACTTTTTGGCCGAGTTGCGCCGCACGAATCGCTGCGACGTAACCGCCGGGACCTGCACCAACGACGAGAGTTTCTGTTTCAATTGCGAAATCGCCTACTACCATCGCATTACGCCTCCATTAATAATAATTCAGGATCGTTTAATAAACGTTTAATGTGATTTAACGCATTTTGTGCAGTTGCACCGTCGATCATGCGGTGGTCGAAGCTTAATGACAACGCTAATACTGGAGCGATAACAATTTCACCATCGCGCACGATCGGTTTTTCTGAAATGCGGCCGATACCTAAAATCGCTACTTCTGGATGGTTAATAACTGGTGTAAACCATTGACCGCCTGCTGAACCGATGTTTGTAATTGTGCATGTTGCACCTTTCATTTCGTTTGGCATTAATTTGCCTTCGCGCGCTTTTGTCGCAAGCTCGTTAATTTCTTTTGCGATCGCAAAAATCGATTTGCGGTCGGCATGTTTCACAACCGGAACGAGCAAGCCTTTATCTGTGTCCGCTGCAATTCCGATGTTGTAGTAATGTTTATGAACGATTTCTTCTGTTGCATCGTCAATGGATGTGTTAAGCGCTGGATATTCGCGAAGCGCAGACGTTAACGCTTTAACGACATATGGTAAGAACGTTAACTTAATGCCTTTTTGCGCTGCCACGTCTTTAAATTTCTTCCGATGCGCAACAAGTTTTGTCACATCGACTTCGTCCATTAATGTAACGTGTGGTGCGGTATGTTTCGAGTTCACCATCGCTTTGGCGATCGCGCGACGAATACCGCTCATTTTCTCGCGTGTTTCTGGGAACTCGCCTTCAAGAACAACTGGTTGTGGTGCTGGTGCCGCTTTTTGTTCTTGTGCTGGCGCAACTGTTTCTGCTTGTGGTGCTTTCGTTTCTGGTTGTGGCGCTGCACCGCCTGCTAAGTACGCATCGATATCTTGTTTTAATACGCGACCGTTTTTGCCTGTTCCTTGTACGAGGCGAATGTCAACACCTTTTTCACGTGCATATTTACGCACAGATGGCATCGCGATGACGCGTTTTTTCGGTTGCGCTTGAGCTGGTTGCTCTTGTTTCACTTCTTCTTTCTTTTCTTCTACTTTTGGCTCATCGCCATGATCGCCTTTAAATTTTAAGTTTTCGTATCCTGGCGCATCAAATTTAATTAACGTTTGACCGACCGTCGCAACTGTTCCTTCGCTCACTAAAATTTCTAATACTTTCCCTTTAACTGGAGATGGAATTTCGACAACTGCTTTATCGTTTTGCACTTCGCAAAGCACGTCGTCTTCGTTTACTTCATCGCCCGGCTTTACAAACCATTTGACAATTTCACCTTCGTGAATCCCTTCACCGATGTCCGGTAATTTAAATTCAAATGCCATGGATTTCAACCTCCTATTTCTTAAATGGGGAGGGGAACGCCCCCTCCATTAAAACGTCATTACTTTTTTCACCGTTTCAATCACATCTTTAAAGTTTGGCAACCAGACTGGCTCTGCTTGCGAGAACGGATATACTGTATCTGGTGCCGCAACGCGCAACACTGGCGCTTCAAGGCTAAGGATCGCGCGCTCATTAATTTCTGCTACAACGTTTGCCGCAATACCTGCTTGTTTTTGTGCTTCTTGTACAACGACAGCACGACCTGTTTTTTCAACAGATGCGATAATCGTTTCAATGTCTAGCGGTTGAACGGTGCGCAAGTCAATAACTTCAACAGAGATGCCTTCTTTTTCAAGTTCTGCTGCCGCTTTTAACGACTCATGTACCATCGCACCGTATGTGATGACAGATACGTCTGTTCCTTCACGTTTAATGTCTGCTTTTCCGATTGGAATTGTATATTCGCCTTCTGGTACTTCTTGACGGAACGAACGGTACAATTTCATATGCTCTAAGAAAATGACAGGGTCGTTGTCGCGAATCGCTGAAATGAGTAAGCCTTTCGCATCGTATGGTGTCGATGGGATGACAACTTTTAATCCTGGTTGTTGTGCGACAAGCCCTTCTAAGCTATCAGCATGCAATTCTGGCGTATGTACGCCACCACCGAATGGCGAGCGAACCGTAATTGGCGCATGGAAGCGGCCGCCAGAACGATAGCGCATGCGCGCCATTTGACCAGAAATGGAATCCATCACTTCATAGACGAATCCGAAAAATTGAATTTCAGGCACAGGGCGGAATCCTTGCAACGCTAAACCGATCGCTAAACCGCCAATTCCTGATTCTGCAAGCGGTGTGTCGAATACGCGATCTTCGCCAAACTCCGCTTGCAATCCTTCTGTCGCGCGGAATACCCCGCCGTTTACACCGACGTCTTCACCGAACACAAGAACGTTCGGGTCTTTGCGCATTTCTACGCGCAACGCATCCGTGATTGCTTGAATCATTGTCATTTGCGCCATGGCTTATTTCGACTCCTTTTCTTTGTAGATTTCGTATTGTTCTTTTAAGAACGCTGGCATGTCTTCGTACATGATCGACATTAAGTCTGTTACTTTTTGTTTTGGTGTTTCGTCCGCTTTCTTAATCGCTTCTTTAATGTCTTCTTTCGCTTGTTCGATCACGCGATTTTCTTCTTCTTCGCTCCATAATCCTTTGTTTTCTAAAAACTTGCGGAAGCGAACGAGCGGATCTTTTTTCTCCCATTCGTTTTCAAGCTCTTTTGAACGATAGCGCGTTGGGTCGTCTCCTGCCATCGTATGTGGACCGTAGCGGAAGCAAAGCGTTTCAATCAATGTTGGTCCTCCGCCGTTAATTGCACGCTCGCGAGCGTCACGAACTGCGACATACACGGCAAGCGGGTCCATTCCGTCAACTTGAATGCCCGGAATACCAGCTGCTACTGCTTTTTGTGCGATTGTTTTTGCCGCAGATTGTTTTTCGACTGGTGTGGAAATCGCAAAACGGTTGTTTTGAACGATAAAGATCGCTGGCGCGTTAAATGCCCCTGCGAAGTTAATTCCTTCGTAGAAGTCCCCTTGTGATGCACCGCCGTCACCTGTATATGTAACCGCAACCGCTTTTTTGCCGCGTTTTTTCATGCCGAGCGCAACGCCGGCTGTTTGAATAATTTGGGCACCGATAATGATTTGTGGCGGTAACACGTTGACGCCTTCAGGAATTTGGTTGCCATGGAAATGTCCGCGTGAAAATAAAAATGCTTGGTAAAGCGGTAAACCGTGCCAAATCATTTGCGGAACGTCACGATAGCCCGGTAAAATGAAATCTTCTTTTTCTAACGCAAAATGGCTCGCTAATTGGCTCGCTTCTTGTCCTGCTGTTGGCGCATAGAAGCCGAGACGTCCTTGACGGTTTAACGAAATGCAACGTTGGTCAAGTACGCGCGTATATACCATGCGACGCATTAATTCTTTCAATTGCTCATCTGTTAAATCAGGCATCGCCGCTTCGTTTACGACTTCGCCTTCTTCGTTTAAAATTTGAAATGTCGGGAACTGCTCAGCGACTTTTTCAAGTTGCTTTTTCACATCAAATAGGGGCTTTTTACCCATGTTGTTCACCTCATCCTTTCTTTTTCAACACGTAAAATGATGCACCTTTTAATTTGCCCAAAAACGATTTGTTTTTACTACGCTTGTGTATGAAAAGCTGTATTAATAAAAAAAGCAATTACGATTAATACAACTGTTTTTTTACATCTTTCAGTTTACACCTTTCGACAACGCTCGTCAATCAGTTTGCTTGACACGTTCTATATAAAAATGAAATTTAGAAAATTTTAACTGTGTTATGAATCTGTTATACTTATTTTTTTCAATCTGTATTATTTCTGTTTTACAACGTGTTTATGTATGTTTCGTCAGCCGATTGCACTTTTGTGCATGATCGCCCATAATAAAACGTAGTCTACTTTATGTATGAAGGAGTGAAACGACGTGATTACGATGAAAGATATTATTAAAGATGGGCATCCGACGTTACGAAAAGTAGCGGAAGAAGTTCCCCTTCCCCCTTCTGAAGAAGATCGCCGCATTTTAGCGAGTTTATTGGAATATGTAAAAATGAGCCAAGATCCTGAGCTAGCGAAAACATACGGGCTTCGTCCAGGCATTGGCTTAGCTGCCCCACAAATTAACGTCTCGAAACGAATGATTGCGGTGCATGTGACGGATGAAAAAGGAACGTTGCATAGCTATGCGTTATTTAATCCGAAAATTGTGAGCCATTCGGTTGAGATGTGCTATTTAACGAGCGGAGAAGGTTGTTTGTCTGTAGACGAAGCAATTCCGGGTTACGTGCCGCGCTATATGCGCATTACCGTCACCGGAACGACGCTTGAAGGCGAAACGGTGAAACTGCGTTTAAAAGGATTGCCTGCGATCGTATTTCAACATGAAATTGACCATTTAAACGGCATTATGTTTTATGACCATATTAATAAACAAAATCCGTACGACGTGCCAGCTGGCGCTCTCCCGATTGAACGTTAAAAAAAGGGTGTCCATTGCGGACACCTTTTATTTCAACAATCCGAGCTGACGTAAGCCGAATAAAATGCCGTCTTCATCGACCGGTTTTGTAATGAAATCAGCTACTTTTTTCGCTTCTTCATGCCCATTTCCCATCGCGACGCCTGTGCCGACAAAGCGAAGCATTTCTGTATCGTTTAACCCATCGCCGAACGCATAAACGTTTTCGCGCGGAATGCCAAGTTCGTTCATCATTTTTTTAATTCCTTCTGCTTTCGATCCGCCATACGGCAATACGTCCGTTGACACCGCATGCCAGCGCACGAAGTGAAACGTCGGAAACGATTGAATGTACGGCTGTTCTTCTTCTGGTTTACAAAATAAAAGCGCTTGATAAATGTCGTTTCGTTCATCATACGTTTCATCGTGCGGTGGATGAGTAAATTTTAAACTTCCCATGCTTTCATGAATGTACGGATGATCGGCTACACTTGCACGCATCGTGTCGGCGTCCATAAAAATAAGCGGATGGTCATTGTCGCGTGCCATTTGTTTTAATGAACGAAGTTGCTTGCGATCAAGCGGTTGATTGTAAATGACCTCCCCTTCAAAAACAACATACTGTCCGTTAAAGCTGACAAACGATTGAATGTCAAGCTCCTTTCGCAACGATTCAAACATAAACGGCGCTCTTCCGGTGGCGATCGCTACATATACCCCTTGTTTTTTTAATTCATGTATCGCTTCATATGTCGATTCCGGCAACTGTTTATCATGATCTAACAACGTTCCGTCAATATCAAAAAAGACGATCTTTCTCTCCATGCTTCTCGCTCCTCGTGTAAAAGTTCACAAACTTACCGTAACGGAATTACGCAATATTGTCAATAAATTGGTTAACAATCTCTTCACCACAAGTTAAAAACAAGTGCATTCTTCATACAAATATCAAAAGGAGAGAGCGCTTTTGATTAAGCGCTCCCTCAACTTCACTTCATTCGTCACTTTTTGATTGCAATTCGGGTAATCGGAGACTTGAACATCACCATATCATCATTCACACCCGCATCAAGGACATCTTGAAAAGAAAACGAGTGATCTTCATCAGCATGTATATAAAATCCTTCAACATCAATATATTTATGCGTACGATCTGAGGGTACGATTTCAGCATACAAATAACCGAAGTGCCGACTATTTTCCTTGTTCAAAAAATTTTTTATGGCATAGCCAATAACAGAAGATTGATAAGGCTTATTATAATGTTTTGCGCTGATGTGAGATGCGTCCTTGTATGTTTTGTAATAGCTGTAAAATTCACGATAATCTACGACTGCATTTTCCGTTGTCAAAACTCCGTAAAAATTTGCCTTCTTTTCTTGCGGATTTGTAAGCCATTTATATGATAAAACGACAGCATATCGAGGCTCTTCTCGATTGAGCAAAGAAATAGACATCGTCAATTCCATCACTTTCTTTTTTTGAACCGTGTAAATTGTCGATGCGGTACATAACATCTGCTTATAGAGATCACATTGAATGATTTGATCATTTGTCTGCTTTTTGAAAATGTCTCTCAACGCTTGCTCATTTAGGTTATTCCATTTATTTATTGAACTTTTATTGCTAAAGAAGTGCAACTCCTCACTATCCATGTGTTTCATTTCTTCTTTCGTCAACCCGAGCAAAAATAAATTCACAATATCTTTGTTTTTTAACTGTGGGTTAATTGCATGATTCACCTTTTTCGGCTCTCTGATGAAGCTTTCGACCTCTTCTTTATCAAAACCTTGTTTTTTTTCATCCAACTGCTGAGCCTGCAAATGTATTCCCTGATAATTACATCCAGCTAGCATTGTACACAACAAAAAATAAATAACGATTCGTTTCAACAACAAGCCACCCTTCACGATATCATTTGCAATATAGTTTTATCTCGTAAAAGAAACTGCAGCATTTGGTATTTGTACGTAACTGGTTGTTCCCGAAACAGAAATCGACGCTCCTAGTGGCATCGACACACTAAATGAAGAACTCCATCCCGTTTTCATATGAGTATAATTAGCATATGCAGAAAGAATTCGCTCCAGAACTCCACTCAAATTCGGCATACGTATAAGTACATGATTATTTAAGAAAACATATTGTTCGCCATGCATACGGCAGTGAATAGATTAGAACCATGTATATTTTCCCATGCAAAATTTGTCGATGATCTTCTTATAATAAATAATAGATCAGACATTTACTTTCCATCAAAATCGGATACAATAAAAGTGAGGAGTGATGCGTCATGTTGAAAAAGTTGAAACGCAAGCTGCTCAAACAATGGAAAGAACTGTTGCGTAAAAAATCCATTGCCTAGTTGTACGAGCCCTTCAATCGAAGGGCTTCTTTTCAATTTTGTTTCCTATTCTACACTTTTTATATATAATAGGAAAAGCGGAAAGCGGCCGGAGCTACACATCGCTTCACTTCCTAAAAGGGAACGATGAAGTGTGGTATAATAAAAAAAGCAACATTACACATAAGGAGAGATGAACGTTGATTTTTAAAGTGTTTTATCAAGAAACGATCGATGAAGTGCCGGTAAGAGAAAAAACGAAGACGCTCTACATCGAAGCGGAAAGCGAGCGAGATGTGCGCCGAAAATTACAAGACCGTCATATCAATATTGAATACATTCAACCGCTTGAAGGGGCGCATTTAGCGTACGAGCAACAAAATCCTGATTTTCACGTATTGGAGATTGAACAATGAACATGTTGAAAAACAAACAAGTTGGCGTTTTCGCCCTCGGCGGTCTAGGCGAAATCGGAAAAAATACATATGGCGTGCAGTATGAAGATGAAATCATCATCATCGACGCCGGCATTAAGTTTCCGGAAGATGAATTGCTCGGCATTGATTACGTCATTCCTGATTATAGCTATTTAGTGAAAAACGCAGAAAACATTAAAGGATTGTTTATTACGCACGGACATGAAGACCATATTGGCGGCATTCCGTATTTGCTTCGTCAAGTGAACGTGCCAATTTACGGCGGAAAATTAGCGCTTGGGCTCATTCGCAACAAATTAGAAGAACACGGATTGCTTCGCCAAACGAAACTGATCGAAATAAAAGAAGACGACGTCATTTCGTTCGGAAAAACAGCGGTGACATTTTTCCGGACAACGCACAGCATTCCAGATAGCTACGGCATTGTCGTCAAAACGCCGGTCGGGCAAATTGTGCATACGGGCGATTTTAAATTCGACTTTACGCCTGTTGGCGAGCCAGCCAACTTAACGAAGATGGCTGAAATCGGAAAAGAAGGCGTCCTTTGTTTGTTGTCCGACAGTACAAATAGCGAAATTCCGCATTTTACGATGTCTGAGCGACGCGTTGGCGAAAGCATTCACGATATTTTCCGAAAAGTACAAGGACGCATTATTTTTGCGACGTTTGCTTCCAACATTCACCGCTTACAGCAAGTCACCGAAGCCGCTGTATTAAACAATCGAAAAATTGCGGTATTCGGACGAAGCATGGAAGCAGCGATTGAAATTGGTCAACAGCTCGGCTACATTAAATGCCCGAAAGATACGTTCGTTGACGCTTCACAAATTAACCGCCTTCCTGCTCATCGCGTGACGATTCTTTGCACCGGAAGCCAAGGTGAGCCGATGGCGGCGTTATCGCGCATCGCCAACGGGTCACATCGCCAAATTCAAATTGTGCCGGGCGATACGGTCGTCTTTTCATCTTCGCCAATTCCGGGCAATACAGTAAGCGTCAATCGCATCATTAACATGCTTGCGCGTGCAGGAGCGGAAGTCATTCACGGACCGCTTAGCGACATTCATACGTCTGGTCACGGCGGACAAGAGGAACAAAAATTAATGATTCGCCTCATGAAACCGAAATATTTTATGCCGATTCACGGCGAATATCGCATGCAAAAAATGCATGTAAAACTTGCTGTCGATTGCGGTGTACCAGAAGAAAATTGCTTTATTATGGACAACGGAGAAGTGCTCGGCATTAGCGAAGAAGGCGCAAGCATCGTCGGCAAAATCCCATCTGGCTCCGTCTATATCGACGGAAGCGGCATTGGCGATATCGGCAACATTGTCTTGCGCGACCGCCGCATTTTGTCGGAAGAAGGATTAGTCATTGTTGTGATAAGCATCAACATGAAAGAAATGAAAATTGCCGCAGGTCCAGACATCATTTCACGCGGATTCGTCTACATGCGTGAATCGGGCAATTTAATTAACGATGCACAACAGCTTATTGCGAAACATTTACAACAGTTACTCGAACAAGGAACAAATCAATGGTCGGACATTAAAACAGAAATTACCGACACACTCGCGCCGTTTTTATACGAAAAAACGAAGCGAAAACCGATGATTTTACCGATTATTATGGAAGTGTAAAAAAAGAAGGTGCCCGTTTGGACACCTTCTTCTTTATTCTCCAACGGCTTCCCTCTCGAAGCGGTCGATGTCTTGATCGGCACCGATGACGATTAAAATGTCCCCTTCGTAAATGACTTCTGATGCAAGCGGTGATACGATAATGTCGTTGTTTCGTTTAATCGCCACGATGTTAATGCCGTATTTGGCGCGAATGTCTAATTCAAGGAGCGAATGACCGTGCAGTCGTTCGTTTGCGACAATTTCAACGATGCTGTGGCGATCGGATAGTTCTAAATAGTCGAGCACGTTGTTTGAAATCATATTGTTTGCAATCCGTTCGCCCATATCTCGTTCGGGATGGACGATGTGGTCAGCACCGATTTTTTTCAACACTTTTTCATGATAATCGTTCGTTGCTTTCACTGTAATTTTTTCAACGCCAAGCTCTTTTAAAATTAATGTCGTTAAAATGCTCGCTTGAATGTTGTCTCCGATGGCAACGATGACGTGGTCAAAGTTACGAATGCCTAAACTTTTTAAAACATTTTCATCCGTTGAATCCGCAACGACCGCTTGCGATGCAATTGATGCGTATTCGTTCACTTTATCTTCATTCGTATCGATCGCAAGCACTTCCATGCCTTGTTCGCTTAACGTGCGGCAAACGCTACCGCCAAAGCGTCCGAGACCGATGACGGCAAACTCTTTCTTCTTCATCACAAATCCCCTCTTGTTCGATATTCATCAATGACGCGAATAATTCGTTTTTCTAACATATTCATTCCACCGCTTCCTGCTTGGTAATGGCGAAAATGACCATCTGCATCAAATATATAGTACGTCGGCACACAGCGATTATCAAACGCTTCTTTTAACCGATGGTCGTTGTCAATGAAAAGCGGATGGGTAATGCCGTATTGTTTGGCGAGCTGTTGGACAACTTCCACGTTCTCATCACCATCGCGTCGCGGCATATGAATAGAAATGACGTGTAATTCTCCTTCATAGCGATCGCGAAATGCGTTTACTTGTTTAATTCCTTCTTTACAAAGATGGCAACTGACCGCCCAAAAATGAATGAGCGTCGGTTTTCCAATAAGCTGTTCACGCGTGACATTTCCGTTGAGTACAAGTGTTGCTCCGTCTAGTGATGGCATAAGTTCTCGTAGTTTCATCATTATTCTTCCTTTACTTTATGATTTCCTTTCCAAGTGACGTAACGAGTAAGCAGTTGAATGGCAACATCGATCGCCTCTTCGTTTGGGTTTAATTTCGCATGATGTAAGCCGAACGGAGATTGCACCCCGAGCCAAAACATAAAACCAGGAATGCGCGCAAGCATGTAGCCGAAATCTTCGCCCGTCATCGCTTCTTGACAACGAACGAGGCGTACATTTGTTTCTTTCTCAACAAATTGCATAAATTCGTTCGTTAACGTCTCGTCGTTGTACACTTGATAGTACATCGAACCGTAATCAATGTGCGCTTGGCAAGCGTAAGCGACTTCGATGCCGCGCACAATCGCTTCAATGCGCCCTTTCACTTTTTCCATTGCTTCTGGTGAAAGTGTACGAATCGTTCCTTCAAGCCGTGCGCGCTCAGCGATAACGTTTTGTACCGTTCCGCTCGTTAGTTTGCCAACTGTAATAACAGCGCTATCGAGCGGATTGACGTTGCGTGAGACGATCGTTTGCAGTTGCATGATAAGGGAGCTTGCCGCAACGACCATATCTTTCGTTTCATGCGGAAACGCGGCATGCCCTCCTTTGCCGATTAAGTCAATAAACAGTTCGGACGTGTTCGCAAACAATAACCCTTCTTTTGTTGCGATCGTTCCGACCGGATATTCTGGAGCAATATGCAAAGCAAGGATCATATCGGGCATCCATTGTTTCATTTCGTCGCTCTCCAACATCGGAAGCGCCCCGCCCGGTCCTTCTTCGGCTGGTTGAAAAATAAACAGCATGTCATCACGAATGGGATGATGAACAACATGAGTAAGCACACCGAGCGCAATCGCCATATGCATATCGTGTCCACACGCGTGCATGCGTCCTTCATGCGTTGAACGAAACGGAACGTCTGTTTGCTCGTCAATTGGCAATCCGTCCATATCGGCGCGATAACCGATCGTCTTCGTTGGTGCAGTGCCATGAACGCGCACGAGAATACCTGTGCGCCACGTTTTGATTTGCAGTCGCTCAGACGGAAGGGTGGCAAGATAGTCTAATATGTATTGTTGTGTTTTAAACTCTTGAAAGCCGAGTTCGGGAATTTGATGCAAATCGCGGCGAATGTTTATAAACATTTCGATCCTCCTTTTGAAAAAAGCGTGGAATCGATCCACGCTTTATAGTTGACGAAGTTCTTGTTTAATTTCTACTTTTGCTTTTGTTTTTTCGTCGATTTGTTTAATGACGCGCGCCGGTACGCCAGCAACGACCGTATATGGCGGCACATCTTCTGTCACAATCGCACCAGCGGCAACGACCGCACCTTTCCCGACTGTGACACCTTCTAAAATGACGGCGTTTGCTCCGATCATCACATCGTCTTCTACGATCACCGGTTTTGCTGATGGTGGTTCGATGACGCCGGCAAGCACAGCGCCTGCCCCAACGTGACAGTTTTTCCCTACTGTCGCCCGTCCGCCGAGCACCGCATTCATATCAATCATCGTACCTTCACCAACAACGGCACCGATGTTAATGACCGCACCCATCATAATGACGGCATTGTCCCCAATTTGCACTTGATCGCGAATGATTGCTCCCGGCTCGATGCGCGCTTTAATATGTTTTAAATCAAGAAGCGGAATGGCTGAATTGCGGCGGTCGTTTTCAACGACGTAGTCTTCAATCTTATGTTTGTTTGCTTCAAGTGCCGCTTCAATGTCTGCCCATTCGCCAAATACGACGCCTGTCTGACCTGTAATAAATGTTTTCGCGCTCGGACCGAAATCGATGTCGGCAATGTCTCCTTTTATGTATACTTTCACAGGTGTTTTCTTTTTGCTGTTTTGAATAAACGAAATAATTTCATTTGCATCCATCATCATTTGAAGTTCCTCCTTGTCGTTTTATTTTTTTACTTTAACAAATGAAACAAACGGTGACAAGCTTATTGTCGCTTTTCGTACATCGAGCGATTGAACCGCTTTAATATTTCTCGACGCGTCACGATCCCTACAAAGTAGCCGTCATCGTTTTCGACGCAAACGAACGGATGGTCAATAAGCAGCTTCAACGCTTTTAAAAATGAATCGTTCACATGTAAACGCGGCATATTTTTTTGCATCACTTGTTCGACTGTCATCGTCTCTAACCGCTCAAATTCGATGCGTTCAATGCCTAAAATCGCATCCATAATCATCGTCATACTAATGAGCCCTTGTAGTTTGTACGTCATATCTAACACAGGAATGGCTGAATATCCTGTGCGCGTCAATACTAATAATGCGTGTTCTAAATGATTCCCTACTTGCACGTGCGCCACTTTATCGGACGGAATCATCAGTTCAACGAGCGATGGTTGTTGCATCGTCATTCCGCCTTTCACAATATAATCCCCATTTGTCATTGTACCATGTTCGTTTCGATATGGGAAAGCGCAAAAAAAAGCCTTCACAGTAGGTGAAGACTTAATTCAACAAATCAAAAATTTCGATGGCGATCATATCAATGTTGTCAAACTGATACGACTTCGGCTTCTCGCCTTTTTCGTACACTTCTAATACGAACGTGTTCGTTTTTTCGTAATATGTGACGCTACATTTTTTTTCACCGTTCACTTCGAAGTTACGTTGTGGTGCCTCATTCGTTCCTGTTTTTTGTTCTTGCAAGCTAATTAAACGTTGGATAATGCCTAATAATTGCGACATGACGTTCATTCCTTTCCGATACGTATTTCAACGACTATTCACTACTGTACCAATATTCGCGGAAAAAGTAAACAAAAACGAAAGCCCACCATAGCGGGCTTACGTTTGAAGCGCGACGTATGCAATATAACCGAGCAAAAGAGCGACAAACACGATGTAAGCAATAAATACCGGATTGCGTACATACGGATGAGCTGCCACTTTCTCACCAACGCTCGTGTCGTATTCGCCTTGCGTTTTTTGGCGCTTGCCAACTTGATACGTATACACAAATCCCCCAACTAATACCCCGCTTGCGATCAGTAAAAGCATCCAAGAAAATGTGTCCATCATCACTCACCTCAAGCTTACTTTTCCACCGCAAGCGACGTTTTATTACAAATGGGCGTTATGTTCAAATAAATACTCGTACGTTAAGTCGATAAATAAATAATGGTGTTCATCAATCGGATACGAATATGTGCGAATCATTTCACCTGTTTCAATATCGCTGTACAAATCTGATAAAATGCCGCGCTTGCGTGAGCGCATGCGAATAATGTTTTCTAAAAAGTACGGACGCCAACTCCAGTTTTTCATTTCGTATTGGGGCTGTAACTCCCACGTTTCGCCTTGCTTAAATATGTTTGCGGACTGTTGAAATCCGTCTTCATCGCATATGTAAATGCGAAAACTGCAATCGCTTAACTGTTTGGCTAAGGCAGAAATGAGTTCGTTAAACGATGACGCTTTTTTATATTTAGAAACGAGCTCGGAAATGCGCGCTTGAAACTGTTCGGAAATGTCATACAACGTTTGCAGTTTCTTTTTTTCGTGCTGAATGAACGTATGAAACTGATTGCGCAACGTTTCTTTTAATAAGTCTTTCGGAAGAAATGATGGCGAAGGTTCGTGCAAATAATAGCCTTGATAATATCTTCCCCCATTTCGCCACGCGTATTGCAGTTGAAATGCGTTTTCAATCTCTTCATACAAAAGCGTTGCGCCAATTTTGCGCGCTAAAAGCGAGATCGAATACAGCACATCATCGTACGATACGGTTGACGTGCGCAACGAATGTAAATCAATTTTTAATAAATCGGGCGCCAACAG
Source organism: Anoxybacillus sp. LAT27 (assembly GCF_022030075.1). Lineage (NCBI taxonomy): Bacteria > Bacillati > Bacillota > Bacilli > Caryophanales > Anoxybacillaceae > Anoxybacillus > Anoxybacillus sp. LAT27. The sequence continues at coordinate 33,561 of NZ_JAIWYK010000063.1, forward strand.
ACGAATGCGATCTAAATTGCTGCTTTCTTTTCCGATGTTATCAACCGCAATTTGAATGCCGTATGTACGCAAATACGTCAATACGTGCCCGAGCTGTTGAATGTCGCCTTTGAAATGATGTTCGGTTATTTCAAGGACGACTTGGTTTAATCGCAATCCTTTTTCTTTATATGGAAGAAGTAATTGTAAAAATGATTCGCCTCGATCGAGCATTAACACGTTTGCGTCACGATTGATAAAAATAAGCGATGCTGGCTGTTCGTTGACAAACTGTTCGAGCGCCTTCGTCGTTATGGCAACATCGACTTCCATACGAAACTCTTCTGGAATTGTTTCGTCGTGAAAAAATGGACCGAGGCTGATAACTTCACCATCTTGTTGAAAGCGACCGAGCACTTCATATCCAACGATGCACTGCTCATCAGCACTAAAAATCGGCTGATAATGCGGGACGACTTGATCGATATGTGTTAAAATGTCTAGCGCATCCAAAACGACGCCTCCTCCCCCGTTTTTTCAACCATTATATCATAAGAAAAATAAAAGTGTTTGTTAGGAAACAAAAGAAAAGCGACGCCAATAAACGTCGCTTTAAAACGGATGTTGATTGAGCCATTGCCCGCCATCAACGGTAATGCATTCCCCATTAATGTAGGCAGCCGCATCAGAAAGTAAAAACGAGGCGACACCTGCAATTTCTTCTGGCGTCCCGAAGCGCCCGAGCGGCACGCTATCTTTCACACGTTTTTCCATCTCCTCTGATAAAATAAGCTTTTCTGCCCCGCCTGTTCGCTCAATTGGACCTGGCGCGATGGCATTCACGCGAAAGCCGTATTTTTTCCCCCATTCGACTGCTAATGTGCGCGTCATCGTCAACACGCCTGCTTTCGCACATGCGGAATGAATGACGCCCGCTCCTGCTCCCCACGCATATGTAGCGACAATGTTAATGATCGACCCTTTTTGTCCTTTTTCAATCCAATAGTTCCCCACTTCTCGGCTACAATAAAACGTGCCGTTTAGGACGATGTCGATGACGCTATTCCAACCATTAATGGATAACTTTTCGGCTGGGCAAATAAAGTTGCCGGCAGCATTGTTAATTAACGCATCAATTTTTCCGAAGCGCTCATCTGTTTCTTTCACCATCGCCGCAACTAGTTCTGGTTTGCGTACGTCCATCACGATCGGCAATACGCTTCCGCCTATTTCATTTGCTGCTTCGTCAAGCGCTTCTTTTCGTCTTCCTGTAATGACGACATGCGCCCCTTCATTCGCAAAACGCTTCGCCATATATTTCCCCATGCCACTTGAACCGCCTGTCACAATAATGACTTTTCCGTTCATTTCCTCATCCCCTTTTATGAATGGTTATTCATTCATTTTTATTGTACTATATATTCCGAAAATTTTTAACATTGTTTTTGCTGTTTTTATGAACTTTTTTCTTTTATAATGGGTGAAGAACATTTCATATGTAAGGTTGAAGCGAATGAAACGACGAGATTTTTTTAAAACGATTTTTTCTTTATTCGTCAAAGGAGCTTTGCTTTCCACTGCCGGATACATGTACGCAAAGTATGTAGAACCGCAACAGTTGACGGTACGGCGATACGATGTCGTCCATCCGCTCATCCCGAAAAGCTTTGACGGATGCCGACTGCTTCAGTTTAGCGATGTGCATTTAGGGTATCATTATTCTGTTGACCATTTTCAACGGGTCGTGAAACGAATGAATGATCTCGATCCGCATGTCATTTGTTTTACAGGAGATTTACTAGATGAACCGAATCAATATGAACATGTCGATGCGATTACATCGCTGCTCACCCAACTTCACGCTCCACTAGGGAAATTTTGCATTTACGGAAACCACGACCATGGCGGATACGGAACAGACATATATAAACGAATGATGACAGCAAGCGGATTTCGACTACTTGTCAACGAATGGGTAACGATTGAACGAGGACATGAACGCATTGCGATCGCGGGGTTAGATGATTTTATGCTCGGTAAGCCTAATTTCGCCAAAACGGTGCAACAGTTGCCGAAAGAAACGTATACGATCGCTTTAATTCATGAACCTGACCTTGTGACGCAAGCGAGCGTCTATCCGTTTCATCTTCAATTGTCTGGTCATAGCCATGGGGGACAAATTCAACTGCCGTGGATCGGCCCGCTCGTAACCCCTCCGCTTGCGAAACAGTATGTTGAAGGATTTTATGACATCGGGCAGCTCACATTGTATGTCAATCGCGGACTTGGTACGACGCGCATGCCGTTTCGCTTTTTAACGCCGCCAGAACTTACGTTGTTTACGTTAAAAGCCGGGTCATAACATCAACCCGGCTTGACATAAACATATGCTCCCAACGATTGAAGCGCCGATATAAAGAAGCGCTTCTTTATATTTTTTATGCGATAAGAGTTGAATGGCTTCGACGCTAAATGTTGAAAACGTCGTAAACGCGCCGCAAAATCCGACCGTCACTCCGACCGCCTGGACGTCGTGGGCAAGCGCGATACCGAGCCCAAACGAACCGAGCCAGTTAATAAATAAAATGGAAAGAGGCACAGGTGACTGTTTCGTCCAACGCATCAGCCATATGCCAAGCTTGTACCGACACCACGCCCCTAACGCGCCACCAAGCGCGACATACATCATGACGCCTCACCTACGCTTCTTGCACCCATCCGTTCTCCGACATATACGCCCACATAACAACAAAGCAAGCCACCAACGAAAGAAGCAAACACATATATGTTCGCTAATCCGATATGTTCGTGCCATAACACGACCGTTTCCTTACTAAACGTCGACATCGTCGTCAATCCGCCGCAAAATCCTGTACCGATCGCAAGCCGCAACCATTCAGCCATTTTTCTTTTTCCGACGTAAGACGTCAACGCGCCAAGCAAAAACGAACCGATGTAATTGACAAACAACGTTCCCCACGGAAATGTAAGAACCGGGAAAAGAAGCGCAACGCCGTATCGGCATAACGCTCCGAACGCTCCCCCAATGGCGACTGCTCCACTTTCTTTCATTCAATCATCTCCTACTCTTCATCGTCTGCGACATCATACGCCATTTGAAACAACATCATTTGGCTATCGACTTCTTCTTCGTCTTCTTTTCGTTTCACATATTCGTACTCGCCATCTTCATTTTGTTCGCGCGCTTTGACGTTATCAGAAAGCAAAATGTGTAACACCTCAATAAGCCGCTCTTTTAATTGTTGACGGAAAATCGGGAATAAAATTTCGATGCGGCGATCCATATTGCGCGTCATCCAATCGGCGGACGATAAAAAGACGCGTTCTTTTCCATGATGATGAAAATAATAAACGCGGCTATGTTCTAAAAAGCGGCCGACGATGCTGCGAACGCGAATATTTTCACTTACTCCTTTCATTTGTGGACGCAAACAACAAATCCCCCGCACAATTAAATCGATTTGTACCCCTGCTTGTGACGCTTCATATAACTTCATGATGAGCTGTTTATCCGTCAGCGAATTCATTTTCGCGATGATGCGTCCGTCGCCGTATTGTTTATGGTAACGAATTTCTTCATCGATCAGTTGTAAAAATTGTTGTCGTAAATCAAACGGAGCGACGACTAAATGATGAAACTCAGGCTTTTCCATATAGCCGCTTAAATAATTAAAAAAATTTGTCGCATCTTCGCCAAATTGTTCGTTTGCGGTAATGAAACCGAAATCGGTGTACACTTTGGCAGTCGCATCGTTATAATTGCCTGTACCTAAATGAACAAATCGCTCAATGTTTCCATGTTTTTGCCGAACGATTAGCGTAATTTTACTATGCGTTTTTAAATGCGTCATGCCGTAAATGACGTGACACCCTGCCTTTTCAAGCTCCTTCGCCCATTGCACGTTATTTTCTTCATCAAACCGTGCCTTTAATTCAACGAGAACGGTCACTTGTTTCCCGTTTTCGGCTGCGCGTTTGAGCGCTTCAATAATGGGAGAGTCGCCGCTGACGCGATACAACGTCTGTTTAATCGCCAACACATGAGGGTCATCGGCCGCATCGGAAATAAAGTCGATGACGGGTTCAAACGACTCGTACGGATGATGGAACAATAAATCTCTTTCTTTCGCTTTTTCAAATATGTCTTCCTCATCATCTAAATCTTTTGGCGGTTGCGGAATGAGCGTTTGAAACACGAGATGTTCTTTGTATCGTGCTACTTCATGATAAAACGAAAACAAAAACGTTAAATCAATCGGACCGTCGATTTTGTATACATCTTTTTCATGAATTTCTAGTTCGTCTAGCAAATAATCGAGCACCCACTCATCAAACCCTTTTTTGCTCATTTCAAGCCGCACCGCTGCGCCCCATTTTCGCTTTTTTAACTCTTTTTCAATTTCTTTTAATAAATCGCGCGCCCCTTCTTCGTGAATCGTTAAATCGGCGTTGCGCGTAATGCGAAATTGCGTGACAGACGAAACGTTGTAGCCTTTAAATAGCGTATGAATAAACGTCGTAATGACGTCTTCTAATAGCGCATACATGTGCGTGTCGTTGTTTGCCGGCAAAGGAATGAAACGACTTAACACGGACGGCACTTGAACGATCGCTAATTTTTTCCGATCGTCTTCGTCTTCTTCATCATCTTCAAGAACGATTGCTAAATTTAAGCTTTTATTTAACAACATCGGAAACGGGCGATACGCATCGACCGCCATCGGCGTTAACACCGGGAAGATGTTTTTCATAAAATACGACTGCAAATACGTTGTTTGTTCGTCGTTCCATTCATTTGGGGCAAGCAAATGTACCCCTTCAGCACGTAGCATCGGCAATAACGTTCGATTGTACATGTCATACTGCCATTTCACAAGCTCATGCGTTTTTTTCGCAATTTTTTTTAACTGTTCTTTCGGCGTTAATCCCGCTTTATTTTCTGGCTTATTAAAACCAGCTTTCACTTGATCTTTTAAGCCGGCCACGCGCACCATAAAAAACTCATCTAAATTCGAGCTAAAAATCGCTAAAAATTTTAATCGTTCTAATAGTGGATTACGCTTATCCATCGCCTCTTGCAAAACGCGTTCGTTAAACGCAAGCCAACTTAATTCGCGGTTATTGTAATAACGCGGATGGCTTAAATCCATCTTTATCCCTCCAAATGAAACTGTAATTGAATCGGGCGTTTTAACATTTTTTCGACATGTTTTTTATGTTTTTCGGCTTGATACTCCTCCGCTTTAAATGATTGATTACAAAAAATGTGTATAACGATCGTTTCTTGTTGAAGTTCAAGTTGCAGACGGTTGACAATATTTCGTTTTGTATCATTTAAGCTGTAAGCAAATTTTAATAGGGAGCCAAGAAAACGAAGCTTTTTTTGTTCTGCGCGTGTAAACCATGTGTGAAACGGCTGGACGTATTGTTTGAACAACGTTTTATTTTTAAACGAAGCGACAAGCGCGAGCTGTACGCGGTCACGATGGCTTAAGCCGTCGATCGTTCGATTGGCTAAAATGTAAAACGTATGTTGACTGCTCGCTTCTTCATCGACATATTGTCCTAAATAAAACACGTGAGTAGCGCGCTTTAATAAAACGAGGTCTTCTCCCGTCAATGGAAAAAGAGCGAGCGCACGCATTTGTTCAAACAGTTGAATGACTAGTTTTAATACGTGCTGCACGTGGTTTGTATTTACTTCGTAGTCTTGGGCTAATTCAAAAAAACTTTCATCTAATACGCTGGGAAAAATAATCGGTCCAAACTGTTCGTAAAAAATGCCGTCACGTAACCCTTTTCGGCTTAAAATAAACGTCGTCGCATCGACTGTTTCGTATAACGTTTGAAACACTTCAACCGCTGGAATAATTAAATCGGCCCGATCTTTCGACAACGCTTCGACTTTTTGTAGTTGTTCAAATGTAAGAGCACGCAAATATTTTTTCACTTGAACGATATGTTCGCGATTCATTTCATATTGATGAATGCCGGCAATCGGGTAGTTTTGGAGCATTTGATGCACTTGTACGACGTTGCGGGCGCTTCCACCAATCGCAATGATCGGAAGTTTTCGTTGTTTTAGCCATGGAAGTGATTGAAATTGCTTTTCAACGTATGCCCGCAACGTTTGTAATTCTTCATCCGTCGGAACATCCCCAGCGACAAATTCGCGCTTTAGCGATAACGCACCGAACGGAAAGCTATGATAATCGACAAGTTCACGATTGTAAAAATACGTCACTTCCGTACTTCCACCGCCGATATCAATCGTAATCCCTTCGTAAAACGATGTCGATTGAATGACCGCTAAAAAACCGTAGTATGCTTCTTCGTATTCGGATAAAATACGAATACGAAAGTCGGTCCGTTCAGCAACGATGCGAACGATGTCGTCGCGATTGCGCGCTTGACGAATTGTGGCGGTCGCGACGCATTTCACATCGTGCAGGCGATGAAAGCGCGTTACGTCTTGAAACGTCAAAAGCCCATCTAAAAGCACACGTAGCCCTTCCTCTGTAAACACACCATCTTCTGTTAAATAATTGCGCAAACGGGCGGCAATTTTTACGTTTTCCCTTTCTCGTAAACGACCGCTTTTACTTTGTTCATAAATGACGAGGCGCATCGTATTTGAGCCAATATCAATAATGCCGTATTTCAACAGGAATCCCCCCTTATCGTGAAATGGAAAAAAATAAATTGAAAATTTTCCAAAAACATAAACGATCGTGTATAATATAAGTGTACCAAAATAAAAAGGAGTTGAGTAAATATGGAAACAGTCGAATGCACCGTCGAAAACTTATCGGTCGCACTGTTTACTGTCAACCGTCATGCGAAAACGGCGTTAAATCCTTCTTACTTGTATTTGCTGAAGAAAAAAACGATTGAAAAAATGCTCGAAGAAGGAAAAGCGAAAAAAGTTGGGCTTCACTTTTCCCGAAATCCGAAGTACAGCCAGCAAAAGTCGGATGTGCTTGTGGCGATCGGTGCGTATTACTTCCACATACCTCCAACAAAAGAAGACTTCAAGCATTTGCCTCATCTCGGTACGTTGGACGATTCTTATCGCAACCCTGTTGTTAAAATGCCGTTGTCTCAAGCCAAACGATTATTACAAGCGTATACAGGCATTTCACCGGAAGACGTAGAGCCGAAACCGAAACGGTACGATTGGTCGCGTCCGCATCGGTTCGGGAAAACGTTTCGCTAAGGACAAGCTCACGTAAACAATGGACATATTTTATTGTATGACACAAAAGGGCGGCCTCTTAATGAGATCGCCCTTTTGTGAAAGAAAGTATAGAGTTCTGGGGCTGGGTGGGGAGCTGTCTAGCTCCAAGCGCCATCGGCTCGAATCGCTCCGCCCCATACTGCGGCGGCGACAGCCTCCTCGGTGGGGCTTATGCGATCTTCGCCGATAAGCGGGCGCTTTGCGCTTTTCTTATTGGACTAATTGTTCGAATTGTTCGGCAGCGAGCGGTTTGCTGAAGTAGTAGCCTTGGGCGCGGTCGCATCCTTCTCGTTTTAAAATCGCAAGCTGTTCTTCTGTCTCCACTCCTTCAGCGACGACTTTCATTTGTAAGCTGTGTGCCACTTGAATAACCGCACGCACGATCGATAAGTCATATGAATGTTTTACCATATCTTGCACGAACGAACGGTCGATTTTAATGATGTCAACCGGCAATTTTTTTAAATAGTTTAATGAAGAATAGCCTGTCCCGAAATCGTCGACGGCGAGCTGCAATCCTAAATTTTTTAACGACTGCAACTGCGCAAGGACGTAATCGATATGATGCATCGCCATACTTTCGGTAATTTCTAATTTTAAACAAAACGGGTCTAAATCGTACGTGCGGAGCACATGTTCAATATGTTTCACTAAGTCGGCTTGCAAAAATTGTTTAATGGAAACGTTGACACCAATTTGCACGTGCGGTAGCCCTTTTTCTTTCCATTTTTTACTTTGTTCACATACGTTTCGTAACACCCAATCGCCGATCAGTTGAATTAAATTCGTTTCTTCCGCAATTGGGATAAATGTTGCTGGCGAAATCCAGCCGCGCTTCGGATGAAACCAGCGAAGCAGCGCTTCGACCGCCACAATATCGCCTGTTTGAATGTCGACGATCGGTTGGTAATGAAGCGTAAATTCGTTTTGTTTTAACGCTTTGCGAATGCTATGTTGAATGTACAATTTTTCTTCGTTCGTCTTTTTTAATTCGTTCGTATAAAAACAGTACGTATTTCCCCCGTTTTCCTTTGCGATTTCGAGCGCTAAATCGGCAAACGATAGAAGTGTCGTCCAATCGGTTGCATCATCTGGAAATACACTTACTCCGATGCTCGGTGTGATCGTCAATTCTTGGTCTGTTAGTTGAAATGGGGTCGAAAATATTTGGATGACGTCACGAATCATGTGTCGTATTTCGTTTCGGTCAATCGTATAAAAAGCGAGAAAAAATTGATCGCGTGCTTGTCTTGCGACGATGCCATTTTCATAGCGACGCAATCGCTCCGCCACTTGTTTTAACAATTCGTTTCCGTATTCATATCCGATTAAATCGTTAATAAATTTAAAACGATCTAAATTGAGCGACAGTAACGCAAACGGCTCGCGTTTATTCATGCGCTCGCGAAGCAGATGGAGAAACGCCTCGTACGACAGCACTCCTGTTAATATATCGGAATCGTCATGATCGTATAAAAAGCATCCTGTCCAAATGAGATACGAACGAAACGCATAAACGTGCACGTATGCCGGACGACGATCAACAATCGTTTTCCCGCGCCACGCATCGCTTATATGTAACGCCTTGATCGCTTCATGTGCACAGTCAACAAACTGTTGCGCGACACGATAACGATTGGACAATCGTTTCATCAGCGTGTCGTTCATATATACGATTGTTCCATCTTCATCGGTAATAAAAAAAATGTTGTATTGATCAAACTGTTGCCCAACGGCCTCCCATTTCATCAATGGAGGGTGTTGGTACAGAAACTGCTGTTCATTCATGTTGTAATCCTCGCTTTTTGTTTTCTTCCCTCCTCTTTTTATTAAACCATACGTCATGATGATTGAAAATAGCTTTTCACGCAGAAATACAAATTAGTCAATTGTTCCTGTTCGTAAGATGGATACATGGACATCGACATCGAAGCGAGCATCTTCATATAATTTCAACCACTTTTTATCCGTTAACTGTAATTTCCGTACCGAATGGTCATATATTTGCCCGAAACCGATCGGGTCGGTTTTGTACGCTTGTAATTTCGCTAATAACTGCTCGATTTCTTTTTCCATTTGCTTTGCAATCGCGCGTTCCAAAACGTGAATGTTCGCTTGCATAATCGGCTTTATTTTCTCGGACATCTCTAAAATTTCCGCTTGCATCTTTACCGTTATACGAAAATGGGGGGCAGGCTTTTGGCTAATAAGTTTGATTTTTCGTTTCGTGCGAATTTCGTTTATGACAATGTTCACTTTTTTTCCTTTTTTGTTCAATAACAACGGTCCAACAGCTTCGCGTGGCACCGTAATATTTTTTAATCCTGTATTATATTCTAACGCTAACATTTTTATATAAAAGCTTTCATCGAGACGTACCGTGCCGACAAACTTGTCGCCGCGAAATAGCGCAACTTTTTCAATAATCGGCTTATCGTCACGCAACGACAAGCAAGGCAAGACAGGGTCTTTGCCGACGTCGTAGTAACTATGAATAAACTCATGTAACGTGGCTGCTAATAGCGATTCGCTACGTAAATTTTTTTCAATGAGCCGATATAAATACGTTCCGATGTCCGGTGTATCTTCGTGTTTTGTACTTTTAATCATTTGTTTTGCGTTCGGTTCACCAATCGCTAAATAAACGAGCGAACCGATATTGGCATCGCGTTGGAGCGTGTCGGTTAGCGTGAAAATGCCATCTTTCTCCGCGAGTTCTTTCCCGTATACAATGACGCGAATTTGTCCGGAACCTAAGTCGTGGCTCGTTTGCGCCTCTAAATCTTGGCGAAGTCCTTTGCTCGTTTTATTTGTCGCTTCGATCACTTCGGACATCGACGAACCCGATGTTTGAAACGAAAGCATCACTGAACCACCTTCATACAACTTTCCTTTTTTATCAAAGCTGGTAGCGGTAATAATACCTTGTCTTTCTAACACGCGCGGTGACACACAACCACTTAATAACAACATACAAACGATCATCCATTTCATTTGGTACTCCCCTTCGCCCATTTTTTTATGCGCACAAACATATATAGGAAAAACGGATAAATAAAGCTAAATCCGAATCCGTAATACCCGACTTTGTCGATAAATTCATTAATCGTTGCGCGTTTTTCAAAAAATAAAGCGAGCGCATAGGCAACACAAGCAAAGACAAACAGCAAATATTTTTGCTTTATGTGAAAAAGCGCTTTTCCACCGCGCGTCATCGCCCACATAAACATGAGTAAATTTGGTAAGATCACGAGCAACCAAAGCGGAATGACGACATATTCAAATCGCTCAATGAACGGAAATTTTACGATCGTAAACATTGACAACGACGCCCAAATGGTAACATCGAGTTGTTTCGGGCTGAAAAAGGCGATGGCGATGACCGTCACGACAGCGACGAGAAACGTTGTCAGTAAAACGCCAAGCTGGGCGTAACGGTGGACGCGGTCTTTTTCTTTGACGAACGGATAGATAATATATAACACTTCAAATCCGAGCATCGTATATGCTGTTTTTAATACGCCGTTTGCCATTTGTTTCGGCGTCGCTTCGAGAATGGGCAATAAGTGAATCCATTCGGCATATTTTAACGGTTGAAAAGCGACGATAACAATCCAAATCGTCATAAAAAATGTTAAAAAACTGACGCCTGCCACAAGCCGAAATCCTCCGCCATATAGCGCATATACCGTTAAAACGACTAAAATAAGTGTGCCGCCCCACAGTGGAAAATCGGGATACATCCACGTTAACGCCATTTCGACATACCCGAGTAAAATAGACGTATACGCCATTAAAAAATAAACGACGACCGCGGCATTTACGATCCAGCCGAGCACGCGTCCGTAAACGAACGTATGAATGGAAAAAAGATTATCGTGTTCTGTCAATTTTAACGTTCGATACATGACGAAAACGATGAGATGAATCCATAACCCGCTAAGTAACACAGCAATCCATGCATCTTGACGCGCTTCGACGAAAATGACGCGCTGCACACCGACGATGCCAAGCCCGATTTGTGCGGTATGAACGAGAAAAAAAACGAGATACGCATTAATGGATAGCCGTTCTTTTGGCGTTTTCATCATTCATCCAAATCCTTTCGTTTCATCGCCTCCCGCCATGAAAAACGGCGGGAGTTTTGCGGGCGGTTCGTTTTCGGACGTTCGCTATAAAATTTTTGCGGCAGGCGAATGAGCGCATATTTGATGTCCGCCAAACGAAACGGATAAACAGGTGACAAGTACGGTCGTCCAAGTGACGTGAGCTTTAATAGATGAATAAGCAAAAGGCTGACGCCGATAAATATGCCGACAAGCCCCCAAAGCGCTGCGAGTAAAATAATCGGAAAGCGTAAAATGCGAATCGTCGCTCCCATTTCGTAGCTTGGGGCAGTAAACGAACCGAGTGCGCTTAATGCCACGATAATAATAAGCACGTTGCTCGTAAAACCAGCATCGACCGCCGCTTGTCCAAGGACGATACCGCCGACGATACCCATCGTTTGACCGACTTTTGTCGGTAAGCGCGCCCCTGCTTCACGCAACAGTTCAATCATAAATTCAAGAAATAACGCCTCGATGACAGGGGGAAACGGGACGCGCGAACGCGATTCCCCAATCGTCAATAACAGCGCAGACGGGATCACTTCGTAATGATACGTAATGACCGCAACGTACAACGGTGATAAAAAGATGGACGCGAAAATGCCAAGTATGCGAATGGCGCGCAAGACGGTACTCATCGTCCAACGTAAATAAATATCTTCTGTCGTTTCAAAAAAGCTGAAAAACGTCGTCGGGCAAATGATGACTGTCGGGCTGCGATCTACAAAAATGCCGATGCGCCCTTTCATTAAGCTGTACGCTAGTCGGTCAGGAAGTTCTGTTAATAAATATTGTGGAAAAATGGTATATGCGTGATCGTCTAACAGTTGAGCTAATACAGAGCTATCGGTGACTTCATCGAGATGTAGTTCTAATAATCTTTGTTTAATCGTTTGAACGTTCGTTTCATCCGCAATATCTCGAATGTATACAACGCGCACTTCTAATTGATTACGAGCGCCAATCATCACTTTTTCGGTTACTAAGTTTTCATCCGTCACATTTTGACGTAAAATACGAATGTTCGTATCAATCGATTCAGTAAATGACATTTTCGGACCGAGGACAAGCGACTCCGTCTCGGCTTTTTCTAGCGACCGTTCCACTTGTTGTGCGATATTGACGGCAAGCGCACGCTTTTCTTTTTCGATAGAGATGACCGCCCATCCATCACGTATAGCCGATGCCATTTCTTCTTCTGTTTCGCATATGCGAATGGCGCCAAGCGGCAAACAACGGGCGAGCTGTTCGACGGATACGTCTTCTTGTTTTTGAATAAAGGCGAGCACGTTTTGGTGGAGATGATCGTGATTAATTAAGTTGCTTAAAAAGAGCACGTCCACCTTTTTTCCTCTGCATCGCATGCGCCGACACATAAAATCTGGCGAATCGGCAAGCAGTTTTGCGATATTATCGACTCGATTTTCTTTCGTAAACCACATCATGTTGTCCCCTTTTTCTTCCGCTTCGTTTTTTACTAGTTTGCAATAACAGTCTGTTTTTATACAAAAAAGAGGAAGCCTTAATTGGCCTCCTCTTTTAGTGGAACAAAAATTTCGCCTTGTCGTTCTTTATTTAACAGTGTTTGTAAAATCGTTTTTGATAATCGGCTTGGCTGGTACGGCTTGACGAGATAGCTTGTCGCTCCGAGCGCCATTCCTTTTTCTCGCTCTTCTAATGCAGAAGAAATGATAATTGGAATATCGGAAAGCTGTTCGTTTTGCTTTAACGCTTTTAATACGTCCCAACCGGATGTGTCTTGTTCTTCTAACATAATATCTAAAACGACCGCATCTGGTTTTTCTTTTTCGATAAGCGCAATCGCTTCTTTTCCTTCTTTCACATGTTTCACACGAAAACCGCTATCTTTTAATTCCGCTTCTAACAACGCCGCTAAATTTTCGTCATCTTCAACAATAATGACGTGCGCCTGTGCGTACTTGTCGTTATTGTCGTGTTCTTCTTCTTTGGCATTCGCGAGGACAACGAGCGGAAGCGATACGGTAAACGTACTTCCTTTTTTCAATTCGGACGTGACGCTTACTTCCCCTTCATGCGCTTTTACAATTTCTTTTACAATCGCCAGTCCAAGCCCTGTTCCACCAATGCGACGACGGTCGGAGTTGTCGACACGATAAAATTTCGTAAATAAATTCGGGATTGCTTCTTCTGGAATGCCTAATCCTTCATCTTGTACATCGACGCATAAACGGTTGCCTCGTTCGTAAACGCGCACCGTAATATTTCCGCCTTCTGGCGAATATTTAATCGCATTGCTAATTAAATTCGTGAACACTTGAGCGAGTTTATCGCGATCGCCAAGCACAATCGTATTATTCGTTTCTTTTTGTACATGAAACTGATGGATTTTCGTACTCCCTTTTTGCGTTTCGATGACGTTTTCAATAATCGAAACGATATCTTCGTATTTTTTATCGTACGTTTGTTTTCCTGATTCCATCCGTTGCACATCTAAAAAGTCGTTAATGAGCGCAGTTAACCGTTTCGCTTCTTGGTAAATGGTCGTTAAATATTTTTTTTGCCGTTCAGGTTTTAATTCTTTCGTTAACATCAGTTCAGTAAAGCCGAGCACGCTTGATAATGGCGTGCGCAATTCGTGACTGACGGTGCTAACAAATTCCGATTTCATTTGGTCGACTTCAAACTGTTTCGTAATGTCGCGATGAACGAATACCGTTCCTTGCCGTTCACCGTTGCGATATAACGGTTCAGCATATACTTGCATCACTTTTCGTTTTTGCGGTAAATGGTACACAAACGGCTCATGGTCTTCATCGCCGTTAAATATAATAGCTTGTAAATAGTCGCATAGCTTTTTGCCTGCATCGGACTGTTCCACTAAGTCGCGCGACCATTGTTCATAGCTTGCCCCTTCAAGCTCGGCAATCGTTTCTTTTTGAAGCAAGGCGACCATTTGTTTATTCACCATGACGCTATGACCTTCGCTGTCAACGAAATGAATGCCTTCTTGCACCGTATTTAAAATATGCTGCACCGTCTCGCGCGCCTGTTCGGACTGTTCATATAGCGCAATTTTTTGGAGCGAAATCGATATTTGTTTCGTTAACCCGACATATTCTTGAATATCCTCATCTGAAAACGGTCCACCAAAACGGCTAAATACTAAAATCGCTTGCACATCATTTTCATTCGATAACACAGGTAAAAAAACATCATGTACGAACATCGTTTCTTCATGATATCCTTTTTCAGATGCGGTCAGTTCCCGCTTTAACATGAACGGCTTTTTTTGTTCGAACAATCGTTGATGCAAACCGTTGTATATATACGTTAAAAACTGCTCGACGCCGCTTTCTGATAAACCGAATGACGCATGCGTTTTCTCATCGTTCATTAATACGATCATGCCGCGATCGGCTTCCATGACGCGTGCCATATTAAACACAATACTTTGTAATACGTCTTGTTTGTCGAGTGAACTTGATAATCCGTGAATGAAATCGTTATGCCGTTTTAACTCTTTTTCGCGCGCTTGCATCGCTTCAAGCGCTTGTTCAAGCTCGGCTTGTTGTATTTCTAATTCATCTTGTTGCGCAAGCAATTCTTCGTTATGCGCCATTAAACTTTCTTCTTTTTCTTGAATGCTCGTTAACATTTTTTGAAAAGCATTTGCGAGTTTTCCAATTTCATCTTCGCGATTTGTCGTTTCGTGCATGTCATATACAACTTGTTCATCGTTTGCAATTTTTTCCGCCACTTTCGCAAGTTCATTAAGCGGTCTTCCGATTTTTTTCATCATGATGCGCGCGATTGTAATTAAACTAGCTAAAATCACAAAAATAAACAAAACAAATACCGTTTGCGCGGTCGTTTGATCGTTACGCAACTTTTGAAACTCTTCATCAAGCTGTTCGGTTAGTTTATTTTTATACGTTTTCATTTGAAATTGAAACTGTTCAATCGTTGCTGTGCCACCGTTTTCCGATAAGCTCATGACTTTTTGGATATTGCCGTTTTCAAACGCTTCGATTGCTTGCGGAACGAGGTCACCAAAATAGTAGCTCGCAAACTGACGCGCCTTTAAAATAAATTGCGTATCGTCTTTTGTTGTAGCGGCAAGTTCGAGCGCATCAAGCGCCGTTTGCACATGTTCTTGTTCGCGAAAAATACTTAATTTAAATTCTTTTCGATTGAACGCTAAATAGCCGCGGGCATCGGAAAACGCTTGGTTAAACGCCCGTTCGATTTCTTGGGCATATTTCATTTTCGTTTCGATTTGTTCCTTTTTTTGTTCAAACGATGCTGTTAACGTCGACTGATAAACGAAAACGGATACCGCCCCGATGACAAAGACGACTAAAAAGGTTGTTACAAGCACGACAAATTGTCGTGCTAAACTTTTTCGCAAGTAGTTACGCATCTTCTCCATGTAAAATCGCCTCGATTCGTTGCACAAGTTCTAACGGGCTATACGGCTTTGCCATAAAGTAATCCGCCCCAGCATCAAGCACGCGCTGTTGGTCGGCTTGTTGGCTTTTTGCCGATAGCATCATAATCTTTACATGCTTTTTATCGGGCATTTGGCGCACTTGTTGAATAACTTCTAACCCGGTATATATTGGCATCATATAATCGAGTAAAATTAAATCATAATCGTTTTGTTTAATCATTTCGATCGCTTCTTCTCCATCGCACGCTTCGTCAATGTCGTGCCCTTCATCTTCTAACGTATCGACAACGAGCATGCGCAACACTTCTTCATCTTCAGCGAGTAAAATTTTCGCCATTATTTTCCCTCTCCTTCTGCTTTTTTATATGTTTGTTTTACAATGTCATATGAACGTTTCAACCGTTCGTGATATGTCGGTTCTTCCCAACCGTCCCATGTGTAGAGATAAAAACGGTTTGGATCTAAATGGGTCGGATATGAAAATTCTTTTTCATATACGCCGATGCGAATGCCGTTAATCGTTTTGCTGCTTGTTAGTCCACCTTGCCACATATCTCCCATCACTTCGTGCATGCTCGGGTCTTTTACGTTAAGAAGCGCCCAAGGGATGCGAATTTCATATCCGTCTTTTTGTTTGCTGACACTCACGTCCGTCAATGAATTGTATGCTTCGTCGTTCGGATTAGCTGTACCGAACGTCATGATACCTGTTTCATAAAAATCGAACGGATACGTCTTTCCTTTAATTTGTAGTTTTTTGTTTAATGTGAGGCGAATCGGATGATACACGCCGTTATTTTTTTTGTGCGCATACGGCAGGCGCTCGATCATTTGTAATACATGTCCGTAATGATAATAAAACGAATCGTAGTAGCTATCAACCCATAATCGCCCTTCGTTTTCGCCGCGTAAATGGAGGACAAAGTCAACGCCTTCTGTTCGGACGTTTGGCACATCGAGAATCGTTGATTGTCCTTGATTGTTGATCGTGTCAAATAATATATAGACGTCTTTATTTCGTTCGATCGGCGTATCGTAACGAATGTATACGTATCGTTCGTCGCTTGTCATATATAGCGCACGGTCGTTTTGCTGAAATGCTGGAGCGATTTTTTGCAATGCCCAGTCTTCTTTTCGCCCATCGACTTTCATCATTTTCGTTTCGTCTGGTGCAGGGTCAAAGCTTAATAGACCGAATTGCTGTTCGTTCGTTTGCGCGTTTGACCAAAACGGTCGACGATCTGGATTGTCGTAGTCCATCGTGTTCCACGTTCGTTTAAACCATTCATCTTGCCATGTGAAAATAAATCCGCCCGCCATCTTCTCGTGGACGATATCTTCAAATAATTTTTTATTTATTAACCCTTGCTCTTGTTCGGAATGAAACCCTTGATTCATTCCGTATACGTTGCGGTGCGTCATGCCGCGCGATGAAGGGACACCAAATTCCGCGACGACGATTGGCATACGATGCACTTGCTTCATATCGTGCAAATAACCTGCATAGTTGTTTTTCTCACCGCGATGATCGATATAATTGACGTATTTCGGCTCATAGTTTAAAAAGTCTGGATAATACGGATAAATGTGATATGACGCAAATAAGCCGCTATGCATGGCATTTGTCGCATAAATCACGTTCGGATTCACCGATACGAAATCTTCTTTCTCTAACGGCTCGCTCGGATGCGTTAATAAATCGGTCGTCACCCAGTTTGTAAAGCTGACCGGACGTTGCCAGTTGTACGTTTTCGTCTCGTATGCAACCGCTTCGTCGATGATGCGTGCGAGCCAAATTTCAAACGGGGAAGCACCTTTTGTATACACGTACGCCCCTTTATAATCTGACAAGCCCGCATGTTTCGTATTTGTCGCATGGACGACGGTCGGCTCCCACTCGACACCAAAAATCCAACCGAGCACATATGGTGAAATGTCGTGCTTATACACACCGCTTGCATGCCCCGGACGAGGAGGAATCGTTGCTCGTCCATGCACAATGTCAATCGTTCGTTTCATTTCGGCGACAAATTCATCTGTATTGTCTTTCGCAAACGCATCGTTTGTTCGTAAAAACGTTTCTTCGTTGACCCAAACACCGTGAAATAAATATAACGGTTGTTTTGCGATTTTGTTATATTCATAAAACGCTTCATAAAACGCAGGTGGATGAATCGTATACACCCGTAAGGCATTCGCATGCATCGCCCCAATTTGTTTAAACCAGCGAAAATATTCTTCTTTCGTAATCGCTGTTTCACCCGGGAAATGACCCGGTTTTGCGATGCCCATGTTGACCCCTTTCAACAACATATTTTCCCATTTGCCATTTTTGTAAATTTGTATATATTGCTCACCAACGCGACCAGCGAGCTGAATGCCGTCGTCTGTTTTGGCGATCGCACGCTCGCTCCATTGCTTGTCATCGTTAGACGCCTGTTTTAAAATCGTTTTCATCATTGGAACATACGCTTTCCAATAAAACGAAACGGTGCTGTTTGGATCGTGGCGCGTCGTCCATTTCCGCCATATGTCGATGCCGACCGTTTGATATATGTTTGGTACATCTGGTTGGTCGGCGTAGTCGCCGCAAAAATAATATGCCTCATAACGCGCATTCTCGTGATGAACGATCGCCGGGAACATCGCCGGCAAGCCAATCGCCTGTAATTTTTCTTTTCCACTTTTCGATAACGAAAGCGTATATGTTGCTAACACTTCTTCGTCGTGTAACGGTTTAACAATATCAAACCAATAGGAATATGGAGTCGAACTGCTAATACTAAGCTCTTTTTCTCCTTTTTTCGTCGGAGTAAATAGCACCCCTTGTTTTCCGATTTCGTTTTTATTTAAAATGACAAGCCGGTCGTATTCGTCAACAAATACATAGCCCGGGCCTGTAAATGTATAGCTTTGATTGTACTGTTTTTCATAGTTTTCTTTCACCCAAACAGGCACTTCGTCATCTTCAAGCTTCGGGAAATAGCGGCCAATCCAGCCCGTCCATTCGACGTTTAATAACGCATAAAATTTTTCACGAACAGCTCGATCCGTTGGGCTCGCAAACGAGTTAAACTCCGCAATAAGCGTTTTGTTTCCTGCAAACATCGCATCGTGCAAGCGATTCACTTCTTGTTCCGTCAACCCGCCATACACTTTCGGTGAACGTTTCCCTTTCTCTTTCTCCGATGTGAAATCATCTTCATATACACCATACGTATCCGCCACATAAATGACATCGTACGATTCGAGCGACGTCGGCCACGGCCGTTCTTTTTTTGTTTTCGGCACAAAACCGACGTAATCGCTATTTAACTTGTAGCGCTCCCCGTTTGGTTTCACATATTTTTGTTGGTTTAATAACCAAACGAGCCCTTCATGCTCACGATACGTATGATCGGGAACTGTTTTATTCACAATAAGCACATTTAGCGTCGTTTCACGCTTTATTTTCCACAACCAATATGGCGAAGAAATGGCAAGAAAAATACATACGATATATACAATGAGCCATCGTTGTCGTTTCATCATTTTGACACACCTTTTCTTTTCATTTCTCCCCATCCTTTTCGTTTTAACAGCGCATCAACAATTCCTTCACAGCGCCATAGCACCGTAAGCGGACGATACCATAACGTCTCGGTTAATGAATAAAAAAAGAGACGCACAATATCTGAAACGTTTGGAAATTTACGAACCGTCCATTCTTCTAACAATACGGCAGCCATGGAAAAAAGCGAACCGTACAAAACGGAAACGAGGAATAGTAAAATCGCAAATTCAATATACACATCACCTAAAATGAGTGCCACGATGACGAGAATATAGCCAACCAACTCGACGACAGGACCGAGAAATTCAATGAGTAAAAAATATGGCATCGAAATGAGTCCAATTGTGCCATAGCGCGGGTTAAACCACATGCGGCGATGAAGCCACAGGCTTTCAAACAAGCCTCGATGCCAACGACGCCGTTGTTTGCGCAAATCTGATAGCGACTCCGGTGCTTCCGTCCAACAAACCGGATCGGGCACGTATACAATTTTTTTATCGGCGTCTGTTTCTTTGATCATGCGGTGAAGGCGAACGACAAGTTCCATATCTTCTCCAACGGTATGCGCATATCCGCCTGCTCGAATGACCCATTGTTTTGAAAAAACGCCGAAAGCGCCTGAAACGATGAGCAGTAAATTGTGGCGGCTTAGTCCGATACGTCCCATTAAAAAAGCACGCAAATATTCGATCACTTGCATGACAACGAGCGGTTGACGGGAAAGAGCGATGCGAATGACTTCCCCTTTCTCGATGTCACAGCCGTTGGCGATACGCACACTTCCGCCAGAGGCGATGATGTCTTCATCTGAATCAATAATCGGTTTCATCACTTTTAAAAAGGCGCGACGTTCAATGACAGAGTCGCCGTCAATGGAGCAAACGTATGGATAAGATGAAAAATTAATGCCGGCATTTAACGCATCGGCTTTGCCGCCGTTGTCTTTGTCGATGACAAACAAGTGGGAAAACTTACGGGAGCGATATACCGCACGAATCGGTTTTGTTTTTAACTGTTGGCGAATGACACGCTTTATTTCAACAAGGTCGAAATCTTGTTTCAACCGCTCTAACGTATCGTCTGTTGAGCCGTCGTTAATGACGACAATTTCATACTCCGGATATTCGATGCTTAAAAGGGAGCGCACCGTCGCAAAAATACCAGCTTCTTCGTTGTAAGCGGGCACTAAAATTGAAACGGGTTTCGTATAACTGACATCAAGCATTTCTTCGTACGGTTCCCAGTCGTCTAGTTCGTACATACGCCGTAATTGAATGAGTGAGACGATCAGCAAAAACGTATAAAACAAAATGACCGCGATCATAAAGAAAAAAACGAACATAGCAATGAGTTTAATCATATTCCCGCCCTCTTTCTAACCATTCGCGCGCCATATCACGCGCGTACGGATCGTCTGATGTGTGGGCGATTCGTTCGAGCATCGCCAACCCGTTTGGCATGCGCAACAACGCTTCGGCCGCTTGCGAGCGCACCGCAAACATGCGATCTTTCATCAGTTGTTCAATCGTTTCAATGAGCTCTTCTTTTACCGTTCGCGCACAAAGCCGTAGCGCCATTAACCGCTCTTGCCAAATAGGCGATTGTAAATGTGGGCGCAGTTGTTCCGCATCAAGCGGAAATGCTATTTCTGCTAGCGCCTTTAACGCACGAATGCGATATTCGCTTTGTTTATGTTGAAGCAATGTGCGCAAAAACGGAATGTGCGCTAATTTTTGCATAATGCCAATCATATCAATGATGGCGTATTGTATTTTTTCGTTCCAATCAAAAAAATGATCAACCAATTTCGCAAACGTATCGTCATCCATACGCGATAAAATAAGACGGTAGTCAAACTGTGTAAATGAATCGTCTGTTTGTTTCATATATTCGTATACGTGCGGATGGCGAAAAAGCGCAAACATTTTTAATAGTTGGCGCTTTTCCATCATCGTTAGCTGTTTTTGTTCATACATCGCTTCTAACTCATGAATGAGCGCACGAAGATAAAAATCTTCAATAAAAAAAAGGGCATTCATTCTTCTTCCAAGCCTACGATGTTGAAGCTGTTCACGTAAATAATCGACAAAATACGTTTCCGCTAACATCATCGCGCGTGCTTTTACATCTTCGTTCGCAAGTACACGCAAAAAATGATCCAATAATTCCATCATTGCTACATGTTGCGCAGCCGACGATGGAGGGGCGATTTGTTCTTCACCGTAAGCTAAAAAGCGAAACAGCGCCGATTCATATCTTTGTTTGTATATCTCCACTTCTTGTTTCCATTTATAATCTTTTCTTTTGTTAACAACTAAATAAAGGAAAATCGCACACAAAAGAAGGAATAAAGTAGCGACAATCCAAGCAAACAAAACGAGTTGGTTAAACACAACTAATTCATCCTCTTTAACATATGGCGTATTCTTGCTTCAAGTTCAAGTAGCTTAAACGGTTTTGTCATATAGTCGTCTGCTCCAAGCTCAAGCGCGCGTGCAATATCGTTTTCGCTTTTTCTTGCGGTTAGCATAATGATTTTATAGCGCGACGAGTCTTTTTGGTTACGCAGTTGTTGTAACACTTCAAGTCCATCCATTTTCGGCATAACGCCGTCTAAAATGACGAGGCATGGCTCTTTTCCTTGATGCCACTCAGACGTCGTAAACTGCTCACCATCTCGAAACGTACGTAAATCAAGCGTCACCTTTTCTTTCGCGAACATTTTTTGCACGATGTCCGCCACAATGGCGCGCACAATCGCATCATCATCGACAATCGCCACTTTCACCGTCCGACGAAGCGATGTTTCTTGTTGTTTCGCAAGTACAACGCAGTTTCTTCCCGTATTTTTCGCTTTGTATAGCGCGGAATCGGCAAGCTCGATCCAATGCCCGATCGGTTTCGAAGGATCGTTCACTTCGACGATGCCTGTCGAAAACGTACACGAAAACGTCGTTTCTCCACTTTGAAACGGAATGCGTTCAAATTGTTCGCGCAATCGTTCAAACACAAGAAGCGCCTCGCCCGCATCGGTTGCTGGCAATAAAACGATAAACTCTTCGCCCCCGAAGCGAATGACAATGTCACGTGCGCGAACGTTTGTTTTTAAAAATTGCGCAAATTGCTTTAAAACGACGTCGCCAATTAAATGCCCGTATTGGTCGTTTACTCGTTTAAAATGATCAAGATCGAGCACCGCTAAACAAAATGGTTCATGCGTACGATGCCAATCGCTTTTCAATTGTTCATACGCTTGTTTTAAATATTTTCGGTTATATACATGCGTCAATTCATCTAACAAAAGCAGCTCATCAATTAATTGTTTTCGCTCAAGTTGCCTATGAATGCGCACAATAAATTCATCGATCGCAAACGGCTTCGGAATAAAGTCATCTGCACCCATTTGATAACTTTTCATGCGCGTCTCTTTTCGGTCATCGATGCTGACCATAATCATCGGAACGAATTGTTGTTTTAATTTTTCTTTTAAAAACGTTAATACTTCAAATCCTGTTTTCGTTTGCATATGAATGTCGATGACGACGCAATCTGGACGAACATCATAAAACGACGCGACCGCTTTTACCGGATCGGCAATCGCTACAACGTACCACCCGTTTTGTTCAAGTTGTTCTTTCACATACATTAAAAACGACGGATCGTCATCAATAAGCAAAATCGTCGGTTCGTCGCCTTGTTTTGTTTCTTGTTCGCTATGGGCGACGTCACTTATTTGTTGCTCGTAACAAAGCTGAAAAAGCGGGGTGAGCCGCTCTTTCACGTCTGACGATTTCCATTTCTTTTCTTCATCTTCGCCCCATTGCTCCATTAACTGACGCGCATAGTTTCCGATATCGGTCATGCCGATCATCGCTGCTGTGCCCGCAATGGAGTGAAGGAGGCGATAAACGTCTTGATGAGCGATTTCATCGACCGTTTCCCATTCTTCTAATCGTTTGCGAATATTTTTTAAAAAATGTTGGCGATATTTTTCATAACGATCCATAGCGATCCCCTACTGTTTATAAAATATGTTGATCAATCATTTGGACAAGTTCAGCAATTTCAGGTTTGCTTACTTGCGCTGTCGCTCCGACGCGCTCGCCTTTATGGCGAAGATCGTCTGTAATTAAAGAGGAGAAAATGATGACAGGCAAATGTTTTAATTTGTCATCTTCGCGAATGCGTTTCGTTAAATGATGGCCGTCCATTTGCGGCATTTCAATATCGGTAATGACTAACTGCACTTCGCTTTCGATCGGCTTTCCTTTTTGCACGATCGCTTGTAAATAGTTGAACGCATCTTCCCCGTTTTCGAAAAATTCGACGTATACATATCCCGCCTCAGCGAGCGTATCGTGAAGCAGTTTGCGTAATAGCGGAGAATCTTCGGCAACGATTAGTTTTTTGTTCGAACGTTCGCGTTTGCCAAGTTTTTTCACACGTTCAACGTTAATGCCGGATTGCGGGTTAATGTCGACAACGATTTTTTCAAAGTCGAGCAGTAAAATCATATTTCCGTTTAATTTCACTACACCGATAATTTGGCTTTCTAATCCTTGATACATTTGTGATGGCTTTTCGATTTGTTTCCATGATATGCGATGAATTTGTGTGACGTTATGGACGTGAAACACCACTTTTTGTTGATTGAACTGTGCGACAATGTATTTATCTTGCGCTGGATTGTTCGATGGCCCAAAGCCGAGCGCTTTCGCTAAATCGATGAGCGGAAGCACCTCGCCGCGCAATTCAATAATGCCTTCAATATACGGATGAGCATGTGGCACTTTTGTCGGTGCGATCGGATGAATAATTTCTTTCACTTTAATGACGTTAATGGCAAATCGGTTATCGCCAATTAAAAATTCGACAATTTCTAGTTCATTCGTCCCGCTCTCTAATAAAATTCCATTTTTATTTTCCATAAAGCATCCTCCATTACGACATCATTTACTGTTATTTTATCATACTTCTTATAGCGGACGAAAAATATTTTTAATATAAATAGTCGCTTATTTTCCGGTTTGCCACGTTCGTATCAATGGCGCAACGGTCAGCATCGCGCCCGTATTGCCACATCCAAACGTTTGCGCGACAGTTCGGGACGTTTGGACGAAACGTTGGCGCTTTTGTTGCCGACGTCGTCCCCGGACGAGGATACGAGCTCCATATCATCGTTTGTTGTGCCACACGTTCGTCGTTTTTTACCGCTTCGCAATATGCTTCTCCGAACGCTCCTTTCGTCGGATTGGCATATATGCCTGGGCGATATCCGCTCGGATAAAACGTATCGACCCAGGCGCGAATCCATGCCGCGTCAACGTCAAATTCATCTTCAATATTGGCGAAAATGACTTTATTTTTCGGAATACCGAGTCTTCGTGCATGAAAAATCGCATTTCTTGCCGCCGTTCTTCCTTTTTCGTATTGTGTCGCTTCACGAAACGCATTGTAAATCGGGGCAATTTTTATGCCGTATCCTCGAATAAAAGCAATTTCTTCTTTCGTTAACCCGTCCGATACGTTCGGCACAGTCGTTACGTATCTTCCCCAAAATTGTGGAAAACCATATTGTTGGCGCACGCACGTAAACAACGCTTCCGTCACTTTTGCTGCTGAATCAACGCCCCACATGCATCCATTCCCCCTTTTTTCGTTTCTTTCCATATATATGCGAACGATACATGTCTAAACAAAACTTTCATCTTTATCGAATAATACTTTATTCCTAGGTAAAAATCACTATAATAAAAATAGATGAACATCACGGGGGATTTATGATGAAACGAGAGAGACAAAAAAAACAAACGAGAATATTATTGCAACAAACCGCCCTTCAATTGTTTCAAACACAAGGGTACGATGAAACGACCGTTTTGCAAATTACGAATGAAGCTGGTGTGGCGAAAGGAACATTTTTTAATTATTTTCGCACGAAAGAAGAAGTGCTACAAAGCGTGTTTTTTTCGCATATGGAACGCGTCTATGAAAAAATGAAAAAAAATGAACATGAGCATTGGCGCAAACAAATGGTTCAGCTATTTCATGAACTGACCGCCATGCACGAGCAACTCGGAAAAGAAGTAACAAAATCAATGGTGCATATTTATACGACGAAACAAAAACAATCGCTTCCGCTCACTTCATTCATCGATATGCTGACACAGTTATTTGAAGAAGGAAAACGATGCGGGGACATTCGAACGGGGCGACCTTCCGCGGCGCTTGCTTTAATAACGATTCAATTATATTTCGGAGCATTAAAATTATGGATGTTTTCGCACTTACATGAACCGTTGTCAACGTTTACGATCGATACGATTACAATGTTTATCGACTATATGCAAAAAGAAGGGGACTAATCCCCTTCATACAATGGCAACGTGATCGTGACAGTCGTTCCGACGTTCAATCGGCTTTCGTATGTAATCGTTCCTCCCATTTCGCGAATGAGTCGGGCTGTAATCATGCTGCCGAGCCCTGTCCCTTTCGATTTTGTCGTATAGTACGGCAACCCGATTTTTTTCAACTGCTCTTCCGTCATTCCTTTTCCGGTATCACGAATTGTAATAATGACTTCTTTTTCCTTTTCATCGACTGTTTTATAAATCGTCACAAGCCCGCCGTATTCAATCGCTTCTATTCCGTTTTTCATAACGTTTAATAGCGCTTGTTTTAAATAATGTTCATCGCCATACACATCGCTTTTCCCTTCCGTATATAGCTGCAACGACACGTTCGTCATTGTCCCGAGCGGACTTAACAAATGAACGGACGTATGTAAAACGTCATCGATGTTCACTTTTTGCAGTTGAAATGGCGCCGGTTTTGCAAGTGACAAATATTCGGTAATAATTTCATTCGTTCGATCTAATTCTTCTAAAATGATCGGGGCATATTTTTTTACGTTTTCGTCGGTCGTATCTTGGCTTAAAAATTGGACAAACCCGCGCACCGTTGTAAGTGGATTGCGAATTTCGTGAGCGAACGATGCCGCCATTTCGCTTACCGTCGCTAGTTTATCGACGTAAATCATATCGTCAAACTGTTCGTTAAATTGAATAAGCCGTTCAATGACGTAGACGAGCGCGATAAACATCGCAATAAAAAAGACGAAGTAGATGATATAAAATCGCCAAGAAAGAGGTGGAACAGCGTATATAATCGTGGCAACATACAAAATAAGGTAAACCAAAACGATCATAAGCCCATATAATATTTTTCGTTTGACGTTAAAAAAAGATGAGCGAAACAACATGCCGACGATAAATGCAAAGACGGATACGGTAATACCCGCAAAAGCAAACGGACCACCGATGATGGAACGACTGACGATGACCGTTAATGTACATAGCAACCCCGCTGTTTTTCCAATATATAACGTCGTCACTAAAATGACGATCATGCGAAAATCGAAATTCGTTTCCGCTAACGGCTGAATCGGATACATCATACACAATATAGCGGTGAACGATGCCACAACACCGTACATCATTTTTTGTTTCCATGTCAGTACCATTTTTCTTCGGAATGGAAAAAATAAGTTCGCATTAAAAATGAGCGAAAATAAAATGGTAATATTGACAACGAGTGGTTTAATAACAGCAATAAACATGTGATGCCTCCATGATGGTTGTTCCACATGTATTGTAACATAAGAAGAAGGACGACTACACTCGTTTTTATTTTCAGAAAAAATAAACATATTGACAGCTTTATGAACATGATAGACGTGGACAAATATGGCGCGTTACAATGATTGTGAAAAAAAACACGAAAAGAGAAGGTGTCAACATGAAAGGGTTAGCCATTCTTTTTGAAGAAGATCATACGGTCACGATTTTAGAAGATGTAGAAAAAGAACAACTTGAAGAAGTGGTAGACGAAGAAACAGAAGCAGTTCTTTGGCACGATGAAGAAATCGACTGGGACTACGGTTATTAATATAAGAAAAGCGAAAAGCGCCTGCCTATCGGCGAAGAGCGCACAAGTCCCACCGAGGAGGCTGTCGCCGCCGCAGTGTGGGACGGAGCGACTCGAGCCGATGGCGCTTGGAGCTAGACATGAATCTGAAATTTTATACATCCTTATGTTTAAAAAGCTGGCGTTTGTCAGCTTTTATTTTTTTGTTTTTATTTTTCGGAATTTTATTTACAATTTACAAAAAAACCTTTATAATGTAGAAAAGGGAGGAGAGTATTCTTCTCACTAAGGGGGAATGAAACATGTTTGAAAAATACAATGACATGACACTCGTATCGCAGCCGCACGATCTCGCTAACGGTTATAAGGAAGCTGCGCAATTCGTAATCGAACAGGCGTTGTTTCAATTTGAAAGAGATCGGTTGATGCGCGACATCGACAAAGCGCTTGAGGAACGGGATAAGGCACTGTTTCTTACCCTCTCCACACAATACAATGAACTTCGAGATCGTTATCGTCACTTGGAGGGTATGCACGCATGATCGACTGTGAAACGACAGGACAGCACATAAGGTGAACGTTTTCAGCAAAACACATTGCGAAACGTTCACCTTTTATTGTTTAATAGAAAAAAACGAAGAAAGGTGAAAGACGATGATGCTTCCGATGAATGAACGTGTGCAACATATTCAACTATCTGGCATTCGGCAATTTTTTAATCTCGTTGCCCAAGAAAAAGACATCATTTCATTAACGATTGGACAGCCTGATTTTCCGACCCCCGATCATATTAAAGAAGCGACAAAACAGGCGCTTGATGAACAGTTTACTTCTTATACGCATAATGCGGGATATTTGCCGTTACGTGAAGCCGCTTGTCGCTTTGTTGAAACGAAATATGGACTGCGCTATACCCCCGATGAAGTGATCGTTACCGTCGGCGCAAGCCAAGCGCTCGATATTGCGTTTCGTACCATTTTAACGGAAGGAGCAGAAGTCATTCTCCCTGCCCCTGTATATCCAGGATATGAACCGATTATTCGTTTATGTGGGGCAACACCTGTATATGTCGATACGCGAGAAACCGGCTTTAAACTGTTAGCCGAGCACATCGAACCGCTTATCACCGAGCGGACGCGGTGCATCGTATTGCCGTATCCGTCTAATCCGACAGGAATGACGTTAACGAGCGATGAACTGAAACAAATCGCTGCACTTGTAAAAGACAAACCAATTTGGGTCATTTCCGATGAAATTTATAGCGAACTTGTGTTTACAGGGAAACACGAGTCGATTGCGACATGGCTTCCTGATCAAACGATCGTCATTAACGGCGTAAGCAAATCGCATGCGATGACAGGATTTCGCATCGGGTTTTTATTTGCGCGAAAATGGATTGTTGAACATATAGTAAAAGTGCACCAATATAACGTTTCATGTGCCACATCCATTGCGCAACGAGCAGCGCTAGAAGCGTTAACGGTCGGAATGAACGATGCGAACGATATGAAAAAGCAATACGCGGAACGAATGACATATGTATATGATCGCCTTCGTGCCATGGACTTTGACGTCCAAAAACCGAACGGAGCGTTTTACATTTTTCCTTCCATTGCAAAGTTTCATCAGTCATCTTTTGACTTTGCATTACAGCTAGCAAAAGAAGCGAAAGTCGCGGTCGTGCCTGGAAGTGCGTTTTCGACATACGGCGAAGGATACGTGCGCATCTCATACGCTTGTTCGATGGAAGAGCTAGAAAAAGGGCTGGATCGCATGGAATCGTACATAAAAAAAGGTGCTCGCTAAAAGCACCTTTTACCATTCTTTATACCATTTGTATAACGCTTGTGTCCCGCTCTGTTCTTCTCCCCGTTCAGCAAGCGATTCATACAACTGTTTCGCAAGCTTTAAGCCCGGCAATGATAAACCGAGCGTTTCCGCTTCTGCAAGCGCAATGCCCATATCTTTAATAAAATGTTTTACGTAAAAGCCCGGAGCAAAGTCGCCAGCAAGCATGCGTGGCGCAAGATGAGACAGCGACCAGCTCGATGCGGCGCCTTGCGAAATGCTTTGCAAGACGCGTTCGGGGTCTAATCCTGCTTTTTCGGCATACACAAGCGCTTCACATACGCCAATCATATTTGTCGCAATCGCAATTTGGTTGCACATTTTCGTATGTTGCCCTGCCCCTGCTTCTCCTTGCCAAACGATATTTTTTCCGATATGCGAAAAAAACGCCATGCATGCGGAAAACGCTTCTTTATCGCCGCCAACCATAATGGACAACGTCCCATCGCGCGCCCCAATGTCCCCACCTGAGACAGGCGCATCAAGAGCGAATATTCCCTTTTCTTTTGCCGCCTCATAAATGCGCACCGCAAGCGACGGTTTAGATGTCGTAAAATCAATGACATACGCACCACGTTTCGCATGTTTTAAAATGCCGTCATCACCAAAGTATACGTGCTCCACATCTTGCGGCTCACCAACCATCGTCATAACGACGTCCGCCGCTTCGGCAACGTCTTTCACCGTTTCTTTCCATATAGCTCCTTCCGCTAATATATCTTCCGCCTTTTCTTTTGTGCGCGTATATACAACGAGCGGATAACCTGCCCGAAGCAAGTTTCGCGCCATGCTTTTTCCCATGACACCAAGCCCGATAAAACCGATTGTTTGCACGTTCCTCTCCCCATTCTAAATCGCTTTGACCATGCCGCCATCGACTAAAAGCGATTGACCGGTCATATACGTATTGTCATCCGATAATAAAAAGGCGACGATGTTCGCAAATTCTTCTGGCGTGCCGTAACGCCCGAGCGGAATGGTCGCTTTCATGCGCGCTTCTAGCTCTTCTTTCCGAATGCCGAGCTTTTTCGCATTTTGTTCGTCTAAGTAAGCAACGCGTTCAGTCGCAATGCGCCCCGGTGCAACAGTATTAATTAGAATACCGTATGGGGCAAGCTCTTGGGCGAGCGTTTTCGTTAAGCCGACAATGCCGAGGCGAAACGTATTGGAAAGAAGCAAACCTGGAATCGGCTCTTTAATGGACGATGAGGCAATGTTGACGATTTTCCCTTTCGTTTTTTTCAAATGTGGTAATGCTGTGCGAATCATTCGCACGTAGCTCAATAAATTTAACTCAAACGCCTGTTGCCAATCATCGTCTGTTAGCGTCGCAAACGTCCCCGTCGGCGGACCGCCGGCGTTATTGACTAACAAATGAACGTCGCCAAATGTTTCTACTGTTTTTTCGACTAATCGTTCGATCATTGCGTTGTCCGTCACGTCTGTTACCGTATATGCTGCTTTTCCTTTTCCGAGCGCATTTAACTGTTCGGTAACATCGTGTAGCTTTCGTTCGTCACGGCTAGCAAGCATGACGTTTACACCTTGCGAAACGAGTTTTGTCGCAATCGCTTTTCCAAGCCCTTTGCTTGATGCGGCTACAATCGCTGTTTTCATTTCATCACTCCCCTCGACATATACATTCGCTAACGACGACGCGATTCCTTCCTGTGCGCTTTGCTTCATATAACGCTTCATCCGCCCGTTTGACCATTTGCTCTTTTGTCATTCCTTGTTCGTATTCGCACACGCCAAAGCTACATGTAATATGCCCGACTGTCGGAAAATGAACCGTTTCTACAAGACAGCGAAGCGCTTCTGCTAAACGATACGCACCTGTTTGTGACGTGGCAGGCGCTAAAATAATAAATTCTTCTCCTCCCCAACGCGCCAGTATATCGCAGTCGCGCAACCGATTCGAAATGGCTTCACACATGCGCACGAGCACGAGATCACCGACGTCATGGCCGTACGTGTCATTCACTTTTTTAAAATGGTCGATGTCAAACAAAATGATGGAAAACGTATGTTTATATCGTTTCGCTCGATGAATTTCACGTGTAAAAAATTCATCAAATTTTAAACGATTAAACGTTTTTGTAAGCGGATCTTTCGTCGCTAAAAATTCGTTTCGTTTACTTTCTTCTTCAAGCGCCGTAATGTCGGTAAATACGACTAAGTATGAATTTGGCTCATCTGGAAACGATGTCGCCTTTACTAAAAATACGTGCTCTTCCGCCTGTTTGCACATTTTCACTTTCAAAAACGGAATGGTGCGGTCGATAAGCGGGCGCATCCACCGCCTTTCTCCTTTGATATAAAAATAGCCGGGTTCGTGGACAAAATAATCGCATACGTGCGTTCGTCCAGCGCGCAACTGTTTTAGTTGTTCTTGACCGAAAAAATGTTGAAACGATAAATTGCAATCAAGCAATCGTTCATCATTTAAAATGCATATTAAGTTTTCTTGGAAATCGATAATCGTGCGCGTATATTGTTTTTGTTTTTCCAGCTCTTGCTCGAGCTGACGCTGATAAATAGAATGTTGCAACGATTGCAAAAATTTTTCATGGTCAATTGGTTTTAAAATAAAATGGTTGACGCCATATTCAATCGCGCGAATGAAAAAGTCGTTATCGTCATACGCGGTCGTAATAATAATTTGCACATGTTTATCCATTTCACGAATACGACGAATGAACTCTAATCCGTTTAATATCGGCATTTTAATATCTGTAATGACAATATCAGGATGAAATGTTGTAAACAGTTCGAGCGCTTCTTGTCCGTTTTTCGCTACTTTTACTTCACGAATGCGCCGCTTAAGTAGACGCGTTAACATGTCGCGTGCGCCCGGCTCATCTTCGACATATAACACTTTGACATTTGTTTGTACCGCAATCATCTCTCTTTTTCCCCTTCCTTTCGCGGCATGCGAATCGTAAATGTTGCTCCTTTGTTTGAGGATGAAACGAGCAAATCTCCTCCCATTTTTGTGACGATCATGTTTGACATGTATAGTCCAAGGCCGGTGCCGTTTTTCTTCGTCGTCACATACGGTTCGAAAATGCGCGGAAGAATCGTTTCATCGATGCCACCTGCGTTATCTTTCACTTGAATGTAAATGAATGAGTCGTTCGCATATGTACGAACACAAATGATACGTCGTGCTACGTCACGCGCAACAAATTGTTCGCACGCATTCGTCAACAAATTAATGAGCACTTGGCTCAGCTCATTCGGGTAACCATATATACGCGCTCGCGTCCGATTTTGAACGTGCAAATGAATGTCGTAGTGATCTAAACTTGCTGAAATGATTTTTAACGCTTGGCGAATTGCTTGAATGGGGCGAAAATACGTTGCCTCTTTATGTGGGTGAAAAAAATTGCGAAAGTCGTTAATCGTTCGGGACATATGTCGAATTTGAATGAGACATTTTTGAATGGACGTACGCAAATACGCCTCATTCAGTTCCCCATACGCATATGCTTCTTGTATATCTTGCAACAGCAAGCCAAGCACGTTTAACGGCTGCCGCCATTGATGCGCAATGTTTCGTAACATTTCTCCCATCGTTGCATAGCGCGATTGTTCGATTAACATAAAATCTTTTTCGCGATTTTTCCGCACTTCTTCAGCAATTTTTTGCTGTAACGTCGCGTTCATTTGTTCCATCTTTTGTTTAAGTTGTTGCAGTTCGGTTAGCTCTTGTTCCCGTTTCATCGACTCGCCAATCGTCCGCGCGAGCGCCCAAAAAATGGCGCGTTCATGCGCCGAAAACACACGTCTTCGCTCACAATCGACAACGCTTAAAAACCCCCACCGTTCGTCGTGAATAAAAATCGGGGCAATCATAAACGACTGAATGCTTTGTTCTTCAAAAATGGTGCGCACGTTTTCATCTAATTCATCTGTATGCCCAACAAATACATTTCCGTCATATAAATGAGCTAAACAATGGACTTGTTCCGTTTGAAGCACAAGTTCATTGCGAGGAAGGAGATGTAAAGAAGGCGTTTGAATATAGTAAATGCGTTGCAGTATATACGTTTGATCTGTTGTATGTAAGCGAAAGATCGCAACACGCGTCACATGAAGCGCAATGCGCAAACTTTCTAACGCCGCCATGAGCGAGCGATCCATTGTCCTCTCCTCCAAAAACGAACAAATATAGGTCTTTTATACTAAATTTATCGTAATTCTCACGTAAAAAAAAATCAAGAAAAATTGTTGTGGACATGTAAAAAAGCCAGGCGTGATGCCTAGCTTTATACACGGAAACGATGGATCAATTGTTGGAGCGAACGGCTCATATCGTTTAGTCGCTCTGCTGCTTCTGTGACGGTGCTTAACGCTTTTAATTGTTCTTCGGATGAAGCAGATACTTCTTCAGCTGATGCTGCCGATTGTTCGGAGATCGCCGCTAAGTTTTGGAGCGCTGCCACAATTTGTTCTTTATTTTCGTTCACGTCGTGAATTTGTGTAAAAATATGTTCAATTGCTGACGTTAATTGTTCCATCATCGTTGCGATATGCATAAACGATTCAGCTGTTTCGTTCACCGCCGCTTGTTGCTGGTCGTTCATTTGTTTCGTATGGTCAACCGCTTCGGTCGCAAGAGCAGCTTGTTCTTGAATGGACGTAATCGTTTGACGAATTTGTTCTGTCGCTTGCGCTGATTGTTCTGCAAGTTTGCGCACTTCTTCCGCCACGACCGCAAATCCTTTGCCATGCTCTCCTGCGCGCGCGGCTTCAATCGAAGCATTTAACGCCAACAAGTTCGTTTGCGCAGAAATGTCAGTAATCGTTTGAATAATCGCACCGATTTGGTTCATTTTTGCCCCTAAATCAGTAATGACCGTTTCAACGGAGCGCAATTCATTTTGCGATTCCGCTGATTTCGCTTGAAGCACATTTAACTTTTCAATGCCCATATAGCTTGCTTCTTTCGTTTCGTCAGAAAGTTGTTTCACACGCTCTGCCGATTGCGTGACCGTACCCATTTTTTCAGATAAATCGTTCATGCGATCGTTCATCGCATCTAAATTGCTCGCTTGTTCCGATACCCCTTTTGCAATATCGGTCACTGCCGTTGTCACTTGTTCGCTCGTCGCCATCGTTTCTTCTGATACCGCACTTAAATGATCTGCAGCACTGCCAAGTTCTGCAACGGAGCGATCGACTTCACCAATGAGCGAGCGCATATGTGATACCATCTCGTTAAAGTGGCTTGTGAGCTGGGCGATTTCGTCGTTTCCTTTCGGCTCAACATGCACCGTTAAATCGCCTGTCGCCACTTGTTGTATACGCTCATTCAGTTGAATAATCGGCTTGACGATTGAACGCGACACCGCATAAATAAGAAGCGAGGCAAGAATCGTTGCAATGACGACAACTGTCCACGATGCTTTTCCGATCGTCGTTAACGTCGCTAATAAGTCTTTTTCTTTATATACCGCACCGACTTTCCAATTCAACTTTGGAATCGTCGCAAAATACAACAATCGCTTTTCACCATCTTGTTCGTACTCATACGCCCCTTTTTCTTTAGCAAACATCGTTTTTACAACCGGATGGTCGGACATATCTTTTCCTTTGTATTGTGGATGAACGATCGCAAATTTGTTTTGGTCAAATAACACCGGATAGCCGTTATAGCCGACGCGAGATTGCTCCACCGTTTCAGCAAGCGTATTTAACGATACGTCTAAACCGATGACCCCGATCACTTGACCGTTTTCAACAATCGCTTTAGCAATTGTGACGATATAATCGTTTGTTACCGCATCGACGTACGATT
Source organism: Anoxybacillus sp. LAT27 (assembly GCF_022030075.1). Taxonomy (NCBI): domain Bacteria; kingdom Bacillati; phylum Bacillota; class Bacilli; order Caryophanales; family Anoxybacillaceae; genus Anoxybacillus; species Anoxybacillus sp. LAT27. The sequence continues at coordinate 68,469 of NZ_JAIWYK010000063.1, forward strand.
CCGTCCAAATGACTTTATCTGGTGAAGCGACAGCCGCTTTATACCACGGACGCGTCGTTGGGTCAAAATCTGGCGGCAAATCGACAGCCGGCGTCGTATACATGTTACCGTTTGCTGTGCCGATATAAGCTAATTGCACTTTTTTATGAATGTTTAAAAACGTAGCGAGCTGTCCGTCGATGTCTTGCCAAAGTTGAGCATCTTCTGTTTTTGTAAACGCTTGAAACGATTTCGTTTCACTAAATTGCTTTAGCGCATCTTCTTGGCTATCAAAGCTATGTTCAATATCGTCAACAAGCTCTGTCACAAGCGACTCTGCACGCACTTTTGCATCATCTTTCATGACAGACGCCATTTGCACGTAGTTGACCGTTTGTGAAGCAACGAGTGCAATCACTAATAATAATGCCATTAAACCAGTAAGTTTCATCGTTAATGAACGAAACACGGTGTCTCCCCCTTCATTGTGTCGAATGTTGTCGAAAAATTAATAAAGTTGTAGTTTTATTATAAAAGGTTCGCTTTCTGATGTCTATGACCGTTTTGTACTGATTTTTTTCCATAAAAAAAGAACCGAAGCAATCGGTTCTTATAAGTTAAACGTTTCTTTCACGAAACGAACGACTTCTTCTGCTGTTGCAAGCGATAAAATGTGATCTTTCACTCGTTCTGCTTCTTGCTTCGAAAGTTTCTTTAATTGAGAGCGAACACGTAAGATCGATGTCGCACTCATGCTAAATTCATCTAAGCCAAACGCTAATAAAATCGGTACTGCAAGCTGTTCGCCTGCCATTTCTCCACACATGCCAACCCATTTTCCTTCTTTATGCGCCGCTTCAATGACGTTATAAATGAGGCGTAAAATAGCTGGGTTGTACGGTTGATATAAATACGATACGCGTTCGTTCATTCGGTCAGACGCCATCGTATATTGAATTAAGTCGTTCGTTCCGATGCTGAAGAAATCGACTTCTTTCGCAAATTGATCCGCTAGTACAGCAGCAGCTGGAATTTCAACCATCATCCCGACTTCGATGTCGTCTGATACTGCCACACCTTCAGCCACAAGCTTTTCTTTTTCTTCTAAAAGAATGGCTTTTGCTTGACGGAATTCGTCTAACGTTGCAATCATCGGGAACATAATTTTTAAATTTCCGTAAACACTTGCGCGCAACAACGCACGAAGTTGCGTACGGAACATCTCTTGCATATCTAGGCAAAGACGAACGGCACGGAAACCTAAAAACGGGTTCATTTCTTTTGGAAGGTCCAAGTATGGCAGTTCTTTGTCGCCACCGATATCAAGCGTACGAACGACAACCGGTTTTCCTTCCATTTTTTCTAATACCGTTTTATATGCTTCAAACTGCTCGTCTTCTGTCGGCAATTCGTTGCGGCCCATGTATAAAAATTCGGTACGATATAAACCGATACCTTCTGCACCATTTGCAAGCACGCCTTCGACATCGTTTGGCGTTCCGATGTTTGCCGCAAGCTCAACGTGATGTCCATCGCTTGTTGTCGTTTTTTCATGAACAAGCTTTGCCCATTCTGCTTTTTGAGCAGCAAAAGCAGCACGTTTTTGTTCGTATTCGGCAATCGTTTCTTCGGTTGGGTTAACGATCACTTCCCCGTCAATCCCGTCAATAATGACGATATCGCCGTTTTGAATTACCGCTGTCGCTTCTTTCGTTCCGACGACAGCTGGAATTTCCATCGAGCGCGCCATAATAGCAGAGTGCGATGTGCGACCGCCAATGTCTGTTGTAAAACCTTTCACATATTTTCGGTTTAATTGCGCTGTGTCAGACGGCGTTAAGTCTTCCGCGATAATGACGACTTCTTCCGTAATCATGCTTGGGTTAGAGATGGTTACACCTAATAAATGAGCAAGCACGCGCTTTGTCACATCACGAATGTCAGCGGCACGCTCTTTCATATATTCGTTATCCATCGCTTCAAACATCGCAATAAACATCGATGCGACTTCATGGAGCGCAAATTCGGCATTGACGCGTTCTTGTTCAATTTTTTGTTCAACGGCTTGGACGAGTTCTGGATCGCTTAGTACGAGTAAATGGGCGGAGAAAATGGCTGCTTTATCTTCGCCAAGCTCTTTTAGTGCGTGCGCTTGAATGACTTCAAGTTCTTCTTTTGCTTTGGCGAGCGCTTGTTGAAAGCGACTAATTTGTTCAGCTGGGTTTTCAATCGTTTGTTTTTCAACCGTTAAATCGGGATGTTCTAAACGGTACGCCTTCGCAATGGCAATGCCATTCGATGCAGCAATCCCTTGTAATCGTTTCATTACTCCGCTAATCCTTCTTTTGCTAACGTTTCTGTTAATGCGTTAATCGCGTCTGCTGCATCGCTACCTTCAGCTGAAATTGTAATTTGCGCACCTTGTGGAATACCTAAAGACATGACACCCATAATCGACTTTAAGTTTACCTTTTTGCCGTTGTACTCTAATTGAATATCGCTATCGAATTTGCTTGCTGTTTGAACTAACATCGTTGCTGGACGGGCATGAATACCAGATTCTGCAGTTACTTTAAACGTTTTTTGCATTTTGTTCATCTCCTCACTTTTTATTTTGAAAACATAGAGGGCGAAAACCCTCTATGTTTTTTTACCGAAAAATGACGCATTTTGCAAGTAAATTATTTTTGAACGACGACAACGTCTTCGCCTTTTGTTACTGTTCCTTGTTTCGTGATGTTCACCGTTTCTCCTGCTTGCAAGTTTGTGAAAATAATCGGTGTAACAATAGAAGGCGCATGTTGTTTCACATATGCAAGGTCGACTTTTAAAATCGGTTGTCCTTTTTTCACTTCTGTTCCTTCAGAAACAAGCGCTTCAAATCCTTGGCCGTTTAATTTTACTGTGTCAATGCCAAAGTGGATGAGCACTTCACGACCTGTTTTTGATTGAATGCCGATCGCGTGTTTTGTTGGGAAGACGTTGACGATCGTGCCGTCTACTGGCGATACGATAGTACCATCTGTTGGCTCAACCGCAAAACCGTCACCCATCATTTTTGTTGAAAACACTTGATCTGGCACTTCAGAAAGCGGAACGACTTTTCCTGTTAATGGCGATGCGACTTGTTCTGTTTCGCCTGTCGCTTGTACTACTGGTTTTGCTTTTTCTACTGCTTTTGTCGGTACGCGACCTTCCATGATGTCTTTAATTTGTGTTTTTAAAATGTCTGATTTCGGTCCGAAAATCGCTTGAATGTTGTTACCAACTTCTAGTACTCCTGCTGCGCCGAGCGCTTTTAAACGATCTTTATCAACATGTTGAATGTCGTTGACAGATATGCGTAAACGTGTAATGCACGCATCTAAATGAGCGATATTTTCTTTTCCGCCAAGCGCCGCTAAAATTTCGTGCGGAAGATCGCCTGCGTCTGCTGTTGTTGTTGTTTCTGCTGTCTCTTTTTCACGACCTGGTGTTGCTAAATCCCATTTGCGAATCGCAAAGCGGAATCCGAAGTAGTAAATGACCGCAAACACAAGACCGACTGGAATGACGAGCCACCAAGCTGTGCGACCTGGTAACACACCGAATAATAAGTAGTCAATGACACCGCCAGAGAACGTCATCCCGATTTTTACATCTAACATATGCATAAGCATAAACGATAGTCCTGCGAAAATCGTGTGAATCGCAAACAATGCTGGCGCAACGAACAAGAATGAAAACTCAATTGGTTCTGTAATTCCTGTTAAAAACGATGTTAATGCGGCAGATGCCATAATACCTGCAACAACTTTTTTGTTTTCTGGGCGCGCTTCATGATAAATCGCAAGCGCTGCAGCTGGTAATCCGAACATCATGAACGGGAATTTCCCTGTCATAAACGTACCTGCTGTTAATTCAGCACCGTCTTTAATTTGTTCGAAGAAAATGCGTTGGTCACCGCGTACAAGTTCACCTGCTTTGTTCACGTATTGACCGAACTCAAACCAGAATGGTGAGTAGAAAATGTGGTGTAAACCGAACGGAATTAATGCGCGCTCGATGACACCGAAAATGAATGCAGCTAATGTACGGTTCGCATCAATCATGTTGTGTGAAAATGCGTTTAAGCCATGTTGAACAGGCGGCCATAACCACGTCATCGCAATACCAAGAATTAATGCCGATGCCGCTGTGACAATTGGAACGAAACGTTTACCTGCAAAGAAACCTAAATAAGATGGCAATTCAATGTTAAAGTATTTGTTATACATATACGCTGCTAAAATACCGACGATAATTCCGCCAAATACTCCTGTTTGCAACGTCGGAATACCTAAGACGTTCGCAAACGATGGGTCTGTTCCGATTTGGTCAGATGTGACACCTAAAATAACGCTCATCGTTACGTTCATCACTAAGTAACCGATGATCGCCGCCAAACCAGCAACACCTTCACCGCCAGCTAATCCGACGGCAACCCCGACCGCGAATAAAAGCGGTAAGTTCGCAAATACGATACCACCCGATTGCTCCATCACTTTCGCAACCATTTCGACCCAGCCTGTTTCTAACGCTGGAATTTTTTCAATTAATGCTGGGTTTTGTAATGCGTTACCGAACGCAAGCAAAATCCCCGCAGCTGGTAAAATCGCAACCGGAAGCATAAGCGCTTTACCAACTTTTTGCAACGTACCAAACGCTTTTTTCATATAAAACCCTCCTTCATCATGTTAACGTTTGCAACAAACGTTATTTTCATGTACGAAAAGTAGATGAAGCGATTTGTTAGACGTCTAACGAATGTAAGCATTTGCAAATAAGGGAAAACAAAAAGGCATAAGCAAAGAACGACATAAAAAGGGTACTATGTAACGACTTTTATCGTTACACCACTTTTTTTGCCTTCTTTACTCATGCCTGATCGAATCAGTAACACGTAAAGATAAGTGCCCATTTATTCACTTTTACCAGTTAGCCGTTGCAAGTGCAACGTTAAATATACCGCTTCTGCTTCATCTACCGGAAGCTGCAACGTTTGCTGCATAATTTTTATGAGCTTCCACGACAAATTATAACATAGTGGATACGTCTCTTTCAATATGTTTGATAATTTTTTTGGCTCTTCAATTTTTTCGCCTTTTTTCACGCGCTCAATGGCATAGCGCAAATGGCGAACAAATCGTAAATAATGAATGCTTTCACGATCAATGCGAATGTCGAGCTGTTCTTCAACAACGGACACGAGGCGGGAAATGAGCTGTGAATGTTGGTTCACTTCGGACAGTTGGTGATTTGTTAATGCACTATGAATGTGTAAAGCAATAAAACCAATTTCTCCTTCCGGCAGTTGAATGTGCAACCGTTCATTTAACATGTTGACGACTTCCGTTGCTACGTCGTATTCAAGCGGATATAAACTTTTCGTTTCAACTAAAAATGGATTTTTAATGTCCATCCCTTGTTCTAATCGCTTAATCGCAAACAAAATATGATCCGTTAACGCAACGTGAATATGTTCGTTCAGCGAGCTGTTCGTTCGCTTTTGAATGTGGTGAATGATGTCGTTCATTAAGCCGATAAATTCTTCATCGACATGCGGCAACAATTTTTTATATTGCTCTTGTTCCCGTTCATTTTTTAAAATAAACCATTTTTCGACGTCTTTTTGCTCAATGACGTCCCCTTTCTTTTTGCCAAATCCGATGCCTTTGCCGATCAATACAACTTCATCGTACGTTGGATGCGAGGCAATGAGCACGTTGTTGTTTAATACTTTTTCAATGCGAAACGATTGTTCCACGTCTAGTTCGCCCCTTTAAAAACGTTTACATTACTTTCAATGTTACGAAACGAACAAAGTTCCGTCAATGGAAATACGTCGTATTTTGACAAGACAGCTGTGAATGTTTTTTGACAGAAAAACATTTTAGTTGCATAAACGCCTTCGTTCAAGTAAACTTTTGTTCATCATAAAATGGAAGGAGTTTGCCAACATGATTCGACTTATCGTCACCGATTTAGACGGAACGTTGCTCGGTTATGACCGTCGTGTAAAAGAAGAAGATCGTAAGGCGGTCGTTCGCGCCATAACAAGCGGCATCGATTTTGCAGTCGCTTCGGGACGGATGGATAACGAAATTTTAGAAGTGCTAAAAGACATTGGACATGACGCACACCGCATTAGCCAAAACGGGGCATTCGTATACACAAGCGACCATCATCTTCTTCATCAGCGCACATTTGACCCAGCGCTTGCCCGTTCCATTTATGAACAAGCGCGCACACTTGAAGCGATCGTGCTCGTATGTAACGAACAAACGAGCTTTGTCGAAACAAAAACGGAACAAATGGAACAAATGAAAGCACGATTATTTTTCGATATTGTTGAAAAAGGAGATATGCTTGCAGCGATTGGGCGTGACATATTGCCATCAAAAATTACCGTGATCGGTGAAGAACATGTCGTCGCCTCATTTGAACGATTCGTAAACGAAACGTGGGCACCTTACGTCGATACGTTCATTTCTGAACCGCGCTGTTTAGATATTATGCCAAAACAAATTAGTAAAGGCGAGGCGCTTCGGTTGTTAATGAATCATCTCAACATTCAACCGGAAGAAGTCGCTTGTTTTGGCGATTCATTTAACGACATTCCGATGTTTCGCCTCACTCCACATAGTTTCGTTATGTCGCATGCGCCCGAACAAGTAAAAAAAGAAGCCCGTTACATCGTTTCCTCTGTTCATGAAGCGATTGACACGGTGTTATCTATAAATGAAAAGATGCCTCAAGCATAAGAGGCATCTTTTTAAAATAAACGAACAGCCTTCACCGCACGCGGCGCCCAATATGGTTTCATATTTGCAAACGCAACCCCTGTGCTCGTTGCGGCATGCAGCAATGTTTCGCTATCTGCAACGATCGACACATGGTTAATGACGCCATCGCCATCTGTATCAAAGAAGATTAGATCCCCTTTTCGCACGCTTGCGAGCGGCACTTCAGTACCGACCAACGCTTGTTCGCGCGATGTACGCGGCAATGTGATGCCGTTTTCGCTATATACGCGGTACGTAAATGACGAGCAGTCAAACACGTCCGTGCGCGTCGTTGGTGCACCGAATAAATATTTCGCTCCCATGTATTTTTTCCCTGTTTCAATAATCGCATTCGCTCGCTCTTCCCATGAAAGCGGTACGTTGATCGTTTGTCCAACGCGAATAAAATCAACGTTCGTTATCGTCGGATTTAGGGCAAGTAAATCATTGACTGTCGTTTGGAATGTTTTCGCAATGGATGATAATGAATCTCCCGGCTGCACGATATATCGTTTTGTTGCGCTATTTGTCTGTGTTGGCGCTGATGTTTGCGACGTTGTTGGCGTTGGCGCCGGTGACACGAGTGTATTTGTTGCGGTATTTGTTGCTGTCGGTACTTTTAATACTTGTCCCACATAAATGCGGTTGACATCGGTAATCGTTGGATTCAGTTCAAGCAGACGCATCACCGTTGTATTGAATTTTTTAGCAATTGTAGATAACGTATCGCCGCTTTGAATCGTATATGTCGTTGCGTTTGTTGGCTGTGTTGTTTGCGTTGTTGTGCTTGCCGGTTGTGTTGTTGCCGCCGTTGCTTGTGCATCAGGTACTTGTAACACTTGTCCAATAAAAATCGTATCTGACGTTAACCGATTTAACGTTTTTAATTCATTCACTGATGTGCGGAACGTTTGGGCAATTTTCCATAACGAATCGCCTGATTTTACTGTATATTGTGCGGCATCTACCGCTTTCTCACCTAAAAATAATGTCGATAATACCGCTCCTGCTACAATCGTTTTTTTCATCGTCCCAAACTCCTTCCTTTTTTGAAGCGCTTCCTTGCCCATATAATAACATGAAACTATCAATCTATTAACCGTATACTTTTATACTGCTTTTCCATTAAGTTGAAATAAGCATAAATGATCGGGCTTTTTTCGCATACTATTCGTATAAAAATGAAAGGAAGATACGAGATGCCCTATACATTTGTCGAATATTCCGTTCCTTTGTACTATGAAGCGATAGGAAGTGGGACGCCGATCGTATTTATCCATCCACCCGGCATGGGAAGTGTAACGTTTCATCGTCAGCGCGAACTTTCTTCTTCATTTCAAATCGTCACATACGATTTAAGAGGAAATGGAAAAAGCGGAAAAGGAAATAAGCCAATCACAATGGACATATTAGCAAGCGATTTGCATGAGTTGTTTCATCATCTCGAACTGAAAGAGGCGATTGTTTGTGGCTATTCAAACGGCGGCTCGATCGCCCAACATTTTGCATTACAATATCCGCATCAAGTGAAAGCACTTATATTAATCGGTGGGTTTTCGGAAGTATGTACACCGCTATTGTACGGAGAATTTTTAATGGGTATTTATGCGGTAAAATGGCATGGAATTTCCCTTCTTGCAAACATCCTTGGCAACGCGCACGGTGTAACGAAAAAAGAGCGAAAAATGATCGCCGATTACGTGCGGTTATCGGACCGTAAGCATTTGTACGAGATGTATGTCAAAGGACTTCATTATCGATCAACCGACCGATTACATGAACTTCGTTGCCCGATTTTATTGATATACGGCGCTCGCGATTATTACGTCCATGCATATGGTCGTATTTTTCAACAACACGCCCGTAACGTTCGCATCGTCTATGTGGACGGGGCACGACATCAAATTCCGACGAAACACCATCGAGAGCTTAACCTGATCATTCGCTCGTATTTTGCTTAAGAAAAGCTGACGGTTATTTTCCGCCAGCTTTTTGTTTTAAATCGTCACGCACCGTTCCTTCCCACCGCTCCACGTTCGCGTAATACGCCGCACGGCTAATAAGATGCGCCGCCACAGGAGATGTCATAAAAATAAACACGATGCCAAGCAATAAGCGTGAGTTAAAGTGGTTGTTTTCCACTAAAAAATGCAAAAACGCCCCGAGTAAAATGCACATAATGCCAAGCGTTGTACTTTTACTGATCGCGTGGCTGCGGGTATATACATCTGGCAAACGAATCGCACCGACAGCCGATAAAAGTGTAAGTACCGCCCCAAGCAAAATAAGAACAACAACAAGCGCGTTAGCGATCGTTCCCACGTTCGATCACAACCCCTTTCTCTAAAAACTTGGCAAATGCGACCGTACCGACGAACGCTAAAATGCCGATAAGCAAAATGACGTCTAAAAACGCGCTCGTATTTAACAACATCGAAACGATCGCAACGATCCCCGCAAGCGTAATGCCCATCGCATCGAGCGCGATAATACGATCGGCTGTGCTTGGGCCTTTAACGACGCGATATAAAAAACCGATCATAGCGAATGACAAGATGACGAGAGCGATGTTTAACATCATTTGCTCACCTCCATAATCGTTTTTTCAAACGATTGTTTAATGCTTTCAATTGCTTCGTGCACATCTGGGCTATTTAACGCGTGAATATATAGCGTACTTCCATCATCTGATACATCTAAAACGAGCGTGCCGGGTGTTAATGTAATGAGCATCGCTAACACCGTAATTTCCCACTCTTTTTTTAATTCCGTCGGCAAAGCAAAAATGGCAGGTTGAATCGTTAACGAACGTTGCATAACGACTTTCGCTACGGCGATGTTTGATAAAATGAGCTCTTTGAAAAAAATGAACAGCAATTTGATGATGACAAACACCGGAACGAGATAAAAGCGCGAATGGAAAAAGCGACGCAAGATGAAAATGATAAACAGCCCGATCATGTACCCGACAAGAAATGACGCTCCGTCAAACGAAACTGTTAAAAACATCCATACAAACGCTAAAATGACGTTTAATAAAATTTGAAATGCCATGTTCTCTACTCCTTTAACACCGCTTCAATGTACATACCCGGATCGACTAACACGTTTACTGCGTCGAGAACAAATGGACGAACAAATTCGATGCCGATGCCGTATGCAACAGATAAAACAAGTAAAAACAACACCGGAAACAATCGTCCGTCTACTTGCTTTTGTTCAAATCCTTTTTTCTCGCCCCAAAAACCGTTCATAAATATTTTCATAACCGAATATAGCACAAGCAAACTCGACAGTAAGATAACGATCGCTTCAAAGATGAGCTGCGCATCGAAGCTTGCTTTTACAATGAGCAACTTGCCGATAAATCCGCTCAATGGTGGAATGCCCGCAAGCGACAATGCCGCGATAAAAAACGCCCAGCCGAGCAGCGGATACGATGTGATCAGCCCGGAAAACGAACGAATGTCGTTTGAACGAGTAATGGAAAAAATGATGCCAACGAATAAAAAGAGCATCGCTTTCATGACCATATCTTGCAACAAATAAAAAATCGTCCCTTCTAAACTTTCAGGCGTCATGATGGAAATGCCAAAAATCATGACACCGACCGCTGCAATAATGTTGTAAATAACGATGTAGCGCATATCGTTGTAGGCGACTGCGCCGATGACGCCAATGATAATCGTCCCGAGCGCAAGCCAAGCGAGCAACGTATGCGTATACGCCGCATCATGCGTAAATAAAAGTGTAAATGTACGGAGAATCGAATATACGCCTACTTTCGTCAACAACCCACCAAAGAGCGCTAGCACCGGTGTCGGCGGGGCATAATATGCACCGGGAAGCCAAAAATATAGCGGGAAAATGGCGCCTTTTAATCCAAATACGATAATAAACAACACGGCAATGACGGTTAAAATGGGCGATGAGCCTAAAGCGTTAATGCGATCGGCTAAATGTGCCATATTTAACGTTCCGGTCACCGCATATAAGTACGCAACCGCCACGACGAACAATGCAGATGAAATGACGTTCACAAGCGTGTATTTAATCGTTTCACGCAATTGAATTTTCGTGCCGCCAAGCACAAGCAACACGTATGAAGACATAAGCATCACTTCAAAAAAGACGAACAAGTTAAACAAATCACCGGTCGTAAACGCTCCGTTCACACCGACAATTAAAAATTGAAAAAACGAGTAGTAATAAAACGTTTCCCGTTTATGTCCGATCGCATAAAACGAATACACTAAACAAGCAAGCGCGATGATGCTTGTTGTCAACACAAGCAAAGCAGATAGCGAATCCGATACGAGCGTAATGCCAAATGGCGCGGGCCAATTGCCGATGTTTAACGTTTGAATGCCATCTGTATGGACACGATAAAGCAATGTGCTACTTGCGACAATTAAACTAACTGTCGCAATGAACGAAACAGCGCGTTGCCAAAAGACGTGCTTCGGAAAAAAAATGAGCACGATTGCTGTCACAAGCGGAATGAGAATGGGTAAAAGTAGAAGGTTACTCATCTCCCTTCATCCTTTCCATATGGTCTGTTCCAATTTCTTGGTATGAACGGTATGCTAACACTAAGAAAAATGCGGTAACGCCAAAGCTAATGACAATCGCTGTTAAAATGAGCGCTTGCGGAAGCGGATCGACGTATCGCTCCGCTTTTTCTCCTAAAAGCGGCGGGGCTCCTACTTTTAGCCCGCCCATCGTCAACAATAACAAATGAGCGCCATGGCTAAGCAAGCCTGTGCCGATAATGATGCGAAGCAAACTTTTGCTGAGCAACAAATATGTTGCGGCGGCAAATAAACAGCCAATGACGACAATCATAAGCAATTCCATTAGTCGCTCTCTCCTATCGTTTCAATGATAATCATCGTCACGCCGACAACGACAAAATATACCCCTAAGTCGAACAAGACAGCCGTATGAAGCGATGTATGATCAAGCAACGGCAAATGAACGTATTGATACGCATGCGTTAAAAACGGGCGGTCAAGAAACATGCTGCTCATGCCCGTTCCGACCGCAAACAACAATCCGATGGCGACAAGCCACTTGTAATTAATCGGAACCATTTTTCGAACCGTTTCAATGTCGAACGCCAAAAGCAACAATACGATTGCCCCAGCTGTCATTAATCCTCCAATAAATCCACCACCTGGATAATAGTGGCCTGCAAAAAAGAGCTGGACGGAAAACAAGACGATGATCGGGGTGACGACCGCGGTTGTCGTTCGTAAAATGACATCGTTTCGCTTCATCGTTCTTCCTCCTTCGCAAGCCGCAATTTGACCATCGCATAAATGCCTAAGGCGGCGATAGCTAATACGCATATTTCAAACAACGTATCAAAGCCGCGGAAATCGACTAAAATGACGTTCACCATATTTTTTCCAGCCGCTTTTTCATACGTGTTGTCGACATAATATTGTGAAATCGAATCAAAATATTTTCCTGCATACGCTAAAAAGGCAATGATACTCATCGTGATCCCAACCGCAAGCGAAACGAGCGCGTTGCCTAAATGAAAGCGAACGCTTTCTTGTTTTTGCGTAAATTTTGGCAAATGATAAAAACAAAGTAAAAATAAAGCGACAGAAATCGTTTCAATGACAAGCTGGGTCAATGCTAAATCTGGTGCACGAAACAATACGAAAAATAGCGCGACTGCATAGCCGACAGCTCCTAATGAAACAATGGCTGTTAAACGTGATTTAGCGATAACGGTTGTGACTGTTGCTGCCAAAATCCCTATCGCCAAAACGACTTCATACACCCGAACGTGTGCTAAACGGCTTAAATCGATGTGCCATTGTTCATGCCAGCCGATCGTAAATAAAAGTAAGACAACGAGCGATGTAAAAATATACATTAAATACGTGCGTATCGAGCCGTTCATCACGCGCGATATAAATGAACGAGCGCCTCTTTCCATCCAGACGAACGATTGATCGTAAAAAAAGTTAAGCGACATCCGTTCGGATAAACGATAATATATTTTTTTCCATTTTGGAAACGTACGATATAACACTAAACCAAACAATAACACGCCGATCGTCATAAACAACTCTGGCGTAAAGCCATGCCAATGAGAAATGTGCACATCAAGCGCTTCATTTGGTGCAAACAATCCATATAACACCGCATATACGGCCGGAGCTAATACGGAGTCGGACAATACGTTTGGCACAAAGCCAATGAAAATGACGAGCAACGCTAACACGATAGGCGCAATAAGCATGCCGAACGGCGCTTCATGCGCTTCTTTTTTCAATAAATGCGGCTTATATTCCCCGAAAAACGTTCGGCTCACGAAAAGGACACTATATAAAAATGTGAATATGCTTGCGATCCATGCAACGACAGGCAACAAAACCGCCCAGCTAGCAACGTCTTTCGCCCGCAACATCGCAGTAAAAAACATCTCTTTGCTTAAAAAGCCGTTAAACGGTGGCAACCCTGCCATCGACAGCGAGCCAATGAGCGCAATCGTAAACGTCATCGGCATAATCGTCATTAAACCACCGAGACGGCGAATGTCGCGCGTACCTGTTTCATGGTCGACGATTCCGACGACCATGAATAAACTTCCTTTAAATGTCGCATGGTTAAATAAATGGAAAATGGCAGCTAACACAGCAACCATAAATACATTTTCTCCCATGCTATCATAATGAAATGAAAGTCCCCCAATCCCTAAAAGCGATGTAATTAAACCGAGTTGGCTGACCGTTGAATACGCTAAAATCGCTTTTAAATCCGTTTGTTTCGATGCTAAAAACGACGCCCAACATAACGTCACAAGCCCGACGAACGCGATGGTCCAAACCCAAACAGATGAAACCGCAAAAATCGGTGTCAAACGTGCAATTAAATAAATTCCTGCTTTCACCATTGTGGCAGAATGCAAATAGGCGCTGACAGGCGTTGGCGCTTCCATCGCATCAGGCAACCAAATGTAAAACGGAAATTGCGCTGATTTCGTAAAAGCGCCAAACAAAATAAGGACAAGAGCGGGGATAAAAAGCGGATGTTCCGTTAATGGTGTATGCATAAGCTCACGAATGTTATACGTTCCACCTGCGATTGCAAGCGCAACAAATCCCCCGAGCATAAGCAGCCCGCCAAACATCGTAATAAGCATCGATTTTTGCGCCCCATAGCGCGAACGATCGCGTTTAAACCAATAAGCGATCAATAAAAATGAAGAAATGGACGTCAGTTCCCAAAACATATATAGCGCAATTAAATGATCAGAAAGCACAACGCCAAGCATCGCACCCATAAATAAAAGCAAATAGACGTAAAAGTTTCCGAGCGGTTCTTTTCCTTTTTGTAAATAATAAATCGAATAAAGAACGACGAGCGAACCGATGCCTGTAATTAATAATGCGAATAGTAAGCTTAATCCGTCGACATATGCGTCAAATGAAATATGAAGCGACGGAATCCAAGGCAACGTTGCGCGCACTGCATCGTATTGACGCACGTTATCCATATAAGATAGGAAGTAGACAAATAGCGCAAGCGGCAACGGCAAAACAAACCATCCGACATGAAGCGAACGAATGAATTTGTGCAAAAATGGAACGAATAACGCCAGCAAAAACGGCGCAAACATCGCGATATGTAATGTCGGCAAAACAATCAACCCCCTTCTAACATAACAATCCTCTTTTTTATACGAACAGTATGTATAAAAAGTTTCATTTTTTTCAACATATATAGTAAAAAGTGAGCGAAGGTGAATTGTAATGGTTCTTTTCTTTATGTTAGCCATGATCGTCCATGACTATGAAGCTGAAGCAAAAAAAATAGAGCCTTCCATTTACGCAACCGTAAACGAAAGGCATGTCGAGCCGTTTCAACCGCGGCAATATATTCGAAAAATAGAAAAGGAGAAGAAGCGAACAAAATAGCCTACAGTTCGCTTGCTAGCCCTTCCAACTCGTCAGCGGAAGCAGATACGTGGGTCATCGCTTCATAAATTTCCCTTACTGACTGTACACATGCTTTCATTTCATCGTCAATGCGCACGTTATATTGACAAATTTTCTCAAGCGCTGATGCAAATTCGTCAAAAAACGTATATACCGCTTCGATTCCATTTGTACTTTCGGTCACCGAAAGCGATGCTTGTTCAAGCGATTGCGACATCGCCATAATATGATGATGAATGTCGTCTAATACGCGCGCGACATCTGCAACGGATTGTTTCGTTTGCGTAGCGAGTTTACGCACTTCATTAGCAACGACCGCAAATCCTTTCCCGTGTTCCCCAGCGCGCGCCGCTTCGATGGACGCGTTCAACGAGAGCATATTCGTTTGATCGGCAATCGATGTAACGAGGGAAGCGATATGTTCAATTTCTTTCATCGCTTGTTGTAGTTTGTCCATATTCATTTCAATTTGTTTCATTTTTTCGTTCATCTGTGCCATCTTTTCGACTTGCGTTTGCAGCTGTTGTTTTCCTTGCATCGATTTTTCTGTGCTCTCCATCGCTACCGCCGATGCCTCTTGAGCGGCTTGCGAAATGCTCGTTGCTTGTTCGTTTAATGATGAAACGGAAGCGCTTACTTCATCTGACACATGACTTAGCTGTTGTAGCGACAATTTCACTTGCTCTTTCATTTGTTGTTTTAACGCTTCCATTTGTAGACGAAGGGCCTCATTTTCCCGCTCGTATTGCTCGAGAACAAGTTGCTGTTCGACGTTTAACATTTTCGAGACGGATTTCATGATGGCGCGCACATACACCGAACGTTCAAAATGTTCTCCGATGATTTCCCACATTTCCTCAAGTAAATGTTGAAATGAAGCGATGTACCATTTCGGCTCTAACCCGATGCGTACGTGCGCTTGGGCGACACGACGTCTTTTTTCAATAAACGCTTCGTCAATGTTTCCACGAAACATTTCTTTTACGTGCACCGTTAACGTTTGCTTCAATCGATCAATCGAGCTATGTTGTTCAATAATCGAGAGTAAGTGACTTTCTTTTTGAAGCGCGCCGTAAAAGGCGTCAACGATGCGCGCAATGTTTGCTTCGATGTATGGCTGAACATAGCGTAAAATCGCGATATCTTTTGTCGTCATGCCGATAAGCGCGAGCTGCCGTTCAATCGTTTCACCGTTTAGGCGAATCGGCTCTTCTTCCATTTGTAAAATCGCTTCTAGTTGTACATCACGCTCGTCTTGTTTTCGTTTAAACAATGTTTGGCCCTCCTTAAATGATATAAACACGTTGCATATATGTTTATGTTATCAGACAAAAAATAAAAAGAAAACACCCATTTAGTTGGGTGCTTTCCATTGTTCGCCTAACGTGCGGATCGAGTCGATGACCGCATCTAATTTTCCTTCAATCCGATGCAGTAAATAAAATGTGACCGCAATCGGAAAACCGACATCGGAAAGAAGCGACAAATATGCTTCCATCTTTCTCATCCCTTTCGCTGTCATATACATAATAAGGTGCCCTTTACATGAGGGCACCTAAACGGCTTACGCAAACGTCCATTCTGTCACTGTTGTATCAATGAGGCGCGCTCCTTTTTTCGCAATCAAGTCGCCTCCGCTTGATGAAAAGACGTTTGCTGCAATGATCACGTCCATCACGCTAGCCACTTGTGTTTCTGTCACATCGTCGCGCGGGGCATCAACGCTTAAGCGAACCGTCTTTCCTTCTTCATTCACAAACTGCAATTCAAGCGTTTTCATTCATTATCCCTCCTATTCACCTAATACATGCACATCGTTGCGATACACGTGAACGAGCGGAGCGCTTTGCAAAGAGGCAAGCGCTTGGGCCACAGAGACGAGCGAGCTTTCCGTTGCGTTCGGTTTAATCGTATACGTTTTGTTTTTATATAGCGGTTTGCCCGTTTCTGTCACACCGACTTCAAACGTTAAGCGAAGTTGAGAACGTTGAAGCATGTCTCTCCCCTCCTTTCACTTATTACTATCGCAACGACGAGCGTAAAAGGTTAGGGACTACATCCATTTTTCTGCCCATGCTTGCACAGCTTCCATCACAATGTGCAAATCTTTCCCTTTGTCCGTTAATTCATATTCAATGCGCACAGGCTTTTCAGGATATACGTGACGAACGACAATGCGTTCTTCTTCCAACTCTTTTAATCGTTCCGTTAACATTTTTTGACTAATTTCTGGAATACTCTCTGCTAATTCTTTAAAGCGAAGCGGTCCGCGAAATAAAACGTGAATAATAAGTCCATTCCATCGCTTACCAAGCAACTGAAATGCCGCTTCGATTTTCGGACAGACGTGTGAATGTTCCATCAATCATCACCCTATGCATGAAATTTGACAAACTTATTGTAACTAAATTAACATAAATATTGTTACTGATAAAAAGTAAGTAAAGATATTTTTGTATGTATAAAAGGAGGATATATATGCTTTCGGTTATTGAACAACGACAATCCGTTCGAAAATATGATCCAACTGCAACAATTTCGAAAGAACAATTAACGAAACTGTTGCAGTTAGCAGGCAAGGCGCCTTCTGCTTGGAATTTGCAACATTGGCATTTCGTCGTCTTCTACGGAAAAGAAGCGCAACAAAAGCTCCTTCCGATCGCTTACAATCAACAACAAATCGTCGAGACGTCTGCGGTCGTTGCGGTACTTGGCGATTTACAAGCGAATAAAAAAACAGATGCGGTGTATGATCCGCTCGTTGCACAAGGAAAAATGACAAAAGAAATCAAAGAGACGCTTGCCAAGCAAATTGAAAACGCCTATACAAACGCACAATATGCACGCGATGCAGCATTCTCAAACGCATCGTTAGCTGCGATGCAATTGATGCTTGCTGCCAAAGCAGAAGGGTTCGACACATGCGCCATCGGCGGTTTTGACCCACAAGCATTGATGAAAACATTCCATATTCCAGACCGATACGTTCCTGTCATGCTAATTACGATCGGAAAAGCGAGCGCACCTGCCCATCCGTCATCTCGTTTGCCAATCAACGAATTGACGACATGGGCGGAGTAAAAAAGACCCGTTTTAAGACGGGTCTTTATATGTTGGCAACACGATCTGAACCCGCGTCCCTTTGCCGACTTTGCTTTCTATTTGCATCGTACCTTTATGTTCATGAATGATTTTCATGCTCATCGTCAAGCCAAGCCCCATCCCTTTTTCTTTTAACGTATAAAACGGTTCGCCGATATGTTTTAAACGCTCTTGTTCAATACCTTTTCCTGTATCTTCGACGGTGACATACACGCAGTCAGCTTCATCTTTGGCGGAGATGGTGAGCACTCCCCCTCTTGGCATCGCTTCTAATGCGTTTTTCACGACGTTCACAAACACTTGGATGAGTTCATTTTTATCTCCGTATACGACGGCGGACGTGCGCGGCTCGTATTTTAGTTGTACGTTTTGTAAAATCGCTTCGTACGTAAACAACCCGACGACATATTCGAGCACATCGTGCAAAGCGAGCGGTTTATACGCTTTCATTTGCGGTTTCGCAAGTACGAGCAACTGGCTGACGATTTGGTTGACACGTTCAATTTCATCTAACATAATTTGCACGAAACGTTCGTCTACTTCTTTCGTCTCTTTCATCATTTGTAAAAAGCCTTTAATGGACGTTAACGGATTGCGAATTTCATGGGCGATACCCGCTGCCAACTCTCCAATAACCGATAGCTTTTCTTTTTTCAACAACAGCTGCTCAGCAACTTTTTGTTGTGTAATGTCGCGTCCGATGACGACAAGTCCTTTGCGTTTGCCGTTTTCATGAAATAGTGGCACTTTAATGACGTCAAACGTTTTCATTTCACCGTTTGGCATCGGAAACGATTCTTCTGCGCGCGTTACTGCTTTTGCTCGCCACGCTTCTTCATCGGAATCAATGCAATAAAGCAACGCTTCGCGAAAATGAGGAGTGTATTCCGCAAGCTCGGCATCGGTTTTTCCTTTGTAATCGACGTGCTCAAGCCCGTACAGTTTTAAACCGAAATCGTTAACCCTTAACCAACGGCCTTGTCCATCTTTAAATGATACGAAATCAGGCATCGCATGAATGAGCGTTAACAATTCTTTCTCGCTTTCGCTCATTTGTTTTAATTGGCGATGTTTTTTTAAAGCGATATACATAAATACCGCAGATAAAATAACAAAAAGTGCACCTTTGAACGTCTGAACGTACGGTTTCATATGTGGTGGAATCGGTAACCGTTCTACATAAAAGTCTGTCAATACAATCCAAGCGATACTTACAACGACATACAGGGAAACAGCGTATTTCATCTAGCAACGAAACCTTCCTTACATTTCTCTCATCCATTGCGCGAGCTTCATCGCAAGTGGCGACACATGTTCTTCGTCTAATACGTTCGCAAGCGATTGTTGCAAGCGTAATTCAATATTTGCTAAATCGTCATAAGTGACATGGATCGACCATTCTAAATAAGGAATGGCGACAACGATATATTGTTCTTTTTTATTTTCGTAAATGTACACGTTTTGTTGCAAAGATGGTGAATCAATCATTGTTTTTCTTATTTTCATGTTGCTCAAGCCTTTCCATTTTTTATTATCATAACACAAAAAATTCCCATTGTTCAAAGCATTTTTTTAGGCAAATGCACCATTTTCCGCTCTTTCTCCCCCTCATTTTCTGTATTTCCTTAAGGGAAACGCTGCGTATGCCTAACATAAACGGGGCATTTTTTTCTATTTTCTCTTTCGCGCAACGCAGGCATGTTTGATAAGCTACATGTAACCGCGGAATACGTGAAGGCGCGCCTTTGAGAAAGGGATATATATGTCGTTTGAAACGGTTGTTGAACAATATCGTCCACTTATTTTTTACATCATTCGCAAATTACATATTCGTCGTCATGTCGATGAATATGTGCAAATCGGTTTGATCGCGCTTTGGGAAGCATATGAACGATACGACGAAACGAAAGGTTCATTTTGTACGTTTGCGTTTAAAATGATTCGTTGGCGCATCGTATCACAGCTACGGAAAGAAACGAAACACGAATACGTTCCGTTGCTAGATGACTACGTACTAACAGAAAATGTCGATTTTTTGTCGGACATGTTCATTCAGGATGCGTTGTCTTATTTATCGCCACGCGAGCAAATATGGCTCGTTCGCCATGTAATCGAAGGGAAAACATTCAAACAAATTGCCGCTGAAGAAGGCGTCACCGTCAATGCCGTCAAACAATGGCGCATGTCTGCTGTAAAAAAGTTGAAGCCATACGTCAACTGCGCGGCTGATCCATGTAGTAATACACGACATCGCCACCGCGCTGTGCTACGCCGCGAAAATGTTTAAAATCTTCTTGTTGGACGAGCACATGACGAAACGTTAAAAAATGTTCTTTTTTTACAAGCGCATGCGGAATGTTTCGTGTGCGCAATTGTTCAATCAGTTGCTTTGCTTCTTGTTCAGTCATCGTTATCCCTCCTTTCTTTGTTTTAACGCGCTTCACTATACATGTCAATACGATGTGCGAATGCCTAATTTTGTAATACTGACACACGTCTATAAAAAATGCACATACAATGTTGGTGGATTCTAAATGAAAGAAAGGAAGATGGACAATGAATGACTGGAATATGTATGACCCGTTTCGCGCTGATCAACAACTGCCACAACAAACACAACAAATGCCACAAATGATACCGGGCGATTGCGGTTGTGGTATGCCGATGGGACCGATGTGGCCAATGGGGCAAATGATGCCACAACAAATGCAACCGATGCCGATGCCGCAAATGATGCCACAACAAATGCAACCGATGCCAATGCCGCAAATGATGCCACAACAAATGCAGCCGATGCCGATGCCACAAATGATGCCACAACAAATGCAACCGATGCCGATGCCACAAATGATGCCAGACGGTTGCGGTGCACCGATGTGGCCACCAATGCCAATGCCGTATGGGCCACAGCGTTAAAAATAGTTGAAAATGCCCTTTACGAACGAGGAAAAATCATGCAAAATAGAAAAAAGGTTTAAAAATTCAAAAGTAAAGGGGATTTTCAATGAAAAAAGCGCAAATTGGCGACGTCATTGAATTTAAAAATGGGTTGCGGGGGATCGTTGAAAAAGTAAACGAAAATTCCGTCATTGTCGATTTAACGTACATGGAAAACTATAAAGAACTCGACTTGCAAGAACGGACGGTCGTCAACCATAAAAATTACAAAATTGTTGAGTAATGAAAAGAGGGCTGCTTATTGTTGATGAGACAGCCCTCTTTGTTGTTCACATTGCCCTTTCATCTCGCTACATTCGTAAATATATACACCTTGCTTTTCCGAAAGCGCGGCACGATACATCGCTTCCGCCACTTGCTTAGCTGCAATCGGTTTATATTTTTCCCATTTGCCAACGAATGCAAATGAAAAACCGGAACATAGCCATTCCGCTGTTTTTTCGCCGAGGCGAAATTCTTGTCGCTCTCCTGTTAATAACGATGGTCGGAAAATGTGAAGCGAGCGAATCGTCAGTCGCTGCAACGCCTCTTCCGTTTCTCCTTTGACGCGGTTGTAAAAAAACATCGAATGCGGGTGCGCGCCGATCGCAGAAACGAATAAAAACGTTTTAACATGGCATTTTTCTGCTAGTTTTGCGGCACGTAACGTATATTCGTAATCGACTTTAATGAATTGCTGTTTTGTTTTTGCTTTTTTCATCGTCGTACCTAAACAGCTAAATACGTCGTCCACATGAAAATATTCTTCATATTGTTCAATTCGGTCAAAATCGACGATGACTTGTTGTAATTTTTCGTGTTTACATGCCATCGGCTTTCGAACAAACACCGTCACTCGCTCATAATGCTCTGAACGAAGCAATCGTTGGAGAAGTTCTCCTCCGACTAATCCGCTTGCCCCGATCACAAGAGCCGTTCTCTGTCTCAAATGAAGACCCCCCAAACGAAAAAAGGTTCGTAACAATTTGTCATTATATACCCGTTTGCGAAAAAAAACTAGCTATCTTTTGTGAATTTTTTAAGGCTGGCTTATAAGCCAGCCTCATTAACGATTATCGACTTTTTCTGGATATAAATCGTGGTTTAATAGGCGATATTCCGCCATTTGTTCATATTTTGTTCCTGGGCGTCCCCAGTTGCAATACGGGTCGATCGAAATGCCGCCGCGCGGTGTAAATTTGCCCCATACTTCAATGTAGCGCGGCTCCATGACGCGAATTAAATCGTTCATAATAATATTGACGCAATCTTCATGGAAATCACCATGATTGCGGAAGCTAAATAAATATAACTTCAACGACTTACTTTCGACACATTTTTTATCAGGAATGTAACTAATGTAAATAGTAGCAAAATCTGGCTGTCCGGTTTTAGGCAACTGCTTTTTATAAAGCAGGTGGACTATATCTTATTCTTATTCGACTGCGATATCGAATAAGAACCCTTGCGCTTCCACCACGATACTTCGTGGTGTACTCTACTCTCTTCCTTTATCACTACCTTTACTCGCTTCGTGATAAAGTGATTTCGATAGTCTCTGCACCTTCCTTAAAGAACAAGGCTGCATACATTGCCCTTTCTTCTTTAAGGCTTGGCTCAGGGTTGGAGAAATAGGGTTCTAATAAATGGATAAGACGATTCTCTTCTTGAATTCTCATATAATAATTCTCTTGTCGATGGATATTGCGATGACATGCAGAACGCAAACATTTGTAAATTTTACTAAAGTTTTTCCTATGCTTGTATTGTACATAAAAATTCAGATAATTCCCATCCTTTTTCTCTTCCCCTGAATTCACAAGGTTTAGCCGACAGTGTCACCACTGAAGTGTGCCCTCATTGACACAAGCTCGTAAACTCCGGACAGTTAAATTTGACAAAATAATCGCGATCTGGATGTTTGTTGTCGAACACTTCTAAAATGTCAGGACTATATTCAAATACATATTTCGTTCCTTGGTTGCCAAGAAGTGTGACGCCTTGTAATTCCTCTTCTTTTCTCATGATTCCTTCCTCCTTTATTTATACGCCGCGGCGATTGCCCCATAATAACGTGTGTAGTTGTGGCAAGACGCGGACGTTGTTCATCTCTTTAGACTGTACTACTTTGTCAACGAGCCATTCAAGTTTTTGCAATAATTGAAGGCGAAGCGTAACATCATCCGCTTCGTGTATGTGATCGTTTCCGACTTGTACGTAAAACGGGACGGTTGGATAGCGTTGATGCACATGTTTGGCGTATGCAAAATCTTCATCGTCAAACACGACAACTTTTAAGCTCACATGCCCGCGATGCGCTGTAAGTCGTTCCATTATCATATCAAGCATTGTAAAATTTGTTTTCATATTTGAACTTGGCGGCTTTGGTGAAATCGTTAAATCGTCAATGTCATAAAACCAATCTTGCCATACGCTCCCTTGCGTTTCTAAGCCGATGCGTATGTTATGTTCTTTTAATAATGAAATAAGAGCACGAAGTCCTTTTAATAACGCTGGGTTACCTCCAGAAATCGTCACGTGGTTAAAACGGTCACCACCCAGTTGTTTCAGCTGTTGCCAAATGTCTTCAGCCGTCATTTGCTTTACTTCATTTTTTGCAGAACCGTCCCACGTAAACGATGAATCGCACCAGCGACAACGATAATCGCATCCGGCGGTGCGCACGAACATCGTTTTTTGTCCGATGACCATCCCTTCTCCTTGAATCGTTGGTCCAAACATTTCAATGACGGGAATGCGCTCCATTATTGTTTCCCTGCTTTCGGACGATATACGACATAGCTTGTCGGGGACTCCCGCACAAACACTTGGACACACGTCGGTTTGTTTGGCAACGTGTCTAAATGTTGTTGCACGATTTCAGCAATTTTGCGCGCTACGACTTCTGTCGTCGGAAAATGTTCCGCCTGCGTGTTGCTAAATACATCGGTATGATCGTTCATTAACGTATGGTCAAAACGATTGTGGATGAGTTTTTTTAACTGTTGAAAGTTAATTAAAAAACCGGAATCATCCAGCTCGTCACCAGCAACGGTAATGTTGATAAAATACGTATGTCCGTGCATGTTCGCACATTGCCCGGCCGCTTCATGTGGAATAAAGTGCGCCGCCGCAATTTGCATATCTTTATTTAGCTCATAGCGAAACGGATGAATGACTTGCGGATAAATTTGTTGAATCATCGCACATTTGCTCCTTTCTTTTCATTCATATATTGGTCAAGACCGCGTTTGCGCAACACGCACGCTGGACATTCGCCGCACCCGTCAGCGATGATGCCGTTATAGCACGTGAGCGTCTTATTGCGCACGAACTCAAGCGCACCTAACTCATCTGCAAGCTTCCACGTTTCCGCTTTATTGAGCCACATAAGCGGCGTATGAATGACAAATTGGTAATCCATCGCTAAATTTAGCGTCACGTTTAACGATTTAATAAATACGTCGCGACAGTCCGGATAGCCGCTAAAATCCGTTTCGCACACCCCTGTCACGAGATGACGTGCCCCTTTTTGTTTTGCCAGCACCGCCGCAAATGATAAAAACAATAAATTGCGCCCATCGACAAACGTGGACGGCAATTGTCCTTCTTTTTGCTCGATTGCTATATCGCTTCTTGTAAGCGCATTTGGTGCGAGCTGATTTAATAGCGACATATCAAGCACCGTATGGGGTACATTCAGCTCTTTAGCAATCGAAGCGGCAACGTCAATTTCAAGTCGATGTCGTTGGTTATAGTCAAACGTCACCGCTTCCACTTCAGCAAAATGTTTTTTCGCCCAAAATAAACACGTTGTGCTATCTTGGCCACCGCTGAAAACAACAACTGCTTTTTCCTTTTTCATCTTTCGCTCTCCTTTCTAACATCGTAAGAAGAAAGAGCGTTCTAAAACAAAAACGCTATACCCCCTAAGGACATAGCGATCCCTAGTTTTTTTATAGAGGGTGTTCTAGAACCTCTCCTACGCCAGCAGCGTAGAATTCTTCTTCAATTGTACGCCTAACAATATACCATAAAACATATATTCATTCTATAAAAAAATTATGCTTTATTTGTGAACGGTTTTCAGGATATAATAACAACAAAAAAGTTAGGTGATTCAACATGACAAAACGTTCTACTTTTGACGCTGCACTTCAACAGCTACGAGAAAAATTAATGACAATGGTATCTGCCTCTCAACAGGCGCTCCATGAATCGATTGAAGCGTTAAAAACACAAAATATCGCAAAAGCGGATGAAATTATTGAAAACGATAAAAAAATTAACGAGCTTGAACGAGAAATTAACGAACTGGCGATTATGACGATTTTGAAACAACAACCGGTCGCATCTGACTTACGGCGGTTAATTGTCGCCCTCAAAATTTCATCGGATGTCGAACGTATTGGTGACATTGCGGTTAATATCGCCAAATCGGTGAAATTTATCGGCACAGAGCCACACGTGAAACCGATCGTTCACATTCCTGAAATGGCAGCAATCGTCAATGAAATGTTAGATCATGCGCTTCATGCGTTCCATAACGATGATATTGAAGAAGCGAAACGCATCGCGCTTGAAGACGATCGCGTAGATGAGTTGCAAGGAAAAATTATTCAAGAATTAATCGACTTAATGAGCGAAAAACCTGAGTTTACAAACCAAATTACGCAATTGTCGTTTGTGACGCGCAATTTAGAGCGCGCTGGCGACCATGTGACAAACATCGCTGAAAATATTTTATATAGCGTCAAAGGAATTCGTATTGATTTGAATTATTAAACTTGAACGTGCCTCATCTTTATATGATTTGAGGCACGTTTTCATTCGTCGATTTTTCCTGTCGATGATGATATAATCGTGTCGGGGGGAGGTGAGTAAACATGGGTGATATGCTCAAACGTATTTTCGATGAGCTCGCATCATTGCGCGAACACATGGCGACAAAAGACGATATCGCCGCCATGGACAAGCGTATCGGGCATATCGAACAAACGATGGCTACGAAAGATGACATCGCGAGCATCGAGCAACGCATGGCCACGAAAGACGATATCGCCAGCATCGAACAACGTATGGCCACAAAAGACGATATCGCTGCCATGGACAAGCGTATCGAACATATTGAACAAACGATGGCCACGAAAGACGATATCACTAGCATCGAGCAACGCATGGCGACAAAAGACGATATCGCCAGCATCGAACAACGTATGGCTACGAAAGATGATATCGCCAGCATCGAACAACGCATGGCGACAAAAGATGATATCACTAGCATCGAACAACGTATGGCCACGAAAGACGATATCGCCAGCATCGAGCAACGTATGGCTACGAAAGATGATATCGCCAGCATCGAACAACGTATGGCTACAAAAGATGATATCGCCAGCATCGAACAACGTATGGCCACGAAAGATGACATCGCAGATCTTCCTCTCATTAAACAAGCTGTATTTGAAATACTAGAAGCAGTCAGTCAACTACCCAACGACTAAAGTCGTGGGCTTGCAACTCCCCAGAAGTGCAAGCGGATGTTATCCTCCTTCCTTCACTTGGGGTTGCATCAGGGCAGGTTGACAGCTACCCAACAACAAAAGTCATGCTTTTGTTGTTTCTTCAACGATGTACTCGATTCCTTTTCGTTGAAGATTCATCGCACCAACTCGGTCGTCGTTTGATGTATATTGGCATGTTTGGCAACAGAACGTGTGCGTTTTCTTATTTCGATTCGCCTTTGCTGTATGTCCGCATTTTGGACATGTTTGGGATGTGTATGTTGGGTCTACCACAATCACTTTGGCTTGGTGT
>NZ_JAIWYK010000424.1:0-96934 GCF_022030075.1 Anoxybacillus sp. LAT27
TAGTTTTCCTTTAACATATTAACAAAAGAAAAACGATTTTGTCCTTGACAAAATCGTTTTTCAACAGTCTGTAAAAGAACGAGGGGATCCCTCGTTCTTTTATTTTAATACGGCAGATGGAATGACGTTCGATCGTTGCGGCGCATCTTTTTGTTTTTGACTGCGCGTTGCCAGTAGCACAAAGTAACTTAATACACCGAACAAACAGGAAATAAAAAACGCATGTGCTAAGGCGACGTATAAGTTCAACTCTGTAAAGACGACGAGCGCCCCTGTTGCGACTTGGCAGCTGACAAGAGCGAACGCAATCAGCCAGCCCCAATACATAATTGGCTGTTGTTTATATCGTTTCATCGCATATATCGTCGCTATGAAAATCCAAATAAATAATAATCCCGCGGCGAAGCGGTGACCCATTTGCACCCATTCATGTAGTTGGGTTGGGAAGAACCTTGTTTGTGCGCAAAACGGCCAGCTCGGGCACGCTAAACTCGCTTGTTTATGGCGCACGAGCGCGCCTGTATATACGACGATATAGCAATACGCAATAATGCCGTAAATATGAAATTTCATCGTACGATCAAGCACGACGGACGCGGCATCAAATTTTTTATCGACTTCAAAAATAAACAACGTCAATAAAAAGACGGCCGCAAATGAAATGAGCGAAATGCCAAAATGAAGCGCTAGCACAACGTCCGATTGGCCCCATACGACCGCGGCAGCGCCGATCAACCCTTGTAAGACGAGAAAAACAAACGATACGATCGCCAAAAACTTCGTTTCACGAATATGACCGATCGCTTTCCAAGCCCAAATGGATAAAATAAGTACCATCAACCCAACGACACCAGAGACAACACGGTGGCTTAATTCAATAAGCAACTCTACCGTAATGTTGGATGGGATGAGCTGTCCGTGACACAGCGGCCACGAACGACCGCACCCCATGCCTGAGCCTGTTTTTGTGACGAGCGCGCCGCCAATTAAAACGAAAAGCATGCCGATTGTTGTCGCTACTGCAAACCATTTTAAAAGCCGCTGCAATGTATTCACTTCCTTAACGCGAAATTTTGGTCTAGCAAATGCCTAGTAAAAACTGTATAATAAATGTGAAATACGTGTGAAAAATTCTACTCTCATATTAGCGGAAAATGTCGAAAAGCGCAAAGTTTTATTATTTTACAATATAGCAATCGTTGCAAATATGGTTGAATATTTGTGCGGAGTTTGCTAGAAATATAAATGCGGTATTTTTTCAACGTTCTCATCGTAACAATATCATTTTGACACAAATTCGACACAATTAAGACAAAAAAAGTTCACAATTTGACGAAGAAATGTGTTTTAATATACAGAGACGACATATCGTTATCGTGTATAGATTGGAAACGCCTTCAAAGGCATAAGAGAGGAGTGGCGGCACATGGCGGATGTAGTCGAAGATGTCAAACCGACAAAGCTACAATCAGGCGTGTTCAAAGATGTATTAGCTGTTGTAAAAATTGGTATCGTGAACTCGAATTTAATTACGACATTTACGGGACTTTGGTTAGCCCTTCATTTTACCGGAAAAGGATTTTTAAGCAATTTGCATATCGTGTTTTTCGCGCTTATTGGATCTGCCCTTGTCATTGCAGGTTCGTGCGCATTAAATAACTTTATTGATCGCGACATCGATCACTTAATGGAGCGGACGAAAAATCGTCCGACGGTAAGCGGAAGCGTAGAACCAAAGCGCGTACTCTGGTTTGGCGTGTTTCTCGTTGCTATCGGCACGTTAAGCTTGCTTATGACAACTGTCACCGCCGCAGTGATCGGACTTGTTGGCGTTGTGACGTACGTCTTTTTATATACGATGTGGTCTAAGCGAAGCAATACGTTCAATACGGTCATCGGAAGCATTTCAGGTGCCGTTCCGCCTGTGATCGGTTGGACAGCGGTCGATGATGGATTTCATATCGTTCCTGTCATTTTATTTTTGCTTATGTTTTTATGGCAACCGCCGCACTTTTTGGCGCTGGCGATGAAGCGATGTGAAGAATATCGCGCAGCAGGCATTCCGATGCTACCTGTCGTTCACGGATTTGCGATCACGAAACGGCAAATCGTCATTTGGATTGTGGCGCTTTTACCACTTCCATTTTACTTATTTTCATTAGGCGTTCCGTTTTTAGTGATTGCCACGTTGTTGAACGTCGGTTGGCTAGCGCTCGGACTAGCTGGTTTTAAAATGAAAGACGATATGAAATGGGCGAAATGGATGTTTATTTATTCGCTCAACTATTTAACAATTTTGTTTGTTACAATGGTGATCGTAACAATTGATTAAAGAGGTTTACAATTCTTTCTTTTTGTAAAGAAAGAATGTATATATTTCACTTTATTTCATAATCGAAAGAGGGGTTTGATTAGGCTATGAAGAAGTGGCTACGAAATTGGCGCTTGGTTTCTCTTGTATCCGCCATGGCGCTTTTGCTAGCTGGTTGCGGTAAGCCGTTTTTATCAACGCTTCAACCAGCAGGAGAAGTAGCTGACATGCAGTACAAGCTTATGCTGCTCAGCACGGCCATCATGGTTATCGTCATTGCGGTTGTAACAATCATTTTCCTTTACGTTGTGACTCGCTTCCGTCGTCGTAAAGGGGAAGAAAACAAAATTCCAAAGCAAGTGGAAGGAAGCCATACGCTTGAAATTATTTGGACAGTTATTCCGATTATTTTGCTAATCATTTTAGCTGTTCCAACGGTTTTATACACGTTTAAGCTTGCGGATGTAAAACCGATGAACAAAAAAGAACGCGACGTCGTTGTCGTCAACGTTCGTGCGAACTTGTACTGGTGGGAGTTTGAGTATCCAGATTACGGCATTATTACAAGCCAAGATTTGGTCGTTCCAACAGGTGAACGCGTGTATTTCAATTTGAAAGCGTCTGACGTTAAACACTCGTTCTGGATTCCAGCTGTCGGAGGAAAAATGGATACAAATACAGATAACACAAACCAATTTTTCCTCACATTTGATGACAAACGTGCCGAAGAGGCAGGACGTCTATTTTACGGAAAATGTGCGGAGCTTTGCGGCCCGTCCCACGCATTGATGGACTTTAAAGTAAAAGCGCTTCCTCGCGCGGAGTTTGATCAATGGGTAGAAAAAATGAAAAATGCTAAACCTGTTGCTTCAACAGATCCAGCTGTGAAGCAAGGGGAAGAAATTTTCAACAAAAGCTGTATTGGCTGTCACGCGGTCACGCCGGTCGATGGTCGCCCTGAGCAAGCGCGCCTTGCGCCAAACTTAGGAAACTTTGCGGATCGTGAACGCATTGCAGGCGTATTGGAACATAACGAAGAAAACTTAAAAGCTTGGTTAAAAGATCCAGAGAAAATTAAGCCAGGCAACAAAATGACAGGCACATATCCTCAATTGTCTGATCAAGAAATTGACGCATTAACAAAATACTTAATGACATTATCTGTTGAGTAAGGGGATTATCGATAAAGGGAGGTTAAACTGTGAGTACGTTAGCTCGGAAAAAAGGTGTCGGCGCAGTCATTTGGGACTACTTAACGACAGTAGACCATAAGAAGATTGCGATTTTGTACTTAATCGCCGGCGGAGTTTTCTTCTTGCTTGGTGGTTTAGAAGCGATGATTATTCGCATTCAGCTCGCCGTGCCAAACAACGACTTCATTAGTGCAGGCTTCTACAATGAAGTGTTAACGATGCACGGAACGACGATGATTTTCCTTGCGGCGATGCCGCTCGTGTTTGCAATGATGAACGCTGTTGTACCGATTCAAATCGGTGCGCGTGATGTTGCGTTCCCATTTTTAAACGCGCTTGGATTTTGGTTATTTTTCTTCGGTGGTGTGTTTTTAAACTTATCATGGTTTTTAGGTGGAGCACCTGATGCTGGTTGGACATCGTATGCATCATTATCGCTTGCATCACCAACACACGGGATCGACTTTTACGTATTAGGTTTACAAATTTCTGGTTTCGGAACGTTAATCGGGGGAATTAACTTCCTTGTGACAATCATCAACATGCGCGCACCGGGAATGACATATATGCGCATGCCGATGTTTACATGGGCGACGTTTGTCACATCTGCGCTTATTTTATTCGCGTTCCCGCCATTAACAGTCGGTTTAATTTTCATGATGATGGACCGTTTGTTCGGTGGAAACTTCTTTGATCCAGCGCTTGGTGGAAATACGATCATTTGGGAGCACTTGTTCTGGATTTTCGGTCACCCAGAAGTATACATTCTCGTATTGCCAGCGTTCGGTATTTTCTCAGAAATTTTTGCGACGTTTTCACGTAAACGTTTATTCGGTTACTCTTCGATGGTATTTGCGACAGTATTAATCGGATTTTTAGGCTTCATGGTGTGGGCGCACCATATGTTTACGGTTGGTATGGGGCCAATTGCGAACGCCATCTTTGCGGTTGCGACAATGGCCATTGCGGTTCCAACGGGAATTAAAATTTTCAACTGGTTGTTTACGATGTGGGGCGGAAGCATTCGCTTTACAACGCCAATGATGTATGCCGTCGCGTTCATTCCATCGTTCGTTATCGGTGGGGTCACAGGGGTTATGAACGCAACAGCAGCAGCAGACTATCAATATCACGATAGCTATTTCGTCGTTGCGCACTTCCACTACGTTATCGTCGGTGGGGTTGTATTCGCACTACTTGCAGGTGCTCACTACTGGTGGCCAAAAATGTTCGGTAAAATGTTAGATGAAAAATTAGGAAAAGTGACATTCTGGTTGTTCTTCACTGGTTTCCATTTAACATTCTTTATTCAACATTTCCTTGGCTTAATGGGTATGCCTCGTCGCGTATTCACATTCTTACCTGGTCAAGGATTTGAAACAGGAAACATGATTAGTACAATCGGTGCATTTTTCATGGCAGCAGGTACAATCGTGTTATTAGCAAACGTTGTCATCACAACAGTAAAAGGAAAACGCGTTGGCAACGATCCATGGGAAGATGGTCGTACGTTGGAATGGGCGGTATCTTCGCCAGCACCAGAGTACAACTTTGCGCAAACGCCGCTTGTGCGTGGCTTAGACGCATATTGGATTGAAAAAATGGAAGGCAAAAAAGGTTTAACACCAGCAGAACCGCTTGGTGATATTCATATGCCAAATCCATCATTTTTACCGTTTGTCATTTCGCTTGGCTTATTTGTAGCCGCATTCGGTTTCTTGTTCCATAACGATCACGCATGGGGAACACCAGTTGGCGTAGTAGGCTTGCTCATTACGCTCGGTGCGATGTTCTTCCGTTCGATTATCGACGATCACGGCTTCCATATTCATAAAGAAGAAGTGATGGAAGCAGAGAAGAAGGGAGCTGGGGCATAATGCACGTGGAAGAAAAATTAACGCCGGAGACGTTCCCGGCAGAGCCTGAAAAAGCGACCCTTGAAGGGAAAAATAAGTTTTTAGGTTTCTGGTTGTTCCTCGGCGGAGAGACGGTATTGTTCGCCTCTCTCTTCGCCACATTTTTAGCGTTAAAAGACTCTGTAGCGAACGGCCCAACTGCAGAAGAATTATTTAAAATGCCGATCGTCTTTTTAGCGACGATGTTGTTACTGACAAGCAGCTTAACGAGCGTATATGCGATGCATCATATGCGCAACTTCGACTTTAAAAAAATGCAACTTTGGCTCGGCATTACCGTATTGCTCGGCGCAGGCTTTTTAGCGCTTGAAATTTATGAGTTTACAGAATACGTACATGAAGGATTTAAATTTTCAACAAGTGCGTTTTCTTCAGCATTTTATACGTTAGTTGGTACGCACGGTGGCCACGTCGCATTTGGTTTACTTTGGATTTTAACGTTAATGATTCGCAATGCGAAACGTGGGTTAAACTTATATAATGCACCGAAGTTTTACGTGGCTAGCTTATATTGGCACTTTATCGACGTCGTTTGGGTG
The DNA here is from genome assembly GCF_022030075.1 of Anoxybacillus sp. LAT27. Classification (NCBI taxonomy): domain Bacteria; kingdom Bacillati; phylum Bacillota; class Bacilli; order Caryophanales; family Anoxybacillaceae; genus Anoxybacillus; species Anoxybacillus sp. LAT27. Next base: position 5,960 of record NZ_JAIWYK010000424.1, read on the forward strand.
TTCATTTTCACGGTCGTATACTTAATGGGAATGGTGGGGTGATTGTATGGCAAATCATACACATGTACAAAACCCAAAAGTAGATGTACAATATCGTCGCAAAAAGAACGCGGAAGAAATGAAACATCAAATCATTTCGTTTACGTTAATGATTTTCTTAACGCTTATCGCCTTTTTTGCGGTTGGATATGAAGGATTTTCCGCTTGGTTTTCCGTACCGTTCATTTTATTGTTAGCGGTCGTGCAAGTTATTTTCCAACTGTATTACTTTATGCATATGAGCCATAAAGGACATGAACTTCCAGCGCTTTTCTTGTACGGCGGGGTAGCCGTGGCGTTTATTACGATTTGGGCGTTTTTAACAGTCGTTTGGATTTAAGAAGCTAGCATTGGCTAGCTTCTTTTCTTTTCACGTTTGTTACGTTTGTAGTATAATAAAGTCGGAAAAAAAGCGAGGTGAACATCATGCCGTTAAGTATATTTGGTTTTGAAGCGATGTGGAGTCCATACTTTTTTATTTTTTTAGTCGCTGTGACGATCGTTTATTTTTGGCTTGTCAATCGCTCGAAAGAACAAACGACGACGAAACAAAAAACGTTATTTGTTACGGCGATCGTGTTGCTTTACATTTGTAAAGGCTCGCCGGTCGATTTATTAGGTCATTTAATGTTTAGTGCGCATATGACGCAAATGGCTGTCCTTTATTTAATGGTGCCGCCGCTACTTATTAAAGGCATTCCGTCGTGGATGTTTGAAGCGTTATTTCGCATGCGCATCGTTCGTTCAATGTTTACGTTTTTCACAAAACCGTTAATTGCGTTATTTTTGTTTAATGGCATTTTTTCGCTATATCACGTGCCGCTTATTTTCGATGTTGTGAAAACAAATATGTGGTTACATGCGCTTATGACAACAGCTATTTTTATCGCTGCTGTCATGATGTGGTGGCCGCTTGTTAATGATGTACGTGGTTTTCAAACGTTATCTGGCGTAAAAAAAATCGGCTACATTTTTGCCGATGGGGTGCTTCTTACCCCAGCATGTGCGCTCATTATTTTCGCAGATACACCGCTTTATGCGACGTATTACGACCCAGCGGCTTGGATGAACGCGTTAGCGCTTTGTGTGCCGCAAAGTACGTTATCGTCACTTGAATTGAGCGGACCGGAAATGTTTAGCTCGATGTCTCTGTTACACGATCAACAGCTCGGTGGCGTTTTAATGAAAATTATTCAAGAAATTGTGTATGGGGTTATGTTATTTTTCATTTTTATTGAATGGTATCGAAAAGAAAGAGATGAAGAACACGTGGCTGTTCAGACGACAAAATGATCAAATAGGAGAGGGAATACGATGGGTTCGTTACCGATTTTACCTACGATTAGTACAAGCTTTATCGTCATTAGTGCTATCCTTGTAGCCGTTGGCTGGTATTTTATTCGCCAAAAACAAATAGAAAAGCACGAAAAAACGATGTGGCTGGCGGCCGCTTTTGCGCTCGGCTTTTTCATCATTTACTTGTCACGCACCATTTTTATCGGCAATACGAGCTTCGGCGGTCCAGACGATATAAAAATATATTATACAATCTTTCTATTTTTCCACATTTTTTTAGCGACTGCCGGCGCGGTGTTCGGCATTGTCACGTTGCTTTCCGCGGTGAAAAAAAATTGGGTACGCCATAAAAAAATTGGTCCGATAACAAGCATCGTTTGGTTTTTCACCGCGACAACAGGCGTTGCTGTGTATTTGTTGTTATACGTATTTTACCGTGGCGGTGAAACGACATCGGTCATTAAAGCGATTTTAGGATTTTAAAAAGAGGGTGACAGTTCACCCTCTTTTACAATTTAAAGTTAAATTTAATGATGCCTGCTTCTTTCGCTGATTTTAGGGCGATGAGTAAAAGCGGGAATAAAATAAGCCCGAGTGCCCCCATCATTTTCACACCTAAATACATGGAAATAAGCGTTGCGAGTGGCGATAAACCGATATGCGCCCCCATGACTTTTGGCTCAATTGTTCGACGTAAAATAAGCAAAATGACGCCGAGAATCGATAGTTTAGTTGCTAGTACTGTATCGCCTGTGACAAAGTGGAAAATGGCCCAAGGTGCCATAATAATGATCGAGCCGATAATTGGAATAAAGTCGATCACCCAAATAATAAAGGCAGTAAATAACGCAACTTTCGGTGTAATCAACAACAATCCGACTAACGAAACGGCAAAAATAATTAAACTCACGAGAAATTGCGCTTTCCAAAAACCGAATACGACATACGATAGCCGCGATAACATAAAATGCACTTTTTCTTTCGTTTCCTCTGTTAAATGTGAAAAAATCGCTTCGCGTATTTTCGGTAAGTCATGCATAAATAAAAATAAAGTAATTAAATACACGAGAAAGTTAATTAAAAACGTTGGAACATTCGCCACGAGCGCACTCACTTTATGAAAGCTGAGCGAAGCCGTTAGTTGCATCTTTAACTTTGTTAAAAATAAATCGACTTGTTGGCTCAGTTCCGCTACAACGAACGGCGGCAATTTTTCTGTCTGCTTGTACCAGCGTGCGACAAGTTCGTTCCAACCTGCAATCATTTCATTTAAGTATAGTGGTGAATGTCTAAAAAAATGAAACGCTTCCGTCACAATTTTTGTAATAATAAAGTAGCCGCCTAAAAGCATAAACAGCGTAAATAAGCTAAATACAAGAAGCGTGGCGGACTGCCGTTTGAACCCGATCCGCTGTTGTGCCACTTTGACGGCAGGCTCTAAAAAAATAGCTGTAATAAACGCAAATAAAATCGGAACAGCAATTGGAGCGACCCAGTATGTCAATAAGACGATCGCAAGTAAAATAAGGACCATGTATACGGACCGCTTTGGAATTTTCTCAAACAACGAAACGACACCTGCTTTCATTTCATAAATCGTATGGAGGATGTATATGCATAAACCCATTATAACGATTGTTGCGATGAGTGTACAACCGTTTGATCATGTCATATTAGAAGAAGTGAACGTGTATGAACGACAAAACCGATTGACGATTTCCATGACCATTTCTGTCAAGGTGCATGGCAATATGCTCACTTTATGTGAACGTATTCAAAAACAAGTGATCGATGACATATACGACATGACAGGAAAAGAGGTTGTTTCTGTTCACCTGTACGTCCGTCGTCTCGTTGACGGAAAAAACGCATGAGCGCGCTCATGCGTTTATAGTTGCAAGACCTTCTTTCACTTTTGCTAAAAGAGCTTCACATTGGTTTACTAATGATGAAGGGAAGTTCTCTCCCTCACCATATTCGACACCATGTGGATAATAATGCTTGCCAAGCAACGGCTTCATCAGTTTAATGACCGCATGGCGACCACCAACGTCTCCTTCAATCGCATAACCTTGCACACGTAAATAAAAGACGTCATTTTTAATTTCAAATTTGCGGTCATATGTGACACGATCGTAATCCCATTGACCGGCACGTACGAAGCCGAGGCTTTCCATTAAGTCATCTAAACGTGTTAATGGCGCTGTTTGATTTTCAATACCTGTATTTTCGAAGCGCATCGTTCAAGTCCCCCTTATGTAAAATAAAACATTCCTCCATTAATAATAGTACGAAAGCGCATAACTTTCAATGACGAGCTTTATAATTGTTCCGATTTTGGTGAAACTAATGTGCGAAAGGAGAGATGCACATGCCAAAAGTAAAAGAAATGATGACAACAGAAGTCGAATGTTGTACACCGCTAGATAATATGTACGAAGCAGCGGTAAAAATGCGCGATTATAACGTCGGCGCTATTCCGATTACAGATGGAAATCGTCTCATCGGCATTGTGACGGACCGCGATTTAGTCATACGCGGTATCGCAGAAAAGAAACCAGGTTCAACAGCGGTGACAGAAGTGATGAGCGAACAGCTCGTGACGATTTCACCAAACGCGTCCGTAGAGGAAGCGGCTCGGTTGATGGCAAAACATCAAATTCGTCGTTTGCCTGTTGTCGAAGGCGAGACGTTAGTTGGCATGATGTCGCTTGGCGACTTAGCGATTCATGAAGCAAGCGACGAACAAGCAGGGGAAGCGTTATCTGAAATCTCACAATATCACTAAGCACGAAGGCTATGTTTTTTGCATAGCCTTTATTTTTTAGTGTTGCAATGTAGACAAGCTGTATATAATGGAAGTACATACAATAGCTAAGGGAGAATGATGAATGCGTTGGATCATTGCTCTAATTACGATCTTTATTTTTATTTTTTCTTTTTTCCCAACAGATGAACAAGCCCCTTTAAACGATACATCGATCATGAGTGAACAAACGAGCGAGAAAACTGTTGTACAAGGGCTTGGTACATGGATTGGAAAAACAGAAGAAGAAGTGAAACAAACATTCGGACAACCAGCACGTATCGATCCGTCCGCTTACGGTTACGTATGGTGGGTATATAACGACCCGAAAACGTATATGCAAATCGGTATTGTTGACGGACGGGTTGTCACAATTTATGCATGTGGACCGGAAGTCAACGTTGCCCCGTTTCAGTTCGATCGCTCGATTAACGAGCTATTACAAACGATGCCGCTTCACGATACAATTCATGTGCAACTGGACGATGGGGTATATCGCTTTCAACTGACAGAAGAAGATTTACTCATTCAACCGCTTCTTTCGTTTGACGACGTTTACGTACAATTGTATATTGATCGTTTTACCGGCAAATTATCAAGCATTCGCTGGGTCGACGGAGAAACGTTAGTGAAGCTTCGTCCATATGAACTTGAATATCGCGGTCCGTTACCGAGCATAGAAATGGATGAAACGCTCGAAAAACAAGTCGAGCAAGCAAATGCACAACAAATTTTTGAGATTACAAACGTCATGCGCATTCGTCACGGTGTTCCACCGCTTACATGGGATGAGCGCGTGGCGGAAGTGGCGTACGGACATAGTAAAGATATGGCAGAAAATGATTTTTTTGCGCACGAATCGCCAACGAACGGAGATTTACAACAGCGGTTGACGAAAGCAAACGTTCGTTTTGAATTAGCGGGAGAAAATATCGCCTCGGAATATGTCGATGGACCGGCGGTTGTCGAAGCGTGGCTTAACAGCCGTAGTCATCGGCAAACGTTGTTAAATGCTGAGTTGACGCATTTAGGCGTTGGTGTATATAAACGTCATTATACGCAAAACTTTATTCGTCCTTTTTCTGAGCCAAAATAGGCGCACGCATTGGCTGTTCGGTCGTAATATATGATAGGCAAACAAACAAGGAAGGAGCGACCGATATGTCCATCGAACAATTTAAACAGTTTGTGAAAAACCATCCGAAACTGATTGAAGAGGTGCGCCAAGGGAAAAAGACGTGGAAAGAGTTATATAACGATTGGTACGTGTTTGGCGAAGACGATGACATGTGGGACGAATATCGCTCAAGCGATGTCAAACAAGATCAAGGGGATTTGATGCAAAAGCTAGCCAGTTACGTCAAACACCTTGATGTTAATGAACTTCAAACGTACATTACAAACGTTCAACAAGCGATTGCATCCATCCAAGAAGTCGTTCGCCAAATGCAACAGACGAAAAAAGATCCGTTTTCGTTTCGAAAAGATTAAGGAGATAGGCGATGAGAAAAGACGTATACGAATACATTGTAGCGAAGCCAAAGCTTCATCAATTTTTACGCGAGCAACCGATATGGTATCGCCGGCTAGCAAGACGCCCGCTGGATATAAAAGAGATGGAAAAACAAATGCGTCACTATTATAAACAAACGTTGCCGCATAAAGTCGAACAAGTCGTTCAAACGATCGAAATGGCAAACATGATGATGGCGATGATGAAACTGATGAAGGACACTCATAATTAAGCGAGAAACGCAAACACTATCACTATGAAAGGATGGTGAAAGTGTTGCGCTTCTTTTTTTTATGTATTGCGCTTTTGTTTTCTACGTATGTTCATCATGACAGCACAATCGTTTTTGCTGAGCAAAAACAAACGTTATTTGTGAAACATCTCGTCAAAGGAAATAACGTATTTGTCGAATGTATTGTCGATCAGTTTACGTTTACAAAAGGAACGCATCCGAAAAAAGACGGACAAGGACGCATATATATTTACGTGAACGGGAAACGAGTGGGCGAAACGACAACGGCGGCTTTTGTCATTCGCGGGTTGCCTGTTGGAAAACATGCGATTCGGTTGGAACTTGTCCATAACGATGCAAGTAAATATAACATCTCACATGAATTTACGGTGACGATTTCATAAGTCTGGGACAACCAGACTTATTTGTTTTGTTGGCGAAATCATGTTATGATACCGTTGTGGAGGTGTTGCTCGTGATTGTAGCAACGATCGAACGATTACAGTTGTTAGACTTTGCTGAAGAGCTTGGCAAAATGATTGTCGAATCAGACGTGGCGGAGGAATACCGTCGCTGTTTTTATCATATGCAACAAGATGAAAAAGCGCAGCAACTCATTCGCCGATTCGTTCAGCTAAAAGAACGGTACGAAGAGGTGCAGCGTTTTGGTAAATATCATCCAGACTACAAAGAAGTCACAAAGCAAGTGCGTGAGGCGAAACGTGAACTGGATTTATACGGTCCGATTGCCGCGTTTAAACAAGCAGAAAAAGACATGCAGTCGCTGTTAGATGAAATTAGTACGATGATCGGTCGAGCCGTATCTGAAAACATTAAAGTGCCGACAGGAAATCCGTATTTCGATTCTTTATCTTGCGGTGGAGGATGCGGATCTGGTGGCGCGTGTGGCTGTCGGACGAAGTGAAAAAGGGGGATGGGATTTTTATGTTTCCAATGCGTCAAGGCATTATCGTTTGGCTGTATTCGTTAAAACATAGTAAACAGTTGCGGAAATACGGAAACGTTCATTACGTATCGAAACGGTTAAAATACGCCGTTTTATATTGCAATATGGACGAAGCAGAAGAGACGATGCGAAAACTCGCTTCGCTTCCGTTTGTTAAACGCGTCGAACCTTCATATCGCCCGTATGTGAAAGTTGAATTCGAATCAAAAGCAGACAAAGAGAGAGAATACGAATACGGCATATAAAAAAAGGATGTCAATCGCTGACATCCTTTTCGCTTTTCTTACTGTAGTGGCGGAATAAATCGATTCATGCGCATAATGCCGATTAAATGCTGATAGTACAATTGTAAGTCCGCAAAAAAGTTAGACGGTTTGACGTCCAAATGAATGATTTCTTGATTCAGTTCCTTCGCTAAATCGAGGAACAACTCATATCGTTTTGTCACTTTCACAGACGGGTGTGGAATGCCTTCACGGCAAATGTATAGCGGTTGAAAATCGCCAGGATCTGTCGGATGAAGCACGACGACGAACGATGTGAGCGCCTTGCCGTCTTTCATCGTATGAAAAGCAAACAAACCCGATAAACGATGACGGTTTGATTTCGCAATTTCAATTAACTCATAAATGTCAGAATATCCTTCCCCTAATTCAATAAAACGTTGAATCATCACCATTCCCTCACTTTATGTTGTATTCCCTCATTTACTTTAACACGTTCAACTTTTTTCGACAATTAGTGAAAACGGTATATGACAATGCATCGAAATTTTGCTATTGTTATAATATAAACTGCTGAATGAGGAGCCATCGTATGTGGAAAGTAGCTTTTATTTCAATGCTCCTTTTCCTTGGCGTTAGCGCAGGAGCTTTATATTACCAATGGGACGAATATCATACCGAAGCGACGAAACAATCAGTGTTGCAACATGATATTGAAGCAACATTTACTGGAAAAACAATCGAAGTCGTTCATCATATACGCGGTGCGGTTGCTGACACATATGAAGTGACGGTGCCAAAAGAAGTGACAAACATTTCTTGTGCGAAGAAAAAAACGTGCGTCGAACAAAAAAATGGGAAAACGATCGTCGACGCATCGAAAACAAATACACTTTCGCTCACTTATCGCGTGTCGATTGTTCCAAAAGAACCGCTTTTCATTCAACAATGGCTCGTTTATTTTCATACGACACAACCACAACAAACGAACGTATCGTTCACCGATGTTGTTCATCCGAAAGGGGTATGGGCAGCAGACGGAAAGCTCGTTGGTTACGTCTATAAACCGTCTTTTTCTTTTTTCATGTGGGAGAAAAAAGGCGGACAAACCGTTCCGCTTTATTTTCAATCGCAACCGTTGCAGCCAACGTTTAACGGTGATTTAGTCATATACGCGACAAAACCGCTTCACGAAACAGCGTTATCGTTTTGGAAAGAAAGCGATGTACAAACGTTAATTGTTACTTCATCGCGTCTGCAATATATGACGCCGACGTTCGTCATTATATCGGATACATCTTCCGTTTCTGACGCACAGCGCGCTTACGTTCGCGTGCAGTTACAGCATCGCTTTCCAAATAGCACTGTTCCCGATTGGATATGGGACTTGCTCGTTTCATATATGACGAAAACTGAGCCGATGACAAAAAGAGCGAAACTTGTTTTTCAGCAATTGCAACAAACGTTAACGAAAGAACAACAACAAACGTTTTGGACGTTAGTCAATAAAAATGACGGTCAGCCGTTGACGTTGAAAAAATTAGACGAATGGCTAGGCGAAGCGTACGAAGGAAACACGACATTTTTTCAAAACGAGGAACCATACATGACGTTTACAGAGCGAAAAATGCTCGTCGTCAATGACGTGAAATTGCCAAACGCTCACGTTTTATTAAAAGACGATCAACAACTGTTTCCGTTTATTCCGATTATGCGCACGCTCGGCTATACTGTTCAACGTTCGGGAGAAGCGGTATTTATTGAAAAAGGGAATGCTCGTTGGCGATTTTTTACAAACAGCACAAATGCAGTCATTCGGGAATGGAACGGGACGCTATACATTGAACGGACGGAATTTCCGAAATGGTTTTCCGTCTACATTAGCGAAACGGCTGAAGAAATACACGTGATCGGCCAATAAGGCAAAAAAAATGCCCTGTGGCATATGCCGCAGGGTCCCTTCCATTCTTTCTCGGACAAGCCGAAAAAGAGAAGGAAAAAAGGGAGAGGAGAAACCGGAGGAAGAACTTATGGGGAACGTAAGTCTTCTCCGTGGTTGGCAACAACATCATTAACGATGTTGTTACTAACAGTATGACCATTGTTTCGCATTGTATACATCCCCATCATTTTTTTCCTTACAATGATTGTCCATTTCGTCGGTTATGCTATGATCATAAAAGCGAGGTGAAATACGATGAGAGTCATATCAGGGAAGTGTAAAGGTAAATCGCTTCAAGCAGTTCCGGGAATGACGACACGTCCAACGACAGATAAAGTGAAAGAAGCGATGTTTAATATGATCGGTCCGTATTTTTCCGGCGGACTTGGGCTTGATTTATTTGGCGGAAGCGGTGGACTTGGCATCGAAGCGTTAAGCCGCGGATTAGATCGCGTTATTTTCGTCGATCATGACGCAAAAGCGGTGCAAACGATGAAAAAAAACGTTGCTGCCTGTCGTTTGACCGATCAAGCGGAAATTTATCGCAACGATGCCGAACGCGCATTAAAAGCAATTATAAAAAGAGGGCTGACCTTTCGCTTAATTTTTCTTGATCCGCCTTATAAAAATAAACAGTTGGAAGCGCTTATCGCGATCATTGATGCGCATCAGCTTCTACAACGAGACGGCTTTCTTGTTGCGGAGCATGATGCGGAAGTCGAGCTTCCCATTCACATCGGTCGTTTAACAAAAGTGAAACACGAAACGTATGGCATTACGGCTGTATCGATTTACGCTTACGTAGATGAGGAAGGAGAATAAAGATGGCGAGTATTGCGGTATGCCCAGGAAGCTTTGATCCTGTCACATATGGACATTTAGATATTATTCGCCGCGGAGCGAAAGTGTTTGACAAAGTGTATGTTGTCGTATTAAACAATTCATCAAAAAAACCGTTATTTTCAGCAGAAGAGCGAGTGCAGCTGTTAGAAGAAGTGACAAAAGATTTACATAACGTCGTCGTTGACAGTTATCAAGGTTTGCTTGTTGACTATGCGAAAAGCAAACACGCAAGTGCCATTTTGCGTGGCTTGCGTGCCGTTTCCGATTTTGAATACGAAATGCAAATTACATCGATGAACCGCATATTAAATGAGCAAATTGAAACGTTTTTTATGATGACAAACAACCAATACTCCTTTTTAAGCTCAAGCATCGTGAAAGAAGTCGCGAAATATAACGGCAACATTTCCGAGCTTGTGCCAAAAGTTGTCGAAGAAGCGCTCCGAAAAAAGTTTGCTCATGCAGAAAACCACCTTTAAACAGGTGGTTTTTCACGTCGGAAAGCCGAAAAGACATATAGGAAACATGCGATTGCAGTCACAAAAAAGCCATATTGCTCGATCCAATGTATGTACAATATCGGCCAACGGATCGTCGCTTCCGGAAGCCAAACAGGCAACGTTTCTGCCGACTCAAGCGGCTGAACATACAGCGGTTTCCAAAGAATGAATGCGAAAAAAGCAGCGAAAAAGCCGTGAAATATACGAGCGATAAAAAACGGTTGAAAGCGAATATGTGCTTCCGCTAAAATGCTTGCGACTTGAGCTTGTACCGAAAAGCCGCCAAAAGCAAGAATAAAGCTTGTAATAATGACTTTTTGTAATAGCGTTGCGTTTGTTGCCTCGCTTGCCATTTGGCTGCCGAGTGTAATTTCAAACAACCCGGCGATGAATGGAACGCTTAGTTCGCTAGGCAAATGGAAAAGCGCTAAGGCGTATCGTACGATGTCGGCTAGCCATTTCGTTATGTTTGTAATATAAAGTAGCTTATTCAAAACAGAAAATAAAATAATAAATCCACCGATCATTAGAAGCGTTTGAATGGAGGAACGAACCGCATCTCCAAGCAGCTTTCCGATGGCTTGGCTATGTTTTAAGCGCGTTTCATGCATGGCGCGAAACGCTTGACGCAAAAGGCTTTTTGTTTGTTTTTGAACCGCGTTGTTTTCGTCTTTTCCGTAAAAGCGCATTATCAGCCCGACGCAAATGTTGCCGAGATAATGAGACAAAGCAAGAATGATGCCGATGTTCGGATTATGAAAAAAACCGACGGAAATCGCTCCGAAAATAAAAAGCGGATTAGATGAGTTTGTGAACGAGACGAGCCGCTCCGCCTCGATGGCGGAAAGCTGTTGTTGCTGTCTTAGGCGAGCAGTCAGTTTTGCACCGGCAGGGTATCCCGAAGCCATACCCATCGCCCAAACAAATCCGCCGATGCCCGGCACTTTAAATAGCGGACGCATGAACGGCTCAAGCAATACGCCGAGAAAATGAACGACGCCAAAGCCGATCAAAATTTCTGATACAATAAAAAAAGGAAGAAGAGATGGGAAGACGACATCCCACCACATATGCAATCCACGCACCGCCGCTTCAAACGAATGTTGCGGATAGCGAAGTAATGCGATACATAAACAAATAATGATCGATGATAACAGCAACGTTTTCCATTTTTCTTTCATCGTTCGTTAGCCTCCTCATTTGCCGATCGTACTCGTTTTAATATACGAGTATATGCGGACATTTTAGACCATAGTATTGAACAGGAAGGGGGAGCAGGAATGAAAATCGGGTTGGCGTTAGGTTCTGGCGGTGCGCGCGGCTTTGCGCATGCCGGGGTCATTAAAGTGTTGGAAGAAGAAAACATTCCGATTCATATGATCGCCGGAAGTAGCATGGGGGCGCTCGTTGGTGCGTTGTACGCATCAGGCATGACAACGGAACGATTATATCGGCTCGCGACAGCGTTTCGACGCAACGATTACATCGATTGGACAGTCCCGAAAATGGGACTCGTTGCCGGGCGTCAAATTAAACATTTCATTTCGGTCATGACAAAACAAAAGCGCATTGAACACGCCCGTATTCCGCTTGCGATCGTGGCGACCGATTTACAAAAAGGGGAGAAAGTTGTGTTTCGCAAAGGAAGTATGGCAGATGCGGTGCGCGCCAGCATTTCCATTCCGGGCATTTTCGTGCCAGAACGATGGAACGGGCGTCTGCTTGTTGACGGTGGAGTGATCGATCGCGTACCAGCGTCCGTTGTACGCGACATGGGAGCTGACGTCGTCATCGCTGTCGACGTTGCTTCCGTGAAAAAAAATGATACGATCACCTCGATTTTTGATGTCATTTTACAAAGTTTAGATATTATTCAAGCTGAACTTGCTTCCCACCGTATCGCCCAAGCGGATGTCGTCATTCGTCCATCGCTTGAGCGTTATAGCTCGTATGCGTTCACCCATGCGAAAGAGATGATTCAAATGGGAGAAGAAGCAACGCGCCAACAGCTTCCGATCATTCGTCAATTGCTTGCAGAGAAGGGGTTTAAACAATGAATAAAAGACGGTATATTCGAATTACGATCATCGTTGCACTACTACTCGCTTTTGCGACTTTTTTTCACTTGCCGTATTACGTGACGATGCCTGGAACGGCGGAACCGTTACGTCCGCTCGTTGAAGTGCAAGGCGGCTATAAAGAAAAAGGACAATTTATGTTAACGACCGTTCGCATGGGGCAAGCCAATCTTTTTTCGTTTATGCTTGCGCATGTGAGTAAATATAACGAGTTGTACCGCATGGATGAAGTAAGACAAGAAGGGGAAAGCGACGAAGAATATACGCATCGCCAATTAAAAATGATGGAAAATTCAAAAGAAACGGCGATTGCCGTTGCCTATAACAAAGCAAACAAATCGTTTTCGTATCGAAATAAAGGAGTATATGTGTTATATGTCGTGGATGGCATGCCAGCTTCAAACGTGCTGAAAAGCGGCGATCAATTAGTTGCGATTGACGGGCAACGTCTCAACGACGCAGACGAATTTATTCAATACGTAAGCGGAAAGAAAAAAGGAGATCGCGTCCAAATTACGTATAAACGATCAGGAAAAGAAAAAACAGCAACGTTGACGCTTGCGCCGTTTCCAAAAGAAAAGCATCGCGTCGGTCTCGGACTTTCCGTCATGACCGACCGCGATATCGTTACCGATCCGCCTGTCCGCATTGAATCCGATCAAATTGGCGGACCGTCCGCTGGGCTTATGTTTGCGCTTGAAGTGTACAATCAATTGATCCGAGAAGATTTAACGAAAGGGTATCGCATCGCTGGCACCGGAACGATCAACATCGACGGCGAAGTCGGACCAATCGGTGGCATTTCTCAAAAAGTGATCGCTGCTCATAAAGCAGGAGCGGACATTTTTTTCGCGCCGAACGAACGTGGAGCGAAACATTCCAATTATAAAGAAGCGGTCAAAACAGCGAAAGATATTGGCACAAACATGAAAATTGTACCTGTTGATACGTTTGATGATGCCGTTCAATTTTTACAAAAGTTATCGTAACGGCGGAGTTTTATACTCGCGCTGTAACGCTTCCGAACAAAGCGGCTCAGGCAAAATCGAAAAATACGCCTGCGTCGCTTTTTTTTCGATTTGATATATCGGATCGTGTCTCATTTGTTTAGCGCTTGTCACAAGCGGCAACGTCATGCGCTTTTTAACTTCTTGTAAATACGCTCTCCCTGTTTCGTTCATCGCTAGCGGACGAACGTATGTTGCACGCTTGTTTTCGATTGCTTTCGCTATTTCTTTTTTCGTGACGTTCGTTAATATGTGGGTGCATATACGTTGCAATCGTGTCCACGTATATCGTTTCGTTTTGACAGCCGAAAGAAAATCGTGAAATGACGTGGCGTGAATGATTGCTTTTTTTAGTCGATGCTCAATTCCTTCTTCCACTTCAGCAATTTGTTGAATGTCGTCTACTTCCATCGTCAATAGTCGGTATTTTAAAAACGGAAAATATTTTTTCCAATCGTGCCACGTCATATACGTATGGCGATACGTTTGTAACGTTTCATATGTTGTATGCGGAACGTAGCGTGCGACATCGTCATAACTAACCTGTAAAAAGCGACGAATGCTCGTTGCGCTCGCAATGTTATCGTTTGCTGGAAGCGTTTCGTCGTGATAATGAGCAACCGTTCGTTGAATCGTTTCTGGCATCATCTTGCTTCGTTGTTCGATAATCGCCTTGACGTAATGTAACCCTAAAATGTTGTTCGGTTGTGAAACGTCAAGCGTATCGTGACCAATGTCATGAAGGGCAAGCGTATACGCTTTTGCATAGTTGATACCTTGTTGCATATATTGTTTTACTTTTTCGTTATGTTGCTCTTTTTTATAAACGAGCAGTTGAGCCGTTTTTATAAACGGTTCGATGCTTCCGTGCTCGCTTCCGAAACATAATTGCTCGCAAAAAAGCGCATCGAGAATCGAAATAGCCCCTTGAGCGAACCATTCAGCTGTTTGGACAGCAAACGTATAAGGAAGTTCAACGACGAGATCGACGCCGCCTGCAAGCGCCATGCGAGCGCGCTCCCATTTCGGTACGATCGCAGGTTCGCCCCGTTGTGTAAATGAGCTACTCATGACAGCGATGACGCAATCTGCGCTCGTTTTTTTTTTCGTTTGTTGCACATGATATAAATGCCCGTTATGAAACGGATTGTATTCGACAACGATGCCGACCGCTTTCATGTATTGTCCACCTTTCTTTTTTATGTAAAACGTGATACAGTGAGTATAAACTGATTATAATGGAAGTAGTGTAAAGAAAAAATATTGACAAAACCGTTGTTCAAACGTATAATTTTCTTTGTTGTCTTGAGGTGATTATCATTGAGATGGTCTATTCATCAACTTCATCAGTTGCAACATAAAGGGCTAACGATTGACGAAATGGCTGATGTGTCCGAATTGAAAGAAGTGGACGACTCGATTCGCGACATTTCCCCTGTGCGTGTGCACGGACGGGCAGATGTGAGCGCGAAAAAGTTCACGTTCCACTTAACGATCGAAGGGACGATGAAACTCCCTTGTTCTCGTACGCTCGTGGACGTATCGTATCCATTCGCCATCGAAAGCACAGAAACGTTTTTTTTGAACGATTATGATGCAACCGATGAAGAGTCACATGTTGTTCAAGGAGATGCGATCGACTTAATGCCGATCGTCAAAGAGCTTATTCTTCTTGAAGTGCCGATGCAAGTGTTTAGCGAGCAACCGGATCATCCGGATGCCGTTCCACAATCAGGAAAAGGATGGACGGTCATTTCGGAAGAAGAACATGAAAACAAAATTGATCCGCGCCTTGCGAAGCTAGCAAAGTTTTTCGAAAACAAAAATGAATCTTAAGGGAAGATCCGGAACTACACCGGCCTCCATATTCGCCTAAATCTCTTTAAGGAGGTGGAAATGATGGCAGTACCTTTTAGAAGAACATCAAAAATGAAGAAAAGACTACGTCGTACGCACTTCAAATTGCGCGTACCTGGTATGGTAGAATGCCCAAACTGCGGTGAAATGAAACTTGCTCATCGCGTATGTAAAGTTTGTGGAACATACAAAGGAAAAGACGTTGTAAACAAATAAGAGAAGCGTAAGGGCCACTCCCTTGCGCTTTTCTTATTTGGAAGGAAAAAAGAACGGGAAAGCGAATAAAAAAGATGGACATGCAGTAAAGGGGAGAGGGAAAATGATCGAAAAACAACATGGCATCGTCTCGTTTACCATTTGTCGTCCGGCAAGACGAAATGCGATTGATTATGCAGTCATGGATGAACTCGAGCAAGCGCTGACGCTCGTTGAACAAGATGATGAGGCGAAGGTGCTCGTCATTACAGGGGAAGGAGAAGACGCGTTTTGCGCGGGTGGCGATTTACAAGTGTTTCATCAGCTGAAAACAAAAGAAGAAGCGCATGCGATGTTAGCGAAAATGGGAAACATTTTATATCGTTTATTGACGTTATCGAAGCCAACGGTTGCATTAATCAATGGAACTGCGATCGGCGGAGGTTGCGAGTTAGCGACCGCATGCGATTTTCGTTTCGCGCGTGCCGGGGTGCGCCTCGGATTTGTGCAAGCGAATTTAGCGATCACGACCGGCTGGGGCGGTGCGACGATGTTATTTGAAAAAATGCCGTACGATCAAGCGCTCAATATATTGTTGTGCGCGAAAACGATGACAGCGGAAGAAGCGGAGCATATCGGCTTTGTCCATCGCGTTTTTCCTGACTCGTTGCGCGAACGATGTGAAAAAGAGTTAAGGGAGTATACGAACAAATCAACGGCTGTATTGCGCGCTTATAAAGAAGCCGCGGTGGCACGTTGGAAAACAGAGCAGTTTCGCCAACGGTTTTTCGCTGAAATCGAACGATGTGCATATTTATGGGAAAGCGAAGAACACAATGAAGCGGTACAATCATTTTTAGCAAAACGAAACAAATAGTCTATCTTCTCTATTAGCTGCATACTCATATAGTAAATGTAGCGAGGAGGGATAGAAATGACGCGCCAAGATGCATGGACAGAAGAAGAAGATGTATTGCTCGCTGAAACGGTGTTAGCTTTTGTGCGCGAAGGGAGCACCCAATTACGCGCGTTTGAAGAAGTAGGGAAAAAACTATCACGAACGGCAGCCGCTTGTGGTTTTCGTTGGAACGCATACGTGCGGAAGCAATATGAAGAGGCGTTAGAGCTTGCTAAACAGCAACGAAAAAAGAAAAAAGAACCGCAACCAGCCGAGCGAAACATGACGTTGCAAGATGTGATCTCTTTTTTACAAACGTTGCAACAACGCGGGGAAGGGCAACAAGAAATCGAACAGTTGCGCGAACAAGTACGGACGCTCCAAAAAGAAAAAGAAGAGCTTGAAAAGAAACTGCAAGCGGTGCAACAAGAATATCAGACGGTGATGCACATTTTAGAACGTGCACGTCAATTGTCTGTGTAGTAGCTGATAGACGCCAGCTACTTTTTTTTATACAATAAAACATAGGAAAAAAAGAGGAGGATCGCATCGTGCGCATCGGAATTATAGGGGGCGGAGCAGTCGGCTTATTGACGGCAGCGTATTTCAGTAACCACTATGACGTGACGGTTTATACGCGTCGGCAAGAACAAGCAGAACAATTATGTACGCATGGGCTGACGGTCATTTGTGGCGATGAACGGACGAAGCATCGTGTTCATGCTGAACCGTTCGTTCGTGAAACGAATGTAGATGTGTTATTTATAGCGGTGAAACAATATGACTTAACAAACATATTGAAAACAAACATGCATATGCTTCGAGCGGACGCTGTGATGTTTTTGCAAAACGGCATGGAGCATGTGTCCCATTTACCGCACATGCCTCATCATCATATTGCGCTTGCGGTTGTTGAACATGGCGCGTTCAAAATCGACGATACGACGGTTTCCCATACGGGTGTCGGTAAAACGAAATGGAGCGTATGGCGCGGAAAAAAAGAAACGTTTTCTTTTCTATATACGACAGATGCCCGTTTTCCGTTCCAATATGTCGGCGATTGGGAAACGATGTTAATTGAAAAATTAATGGTGAACGTTGCTATTAATCCGCTTACCGCTCTATTGCAAGTACCAAACGGCATGTTAGTGACACATGCGCCGTATCGGCAAGCGATGGAACAGTTGTTTCATGAAGTCGCATCTATTTTTCAGATTGAACAGCGAGAACGTATATGGCAGCATATTGAAACGGTTTGTCAACAAACGGCTGCCAATCGCTCATCGATGTTGCGTGACATCGAGGCGGGGCGAATGACGGAATTAGATGCGATTTTAGGCTATGTGATTGAGCGAGCGAACGAGCGATGCGCCCCAGCCCCAATTAGCACGTTTTTATATGCGCTTATGAAAGGGAAACAATTAGAGGGGGAGACGGAGAGATGAAAGATATACTCACCTCTTTCATTGCTATCATGATTGTTATGCCGTTTTTGTCGTTTTTTTTTATATTTACACTTGCCAAAGCTATTTTTAAACGAAAAGGAAAACGGGCGTTTCATTTCGCTGTGAACGGATCGACCATTTTTTTTATTTTTGCTGTTCATGTTTTATTGCAAGCCGTTTTTCAACGATCGTATATCGTTGAATTGCTCATTTTTTTGATTGTAACGTTTATGCTTGGAATGATTTTGTATTGGAAAAAAACGGGCGATGTATCGTTACAACGAACGTTTAAGTTATATTGGAGAATGCAATTTTTATTATTTGCAACTGCTTATATGGGATTATTTATATATGGGGTCATCCATCGTGTCATGATCGCATTTTCATCATGAATGAGAAAGGAAGTTTACAATGGAAGTTATCGAGCTGTCTTTGCCAGCAACGAACCGTTTAGCTACGGAATATATTGAAGGGACGTTTCCTGTTCACGAGGCGTTCCATCCTTGTTCATTTGAAGAACGTTTGCATGAGTTACAAAAGCGGACGTATGCCCGGGATGCGCTCGTTCATCATTTACTTGCGTATCATAAACAGTTTCAAGCAAGTGAAGAAACGATTGCAAACATTGAAAAATTGCGTCATCGAGAAAGCGTCGTCGTCATCGGCGGGCAACAGGCAGGTCTTTTAACCGGACCGCTCTATACGATATATAAAATCATTTCCATCATTACATTAGCAAAACAGCAAGAACAACAGCTTCGTGTGCCGGTCGTTCCGGTATTTTGGATGGCATCTGAAGACCACGACATTGCAGAAATTAATTACGTCCATGTCGCACAACGTGGAAAAGTGAAAAAATATGTGTATTCGCCACTAGCGAAAGAAAAGCGAATGGCTGCTCACATCGAGCTTGATGCAGATGCGTTGAAGCAATGGATAGATGACATATTCAAAACATTTGGCGAAACAAATGTAACAAACGAATTGCGTACGTACATATATGAATGCATGGCAACATCAAAAACGGTGGCCGACTTTTTTGCGACGATCGTACTTAAGTTGTTTGCGAAAGAAGGAATCGTAATTGTCGATGCAGCACATCCGCATTTGCGGGCGATTGAGCGCGAATGGTTTATGACGCTCGCTCGTGAACACGAAGCGATTACAACTGCGTTGCAAATTCAACAACGACATCTCGCCCAACTCGGCTATGAGCAAGCGATTGATGTATCGCCGATGTGCGCACATTTATTTTATGATGACGGTCAACGTCGCTTGTTATATTATGACGATGCCCAACATTGTTTTTACACAAAAGATGGGGTGTATCGTTTCACGCGAGACGAATTAAGACAGCGAATCGAAAGTGAGCCGCAATCGTTTAGCAACAACGTTGTTACACGACCGCTTATGCAAGAATGGTTATTTCCGACGCTCGCTTTTATCGCCGGTCCGGGGGAAATTGCTTATTGGGCGGAATTAAAACGAGTATTTGAGCATTTCCATTGGCATATGCCGCCGATCGTGCCGCGCCTTTCGCTCACGCTTGTCGAGCGTCATATTGCTACGGACTTGGCGGATGTGCAAATGACAGTAGCAGAGGCGTTGACAAACGGCACGAAGCAAGCGTTAGAGGAATGGGTGCGCAACAATCAACCTGTGGCGTTTGATGAGACGTTTCATGAAGCGAAAAAACAGATAGCGCACATTCACGAGCAACTTCGCCAACTCGGCATGCAAGTCGATCCGCATCTTGAAAGAGTGATGTTGAAAAATGCCGAACGAGTCGAGACACAAATCGATTATCTTCAACAATTGATTACACGGCGCATGTTGCAAAAACATGACGTACATGTGCGCAAATATGAACGCATTGAACTGTCGCTTCGCCCGAACAATATGCCACAAGAGCGGGTTTGGAACGTGCTTTACTATATGAATCGCTACGGCTTAGACTTTGTTGACCGTCTTCTTCATGTCGATTATCGTTGGAATGGGATGCATAAAATTGTATATCTTTAACTATTTTCGTCGATAAAAAAATCCTGTCGCGTACAGGATTTTTTTTATGTACAATAGAATAGTTCGGAAGTAAGTAGTGAATTTTGTGAAATGATGGTACAATACAATTGCACTCATTTTTTATGTATATGTTGTTTAGGTAGGTGACATCATTGTTTCATCACGTAACCGTATTATTGAAGGAAACAGTTGACGGATTAAATATTAAAAAAGATGGTACATATGTAGATTGCACGCTCGGGGGAGCTGGACATAGCGAATATTTATTGTCGCAATTATCGCCAGAAGGAAGACTATTTGCCTTTGATCAAGATGATATCGCGATTCGTCATGCGCAACAGCGACTTGAACGATATCGTGGTCAGTTTACGATCATTAAAAGCAACTTTCGCTATTTGAAACAACAGCTGGCGCTTTACGGTGTGCATGAAGTCGACGGCATTTTGTTCGATCTTGGTGTATCGTCCCCGCAGTTAGATATGCCTGAGCGTGGCTTTAGTTATCAACATGAAGCGCCGCTCGATATGCGCATGGATCGTGACCAAACGTTGACAGCATACGACGTTGTCAACACATGGTCGTACGAACAGCTCGTGAAAATTTTTTTCCAATATGGTGAAGAAAAATTTTCAAAAGCGATCGCTCGTAAAATTGAGCAAACACGCAAGCAAAAGCCAATTGAAACGACAACAGAACTTGCAGAAGTCATTAAAGAAGCGATTCCCGCACCAGCGCGTCGAACAGGGGGACATCCAGCCAAACGCGTGTTTCAAGCGATTCGCATTGCAGTCAACGACGAATTGCGCGCGTTTGAAGAAGCGATTGAACAAGCAATTGATCTATTAAAGCCCGGAGGAAGAATTAGCGTCATTACGTTCCATTCGCTAGAAGACCGCATTTGCAAAATCGCATTTAAACAAGCAAGTGAAACACCGCACTTGCCGCCGGGATTGCCGATCATTCCAGATGAATATAAGCCGAAATTAAAAATCATTACAAAAAAACCGATCGTCCCGTCTGAAGAAGAACTGCAACATAACCATCGCGCACGATCTGCAAAATTGCGCATTGCTGAAAAACTGTAAAAAGGAGGAAAATGTATGGCTGCTGTTCGCATTCAACAAAAAGTACAAAAAGTACAACAAGAACAACACGTCCAACGCGCGCCAAAGAAAAAGCGAAAACGAAATATACGTTGGACGATTGGGGAAAAAATGGTGTTCGTTTCGTTTTTTGCCTTCGCTTTATATAGTAGCGTCACAATCGTTTCGAATCAATTTACGATTTATCATGTCAATAAAGAAGTGCAACAATTACAAACAAGCATTGAGGAGCAAGAAAAACGAAACCGCGATTTATACGTACAAGTGCAAGAGTTAAGCACGTATGAGCGCATTTTAGCGAAAGCGAAAGAACTTGGCCTTACATTAAACGAAAATAACGTAAAAGTTGTGCAGGACTGATGCAGAATGAGAAAGCATAAACATACGCATAAAGGAGCAGCTATATGTTTTGTTTTTTTTAGCTTGCTCTTTTTTATATTGTTTGTACGTTTCGTTTATTTACAAGCTACAGGTGTTGTAGATGGACAAGTGTTAGCGGTCGAGGCACAAAAACGTTATTTCAAAAAACAAACGCTTGAAGCGAAGCGTGGAACGATTTTCGACCGAAGCGGAGAAGTAATTGCTGAAGACATTCCTTCATATACAGTGGCCGCCATTCTCGATCCGAACATGCCGCAACATGTGACCGATCCGGAAGAAACCGCACGTAAACTTGCGCCGCTATTAAACATGAATGTAGCGGATGTCGAGCGCATTTTAAAAAAGAAGGCGAAGCAAGTTGAGTTCGGCCCGAACGGCCGCGGCATTAGCCAAACGGTGAAACAAAAAATTGAGGCGTTACAGCTTCCAGGCATTACGTTTATACGCGATTCAAAACGATTTTATCCAAACGGTACGTTCGCGTCATACGTTGTCGGCTACGCCCAAAAAGATGAGACGCTGGAAGAAGTTGTTGGGAAAATGGGCATTGAAAAGCAGTTTAATGAGCAGCTGAAAGAAAAAGACGGAGAGATCACGTATGAAAGCGACCCAAAAGGATTTAAACTCCCGTATGCAGATGAACAAATCGTTCCACCGCAAAACGGTAAAAACATTTATTTAACGATCGATAAACATATTCAAACGTTTTTAGAAGATGCGATGAATGCCGTTGAAAAACAATATACACCGAAAAAAATGATCGCCATTGTCGCCGACCCGAAAACTGGGGCGATTTTAGCGATGAGCACCCGTCCGAGTTTTGATCCGAACAAACGAAACATTGAAAACTATTTTAACGATGCGATTTCGTATCCGTATGAGCCGGGATCGACGATGAAAATTTTCACGCTCGCCGCTGCGGTGAATGAAGGGGTGTTTGAGCCGAATGAAACGTATCAATCCGGTTCGTATCAAATCGGTCCTCATCGCGTTCGTGACCATAACAAAGTCGGGTGGGGGAAAATTACGTTTCTTGAGGGAGTACAGCGCTCGTCAAACGTCGCATTCGCAAAAATTGTGCGTGAAAAATTAGGGGAAGATCGCTTTTTACAATATTTGCATCGTTTCCGTTTTAACGAACCGACAGGCATTGAATTGCCGGGTGAAAAAGCTGGAAACATTTTATATCGTTATCCGATCGAAAAAGTGACGACAGGATTCGGACAAGGAACGTCAGTCACACCGATTCAACAAATTCAAGCAGCAACCGCCATCGCAAACGGTGGAAAAATGATGAAACCGTACGTTGTTGACCGCATTGTTGACGGAGATACAGGAAAAACAGTGATGAAGCACGAACCTGTTGTTGTCGATACACCGATTTCAAAAGAAACAGCTGAAAAAGTACTAGACATTTTAGAAACGGTCGTCACATCTGAAAAAGGAACAGGGCGTCCGTATCAAATTGAGGGTTATCGCGTCGCAGGAAAAACAGGAACAGCCCAAATCCCAGATCCAGAAGGCGGGTATTTAACTGGGCATCAAAACTATATTTTTTCATTTTTAGGAATGGTGCCACGTGAAAATCCGCGCTTAGTGATGTATGTTGCTGTGCAACAACCGAACATTTCATATACAGAAACAGGGGCAGCACCTGTATCGATGATTTTCAACTCGGTGATGAAAAATAGTTTACAATATTTAAACATTGAACCGACCGTTAAGAAAAAACACGTGAAAAAAGAAAAAAGCATCGCTCTTCCTTCGTATATTGGTCAGTCGGTAGAGCAAGCAACGCAGTCATTGAAAAAACAAGGATTACATGTGACGGTCATCGGAAAGGGAACGAAAGTGCGTGCCCAATTTCCACAAGCTGGCGAATATGTCGTTGCGCCAGATCGCGTGTTGTTGCAAACGGACGGCGATGCGATCATGCCGGATGTGACAGGCTGGTCGTTGCGCGACGTCATGAAGCTTGCCGAACTGTTGCGGTTAAAGCCAAGCTTTATCGGAAGCGGATACGTATTTAGGCAAAATATTACGCCGGGGACAGTCGTCAAGCAAAACGACTATATGATTGTCGAGCTTGCAAAACCGTCAGACATCGATGAAAAACAACAAGCAAGCACTGAACAGCAAGAGATAGACGGCCCAGTCGATTAGTTCTATATAAAACGGTACAAGCATATAGTGGAACGAGCCGAAATAGATGAAGGAGGTTCCGCTGTATGCGTGCAGTAACTGTTCGAAAGCGATTGACGGCTGTTTTATTGATCGGATTTTTCATTTTTGCGATTATTGACATTCGTCTCGGTTATGTACAATTTGTTTTAGGAGATATGTTAACAGAACGAGCGAAAGATTTATGGAGTCGAAACATTCCGTTTGAACCAGAGCGTGGGGAAATCGTTGATCGTAACGGAGTGCCTCTCGCAACAAATATGAGTGCCCCATCCGTGCTCGTCGTTCCACGACAAATTGAAAACCCATCGGAAGTAGCGAAAGAGCTTGCGCGCATATTAAATATGCCGGTAGAAAAAGCGTATAAACATGTGACGAAAAAAACGTCGATTGAACGTATTCATCCAGAGGGGCGAAAAATTTCAAACGAACAAGCGAAACAAATTCGCGATTTAGGGATGAAAGGAGTATACATTGCGGAAGATTCGAAGCGTTATTATCCGTTCGGGAGCTATTTATCACATGTGCTCGGCTTTGCAGGTATTGACAATCAAGGATTAATGGGACTTGAACTTTACTACGATAAACAGCTAAGCGGAAAACCCGGTTCCGTTCAATTTTATTCCGATGCGAAAGGAAAACGCATGCCTGGGATGGCGGATGCGTACACGCCCCCCGTGGATGGGCTTGATTTAAAATTGACGATTGATACACGTGTACAAACGATTTTAGAGCGCGAGCTAACGATTGCAGAAGCGACGTACCGCCCTGACGGAATTATTGCGATTGCGATGAATCCGAACAACGGAGAAATTTTAGGGATGGCAAGCCGTCCGACATTTGATCCCGCTGATTTTCAAAACGTGCCACCTGAAATTTTTAACCGCAATTTGCCGATTTGGAGCACGTATGAACCGGGATCCACGTTTAAAATTATTACGCTCGCGGCAGCGTTAGAAGAAAAAAAAGTCGATTTATTAAAAGAACATTTTTACGACCCGGGATATGTGAAAGTGGCTGGTGCGACGCTTCATTGTTGGAAACGTGGGGGGCATGGCGATCAAACGTTTCTTGAAGTTGTCCAAAACTCTTGCAACCCGGGATTCGTTGAACTTGGTGATCGACTCGGCAAAGATAAACTATTCGAATATATTCGCGCGTTTGGTTTCGGTGAGAAAACGGGCATCGATTTGCAAGGGGAAGGAAAAGGAATTTTATTCCCACTTCATCGCGTTGGACCGGTCGAACAAGCAACGACTGCTTTCGGTCAAGGGGTAGCTGTTACACCGATTCAACAAGTGGCAGCGGTCGCTGCTGCGGTAAATGGAGGGATTTTATACCAACCATACATCGCAAAAGAATGGCTCGATCCGGTTACAGGAGAAGTCATTCAACGACAAACACCGAAAGCAAAAAGAAGGGTTATTTCCGAGGAAACGTCTAAACAAATTCGTTATGCCCTCGAAAGCGTGGTAGCCCAAGGAACAGGGAAGGGAGCGTTTGTCGACGGTTACCGCGTTGGCGGTAAAACCGGAACAGCTCAAAAAGCGAAAGACGGTCAATATTTAAAAGACAACCATATCGTTTCATTTATCGGTTTTGCGCCAGCAGACGATCCACAAATTGTTGTATACGTGGCGGTCGATAATCCGAAAGGCACAGTACAATTTGGTGGTGTCGTCGCCGCCCCGATTGTTGGAAACATTATGGAAGATAGCTTGCGCGCGCTCGGTGTCAAACCGCGCAAACAGCAAATTGAAAAAGAAACGACATGGCTCGACCCACGCTATGTAGAAGTACCAAATTTAATCGGTTTAACAAAAAAAGATTTGCAACAGCAACTTTTTAACTTAAAATTAGATGGTAGTGGCGAAGGCGATACGGTTGTTGAACAGGCGCCGAAGCCTGGAGTCAAAGTGAAAGAAGGAGCGACGATCCGGGTTTATTTTGGAACGAAACGGTAAAGCCTAGAGGAAGTATCCTCATGGCTTCTTTTTCTGTTTAGATAAGAAAAAAAGAAAGGAACGATCGGTATGAAGTTACAAACGTTACTTCAACATTTACATAGCTTTACCCCACTTGCAACAGAAAATCCAACGATTACATCGATCGAAATGGATTCAAGGGAAGTCAAACAAGGTTCATTATTTGTTTGCATCAAAGGATTTACAGTAGATGGACACGATTTTGCGGAACAAGCTGTCGCGCGCGGAGCAGTTGCAGTCGTGGCAGAAAAACCGCTCACATTGCCTGTGCCGGTCATTTATGTGAACGATAGCCGACGTGCCCTCGCTGTATTAGCCGACGCCTTTTACGGTCAGCCGACGCACCACCTTCATTTAATTGGGGTAACAGGAACGAACGGAAAAACGACGACGACGCATCTCATCGAACGCATATGCCGTCACGCTGGAAAAAAAACCGGACTCATCGGTACGATTAACATGAAAATTGGCGATGACACGTATGATGTAAAAAATACAACACCTGAATCGCTTATTTTACAAAACATGTTTCGGAAAATGGTTGATGCGCACGTGGACGTCGTTGCGATGGAAGTATCGTCTCATGCGTTACATATGGGGAGAGTACACGGATGCGATTTTGATGTCGCGGTGTTTACAAACTTAACGCAAGACCATTTAGACTATCATCAAACGATGGACCATTATCGTTGGTCGAAAGGGCTGTTGTTTGCGCAACTCGGTAACCGTTTTGATCACCGACGTCCAAAATTTGCGATATTGAATGCAGACGATGCTGCCTCAGAAGAGTATAAAAAAAGTACGGCCGCAACAGTTGTGACGTACGGCATTCATCATAAAAGCGACATTATGGCGAAACAAATTGAAATAACTACAAGTGGTACGACATTCCAACTTGTTACCCCAATCGAAACGGTACAAGTGAAAACGAAGCTTATTGGCATGTTTAATGTTTATAATTTGTTAGCTGCAGTCGGCGCTTGTCTCGTTTCAAACATTCCGCTCTCTACGATTGTCGAAGCGATTGCCGATATTGAAGGTGTTCCCGGTCGCTTTGAAGTTGTCGATGCCGGACAACCGTTTACTGTCATCGTCGATTATGCACACACACCAGATAGTTTAGAAAACGTATTGCATACGATTCGACAGTTTGCGAAAAAACGTGTATTTGTCGTCGTCGGCTGCGGTGGAGATCGCGATCGGACGAAGCGACCATTGATGGCGCAAATCGCAGTCAAATATAGCGACGTACCGATTTTTACATCCGACAATCCGCGTTCAGAAGATCCGCTCGTCATTTTAAACGATATGAAACAAGGGGTAGCCGAAGACGTCGTATGTATTGTCGATCGAAAAGAGGCGATTACATACGCCATTGAGCAAGCCGAAAAAGACGATATCATTTTAATCGCTGGAAAAGGACATGAGACGTATCAAATCATCGGGAAAGATGTGTTCCATTTTGATGATCGTGTCGTCGCACGCGAAGCTATTCAACGAAGAAAAGATAAATAGGAAATGAGGAAGGTGCAACGATCATGAACGAGAAAGTCATTTTGTTTACGGCAGGGCTTGCCTTTATTATTACCGTTGTGTTATCGCCCATTTTCATTCCGTTTTTAAGACGATTAAAATTTGGGCAAAGCATTCGTGAAGAAGGACCAAAATCTCATCAAAAAAAATCAGGTACGCCGACGATGGGCGGGTTAATGATTTTATTGTCGCTTTCTATCACCACATGGATCATGAGCGATATATTTTTTGAACGAACAGCGCACACATACATGTTGTTGTTCGTTACGGTCGGATATGGGTTGCTCGGTTTTATTGACGACTTTATTAAAGTGGTGATGAAACGCAACCTCGGCTTAACGAGCAAGCAAAAACTAGCAGGACAATTGTTAATTGCGCTCGTTTTTTACTTTTTCTTTCAACGTTACAACATTTCAACAGTCGTCTCGATTCCCGGGACAGACGTATCGATCGATTTAGGTGTTGCTTATGTTTTGCTTATTATTTTTATGCTTGTTGGCGGCTCGAATGCAGTCAATTTAACGGACGGCTTAGACGGGTTATTAGCGGGAACAGCAGCGGTTGCGTTCGGTGCATATGCTGTCTTAGCATGGAACCAAGGGCAATATGACATCGCTATTTTTAGCGTTGCGGTTGTCGGTGCGGTGCTTGGATTTCTTGTGTTCAACGCGCATCCTGCGAAAGTGTTTATGGGGGATACCGGTTCCCTTGCGCTTGGTGGGGCGATTGTGACGATTGCCATTTTGACGAAACTTGAAATATTATTAGTCATTATCGGTGGCGTATTCGTCATTGAAACATTATCTGTCATCATTCAAGTCATTTCGTTTAAAACGACAGGAAAACGCGTGTTTCGTATGAGCCCGCTTCATCATCATTACGAGTTAATCGGCTGGTCGGAGTGGCGCGTTGTCGTGACGTTTTGGGCAGTTGGCTTATTGTTTGCCATCTTAGGAATTTATATTGAGGTGTGGGTATAATGTACAACGGAAAAAAAGTGTTCGTATTAGGTTTAGCGAAAAGCGGGTTGGCAGCAGCAAAACGACTCCGTGAACTCGGTGCGGATGTCGTTGTCAACGATCGCAACGAACCGAGCGAGCCAGAAAAGCAACAGTTAGAAGCGCTTGGCGTTCGTCTCGTATGCGGGGGGCATCCGCTTGAGTTGCTTGATGAGCCGTTCGATTTCGTCGTAAAAAATCCGGGCATTCCATATACAAACGCGCTCGTTCAAAAAGCGCTCGCCAAACACATTCCGATTATTACGGAAGTCGAAATTGCGTATGAAACGTCAGAAGCACCGATTATCGGCATTACAGGTTCAAACGGAAAAACGACGACGACGACCTTGATTTATCACATGTTACAAGAAGCGAAACGTCGTCCTTTGATCGCCGGAAATATCGGAACAGTTGCATGCGAAGTCGCGAAACAGGCGACAAAAGATGATGTTATCGTCATGGAATTATCTTCGTTCCAACTGCTCGGGACGATTCGCTTTCGTCCGCATATCGCCGTGTTGTTAAACATTTTTGATGCACATTTAGACTATCACGGAACGAAAGAAGCGTACGCAGAAGCGAAAGGAAACATTTTTAAAAACCAAATGGAAACGGACTACGCGGTCGTCAACGCCGATGATCCGATCGTCATGCAATTAGCGAAAAAAAGCCGCGCACAACACGTGCCGTTTTCTGTGAAAACACCATTATCGTACGGAGCAACGGTGAAAGAAGGCGCCATTTATTTTCATGACGAGCGCATCATCGATATTACAGATGTAGCGCTACGTGGAACGCACAATCTCGAAAACATATTGGCCGCTGTTGCAGCAGCAAAACTCGCAGGTGCAGACAACGAGGCGATTCGCCGTGTCTTAACGACGTTTACAGGCGTTCCTCATCGCTTGCAATTTGTCGCTGAAATCAACGGAAGAAAATTTTATAACGACTCAAAAGCGACAAACATATTAGCGACGCAAAAAGCGTTAAGCGCCTTTCATGAGCCGGTCATTTTACTTGCCGGTGGGTTAGACCGCGGCAACGAGTTTGATGAGTTATTGCCGTACTTCAAACATGTGAAAGCCGTCATTACATTCGGGCAGACGGCACCAAAAATTGAGCGGGTTGCGCGCGAAGCAGGAATACAGCAAGTGAAACGTGTCGATAATGTGGAACAAGCAGCTTTTGCCGCATATGAATGGTCGTCATCGGGCGATATTATTTTACTTTCCCCAGCGTGTGCAAGTTGGGATCAATATAAAACTTTCGAACAGCGTGGGGACATGTTTGTACATGCGGTGCATAAGCTTAAATAAGACGAATTTTAAGTAAATTGAGGTGTTCCGCATTGCATGGAAAAAAGTCTGCACCTGATTTTTTGTTAATGATCATCACGTTTTCGTTGTTGGCGATCGGGCTTGTTATGGTGTATAGCGCTAGCGCCATATGGGCGGATTACAAGTTTCATGATTCGTTTTTCTTTGCGAAACGCCAACTATTGTTCGCAGGGGTCGGCATCGTCGCAATGTTTTTTTTCATGAACATCGACTATTGGACGTGGCGGACGTGGGCGAAAGTGTTGCTTATCGTTTGTTTTATCCTTCTCATTCTCGTCTTAATTCCGGGCATCGGCATGGTGCGCAACGGCTCGCGTAGCTGGATTGGTGTTGGCGCGTTTTCCATTCAGCCATCTGAGTTTATGAAAATGGCGATGATCGCGTTTTTAGCGAAATATTTATCTGAAAACCAAAAAAAAATCGCGTCATTTAAACAAGGTTTACTTCCGTCTTTAACGCTCGTATTTATTGCGTTCGGAATGATTATGTTGCAGCCCGATTTAGGGACGGGAACGGTCATGGTCGGCACGTGTGTTGTTATGATTTTTGTCGCTGGTGCGCGCATGAGCCACTTTGTTCTTCTTGGCTTGCTTGGTTTGGCTGGTTTTGCTGGGCTTGTGTTATCCGCTCCGTATCGCATCAAGCGCATTACGTCATTTTTAAACCCGTGGGAAGATCCGTTAGGAAGCGGTTTTCAAATCATTCAATCGCTTTATGCGATCGGGCCGGGCGGGCTATTTGGGCTCGGGCTCGGACAAAGCCGCCAAAAGTTTTTTTACTTGCCTGAGCCACAAACGGACTTTATTTTTGCCATTTTAGCAGAAGAGCTTGGCTTTATTGGCGGCTCGCTCGTTTTGCTTCTTTTCAGTTTACTGCTTTGGCGTGGCATTCGTATCGCTTTAGGAGCACCAGATTTATACGGCAGTTTTTTAGCTGTCGGTATCATTGCGATGGTGGCCATCCAAGTGATGATCAATATCGGGGTCGTGACCGGACTTATGCCGGTAACGGGGATTACGTTGCCGTTTTTAAGTTATGGCGGCTCGTCATTGACGCTCATGCTTATGGCGATTGGCGTCTTGCTAAACATTAGCCGTTATGCGCGATATTAAGGCTGACTTCCCGGAAGTCAGCTTCTTCTGTTACTTTCGATGAGGGGGAAAAACGATGAAAATTGTAGTAAGTGGTGGCGGAACAGGAGGTCATATTTATCCTGCGCTTGCATTTATTCATGAAGTAAAAAAACAACATCCAAACGTCGATGTATTATATATCGGGACAAAAAAAGGGTTAGAAAGTACGATCGTTCCAAGAGAAAACATCCCATTTCATGCGATTGACATTAGCGGATTAAAGCGCAGTCTTTCATTTGAAAACGTCAAAACGATCGTACGTTTTATAAAAAGTGTGCGCGCATGCAAAAAACTGTTGAAACAATACAAACCGGACGTTGTGCTCGGCACAGGGGGATACGTGTGCGCACCTGTCGTATATGCGGCAGCTAAACTAGGTATTCCAACGATCATTCATGAACAAAACAGCATTCCAGGGCTGACGAATACTTTTTTAAGCCGTTATGCGAATAAAGTGGCCATTTGTTTTGAAGAAACAAAACAATATTTCCCACAAGAAAAAGTAGTGTTAACAGGAAACCCGCGGGCTTCAGAAGTCGTAGGAAAAGACGGACGAGAAGCGAGACGGTCGCTCGGATTAGATGAGAAGAAAAAAACGGTGCTCATTGTCGGGGGGAGTCGCGGCGCACGCCCGATCAATGAGGCGTTTTTGCAAGTGCTGCATGAAGTTGAACAAAAGCCGTATCAATGTTTATATGTTACAGGTGACGTTCATTATGATAAAGTAATAAAGGCGGTAAACGATGTCGGCAATCCTTCAAACGTCATCATCCGTCCGTTTATTCACAACATGCCGGAAGTATTGGCAGGGGTCGATGTCATCGTCGCTCGTGCAGGCGCAACGACACTCGCAGAAATTACGGCGCTCGGCATTCCAAGCATTTTAATTCCGAGCCCGTATGTGACAAATAATCACCAAGAAAAAAATGCGCGGGCGCTTGAAAAAAAGGGAGCAGCGATCGTTCGTTTAGAAAGCGAATTGACAGGCGGGCGCTTGCTTGATGATATCGACCGCATATTGTTAGACGAACAAACGTTGACAAATATGAAAGAAGCAGCGTTTCAATTAGGCATTCGTGACGCGGCAGAGCGTTTATATCGCGTCATGGTGGAGATGATTTCATAAGTTGCATACGATATAGGAAAGAGGTAGAGGAGGTAGACCATTGGAAAAACTACGTGAAGAGCTCCTGCAAGCTAACGTGGGAACAGTAAAAGAAAACGAACGCATGGCTAGTCATACAACGATTAAAATCGGTGGACCTGCTGATTTGTTTGTGGAACCGAAACATATAGATGGTTTAAAAAAGACGATAGAAATCGTACGAAAATATAATGTACCTTGGCGTGCGATCGGTCGCGGCTCCAACTTACTTGTGCGAGACGGAGGCATTGAAGGGGTCGTCATTAAACTTGGCGAAGGATTAGATGATCTATACATTCATGATACAGAAGTGACAGTCGGTGGGGGATATTCGCTCATTAAACTAGCGACGGTCATTAGTAAGCAAGGATTGTCTGGGTTGGAGTTTGCAGGAGGCATTCCGGGCACAGTTGGCGGAGCGGTGTATATGAACGCTGGTGCTCACGGATCGGATATGTCGCGCATCGTAAAAAAAGCACAAATTTTATTTGAAGACGGAACGATTGAATGGTTAACGAATGAAGAGATGGAGTTTTCGTATCGCACATCCGTTTTACAAAAAAAGCGCAAAGGAATTTGCATTGCAGCAACGCTTGAAATGAAAAAAGGAAACCGTGATGAAATTGTCGCGGCGATGCAAAAAAATAAAGATTACCGCCGCGAGACGCAACCGTGGAACTACCCGTGTGCGGGAAGCATTTTCCGCAATCCGCTTCCGCAATACGCTGGGCAGTTAATTGAACAAGCAGGGTTAAAAGGATATACGATCGGCGGGGCGAAAATATCTGAACAGCATGCGAACTTTATTGTCAACGCAGGCGGGGCAACAGCAAACGACGTGCTCGAGCTCATCGATTATGTGAAAAAGACGATTCACGACTTATATGGCGTGTCGTTGCAAACAGAAGTTGAAATTGTTGGGCGGAAGTAATACATTTTCCCCATCCTAATTTTTCTATATTATGCTATAATAGAAATGGAGATGATGAACTAACGGTGGCTGACATGCGCCGTTAGTTTTCTTGTTATTTTGATTTGGTCCATCGACCGAGGTGGAGTGAATGGGAAAAGAAAAAGGAAAAGTTGTTGTTCTTGAAGAACGTGTACCAAAATTAAAGGAGCAGCGACGACAGCGTGCTAATCGCTTACTTGTTGCATATATCGCTTTATTTTTTATGCTTTTATTAGGCGTTGTTTATGCCCAGTCGCCACTTAGCAACGTCGCAGTCATCCACGTCGAAGGAAATCATCATATCGCTTCGCAACAGATCATCCAATTAAGCGGTATAACGAAACAAACGAGCTTTTGGAAAGTAAAAAAAGACGAGGTCGAACAGCGAGTGAAACAACATCCAGAAGTGAAAGACGTCAGTGTAAAAAAACGAATTCCGAATCGTATCGACATCGTGATCGTCGAGCGAAAGCGCATCGCTTACATTTTGGACAAGCATTCCTTTTTGCCGATTTTAGATAACGGAAAAGTGTTGACGCATGCGAAACAAGTGATTCCGAGTGATGCTCCGATTTTAGTCGGGTGGAAAGAAGGAGAGGCTATTCAAGACATGGCTGCCCAATTGGCGAATACGCCAAATTCGATTTTAAACCTTATCTCAGAAATTCATTATACCCCAAACGCATTGGATGCAAGGCATATTACTGTCTATATGAATGACGGCATCGAAGTGAGTGCTACAATCGATCGTTTTGCGAAAAAAATTGTGCATTATCCTTCGATTGTCAGTCAGTTACAGCCGGGGGTAAAAGGCGTTCTTCATTTAGAGATGAGCACATATTTCAAACCGTACGAAGCGGATGAAGGGAAGGAAAACGAAGATGAAAATGAACGGTAGCCACGTCATTTTGTCGTTCGTTTGTTTAGTTTTAGGATTTATGTTGGCTTTTTCTTATCAGATAACGAAAAAAGAGACGGCCAATCGCGAGCTAGAACGTCAATGGGATAAAGAGTACGAATATCGTCAACAGCTCATTGAACAACAAGAGCAAAACAAAAAGTTGCAAGCTGAATTGTTTAAAAAACAACAACGCGTACGCGAAATGGAAAAACAATTAGCAAGCGAAGAACAAATTTATTTTAACCTCGCTGAAGATGCAGAGCGGTTGCGCATGTATCTTGGCAAAGTGAAAGTGAAAGGAAAAGGGGTCGAAGTGACGCTATCTGATGCTTCATACATTCCTTCAGAAGCGAACGCCACAAACTACATCGTCCATGAACAACATGTGTTTCAAGTTGTCAATGAACTATTGATTGCGGGGGCGTCTGCAATATCGATTAACGGACAGCGATTATCGCACCGATCGTATATTTTGTGCAATGGTCCGGTCATTGAAATCGATGGGACACAACATCCAGCCCCGTTCGTTATTCAAGCGATCGGCGACCCAAACGTACTTATTCCGGCGTTAACGATTGCTGGTGGGGTGAAAGATCAGCTGACGAGCGACCATATTATTGTTGACATTACGGAAAAATCGGAAATTACAATGGAACCGTTGATGCAAAAATAGAGGAGGAGCGATGTTGACGCAAAAAACGATATGGCATTTCACGCTTGTGTCGTTCATTATTGGCTTTATGTTAGCTGTCCAATTCCAGACGAACAACGAGCCAGATGTGCGCGATACACGTGACATATGGGAAATTAGACAAGATTTAAAAAAAGAACAAGAGCTACATAAACAACTATTAAACGAAATACGAAAATATGAAGAAACGTTAGAAAAATATGAACAGCAACGTTCAGAAAGCAAAGGAGCGATTCTTCGCCAAACGGTAGAAGAACTAAAAAAAGAAGCTGGGTTAACGGAAGTTGTCGGGGAAGGTGTCGTGCTTTATGTCGAACAAATGTATGATGAATCGTACGTTGGCCCGATTAGCGATACGGTGTCAGCAGAGTTGCTTCGCCGACTCATGAATGAATTAAACATGTATGGCGCCCAATATGTAGCGATTGCAGATCAGCGCGTCGTCAACACGACGGTCATTCGCGACATTAACGGTGTGACGAAAGTCGATTCGTATCCGCTTCGCTCTTTCCCATTTGAAATTAAAGTCATTGCGGCGGACGCCGAAAAAATGTACAACCGGTTAAAAGCTTCAACGATTGCCGATGACTTTGCCATTGAAAATTTACTTCTGACGATTTCAGAACCGCAACAACGTGTCGTCATTCCTCCGTACGATGGAGCAGTGCGTGTGAAACAAATGGAAGCAGTTGAAGAGGATAGGAGGTGAACGTGATGTGGCTTCCGTTGCTCGGCCTCGTCATTGGCATATTGCTCGGATTGTTGACAGATTGGCGCATTTCGAGCGAATATGCTAACTACTTATCGATCGCGGTGCTCGCAGCGTTTGATACGCTCATAGGTGGTATTCGCGCACATTTGCAAAATATTTACGATGAGCACGTGTTTGTATCCGGATTTTTTTTTAATATTATTTTAGCAACAAGTTTAGCTTTTCTCGGTGTGCATCTTGGTGTAGACTTGTATTTAGCAGCTGTATTTGCGTTCGGTGTGCGCCTGTTTCAAAACATCGCTGTCATCCGCCGAATTTTGCTAACGAAATGGTTAGAAAGCCGCCAAAAAAATCGCTTATAAAAAAGGGAATGCTGTTCGAATGTGGAATATAGTGTTGATATACATAGTAACGTTCATTTTGTAAAGGAGGTGCCACCAGAATGAACAGCAACGATTTTTATGTTAGTCTTGACATCGGTACGTCCAGTGTAAAAGTTATCATTGGCGAAATGATTAACGATCAGTTAAACATTATCGGTGTCGGCAATGTGAAGTCGCAAGGGCTGAAAAAAGGCTCTATCATTGATATAGATGAAACGGTACAATCCATTAAACGAGCGGTTGAACAAGCGGAACGGATGGTCGGCGTAACGATTAAAGGCGCCATTGTCGGAGTAAACGGCAACCACATTCAACTTCAACCGTGCAATGGGATTGTCGCTGTATCAAGCGAAAATAAAGAAATTACAACTGAAGACGTCACACGCGTTATTGAAGCGGCACAAGTCGTCTCCATTCCACCAGAGCGCGAAATTATTGACGTCATTCCGAAACAGTTTATCGTTGACGGCCTTGATGGCATTAACGACCCGCGCGGTATGTTAGGTGTCCGATTGGAAATGGAAGGAACGATGATTACTGCATCGAAAACCGCTTTACATAACGTGCTTCGCTGTGTCGAACGAGCGGGGTTAGATGTGCTTGATGTGTGCCTTCAACCACTAGCGGCCGCCTCAATTGCATTATCGAAAGATGAAAAAAATTTAGGTGTGGCACTTATTGATATCGGTGGTGGTTCAACGACGGTCGCTGTGTTTGAACAAGGCTTTTTACAAGCAACGACCGTACTTCCGATCGGTGGTGAACATATTACAAAAGATTTATCGATCGGCATGCGTACGTCGACAGAAGATGCAGAACGCATTAAACTAAAACATGGACACGCATTTTACGATCTCGCTTCGGATGAAGAAGTATTTAGCGTTCCGATTATCGGTACGGATCAACATCAAAAATTTAGCCAATTACAAATCGCGGATATGATTGAAGCGCGTGTAGAGGAAATTTTACAAATGGCGCAAGCTGAAATTCGCAGACGTGGATTTCGCGATTTGCCTGGCGGATACGTGTTAACCGGTGGAACAGTCAATATGCCGGGCGTATTGGAACTTGCCGAAGCCATTTTTGAAAATACTGTACGCGTGGCGATGCCGGATTATATTGGCGTCCGCGATCCACAATATACAAACGGTGTTGGCTTAATTCAATTTGCTTATAAAAATGCGAAGCTACAAGGAAGACACGTTCCTGTTCTTTCTTCGAGCGCGACAGACGATTTCCAACCGGAGAAAAAGGTGCATAAAGCGCCAGCAAAGCCGAAACAAAAAGAAGAACATTTAGGGCATAAAGTAAAGAAATTTTTCGGATACTTTTTTGAATGACAATTTGAATGGCTAGGAGGATTATCATGTTGGAGTTTGACACGACTGTTGATCAGTTAGCAACAATTAAAGTAATTGGTGTCGGCGGCGGCGGAAATAACGCTGTCAATCGCATGATTGAACATGGTGTACAAGGTGTTGAATTTATTGCGGTTAATACAGATGCTCAAGCGCTAAACTTATCCAAGGCGCCAACTAAACTGCAAATTGGTGCAAAATTGACGCGCGGATTAGGTGCAGGAGCAAATCCAGAAGTAGGAAAAAAAGCGGCCGAAGAAAGTAAAGAACAAATTGAAGAAGCGCTCAAAGGTGCCGATATGGTATTCGTCACAGCCGGCATGGGTGGGGGCACAGGAACAGGAGCGGCGCCAGTTATTGCTCAAATCGCACGCGATTTAGGTGCGCTTACTGTCGGCGTCGTCACACGGCCGTTTACGTTTGAAGGAAGAAAGCGCGCGATGCAAGCGGCAAGCGGTATCGCAGCGATGAAAGAAGCCGTTGATACGCTCATCGTCATTCCGAACGACCGTCTATTAGAAATCGTTGATAAAAATACGCCGATGTTAGAAGCGTTCCGCGAAGCAGACAACGTGCTTCGTCAAGGGGTACAAGGCATCTCCGACTTAATTGCGGTGCCGGGATTAATTAACTTAGACTTTGCCGATGTGAAAACGATTATGTCGAACAAAGGTTCAGCCCTCATGGGAATCGGCGTAGCAACGGGGGAAAATCGCGCCGCGGAGGCAGCGAAAAAGGCGATCTCGAGCCCGCTATTAGAAACATCGATCGACGGTGCCCAAGGCGTATTAATGAACATTACAGGCGGTACGAACTTAAGCTTGTACGAAGTGCAAGAAGCAGCTGATATCGTCGCATCTGCTGCTGATCAAGACGTCAATATGATTTTCGGTTCGGTTATTAACGAAAACTTAAAAGACGAAATTATCGTTACGGTTATCGCGACAGGATTTAACGAAGAAGTGAATCAAGCGAAAGCGACGCGACAAGCGGTTGTCAAACCGACAGTTGGCGTCAAGCGCGAGAAAAAAGAAGAGCCAGTCGACTACTCGCCAACACGCGGACAACAAGTCGAGGATCCACTCGACATCCCTGCCTTTTTACGCAATCGCAACCGTCGCCGTTAAAAAAACGCTCACTACGTGTGGGCGTTTTTTTATTTCCATCATCATATGACAAAATCTCTGAAGAAATGACGTCATCGTTTGACACACTTTTCTATTGGAAGTGCTATATACTAGTTTCAAGATGTTGTAAGGAGGGGATGCCGCTGATTTATGCCGATCTCGTATGGTTATTAAATTTTTGTTTTGATGCGATGTTGCTATGGCTTGCGGCAATTATGTTAAAGCGTCGCATTCGTTTATGGCGGCTTATGCTTGCAGCATTATTCGGTTCGTTGCTCGTCTTGCTTGTTTTCACTCCTTTTGCTTATATGACATCTCATTTCGTAACGAAACTTGTCATCTCTTTTTTCATCGTGTGGATTTGTTTTGGTTTCCATCGCTTTCGCTTTTTTGTGGAAAACGTGCTCGCTTTTTATTTTGCCACGTTTATGATGGGGGGAGGGATGGTTGCCTTTCACTTTTTGTTGCAAAGTGAAATCACGCCTTATTCATCGGGTTGGCTCACGCATTCAACTTCGATTAGCTGGTTGTTTATCGTCATCATGTTTCCAATTTTATGGATGTTATCAAAAGTGCAAATGGGAACGATTCGCGAAAAAAAATTGCGGTTTGAACACGTCATCGATGTGCGTGTCACATGTTTTGGACAAACGGTATGTTTAAAAGGATTAGTCGACAGCGGAAACCAGTTGCGCGACCCATTCACAAACACACCGGTTATGATCGTCGAATTGCAACCGTTCGCACATATTTTCCCTCAAGCTGTTTTACAAATGATTCAAAAACGTACGTACACAGATGACATCCCGAACGAATGGTTGGATCGGATACGTTTCGTCCCGTACCGTGCCGTTGGCGTCGAGCAACAGCTGTTAGTGGCGATGAAACCAGACGGCGTACAATGGTCAGACGGAAAACAGTGGATATCTGTCAAAAAAGTGCTTGTTGGCTTTTATCCGTCATCGTTATCAGCAGACGGAGAGTATAACTGCATCGTTCATCCGCATATGGTTATGTCGCAAGCTTCGTAATTATTATTATCATACGGCCGTTCGTGCTGAAATAGAAGGAGGTTTTTTATGAAGTTATTCAAATTACGCCTCACATATGTATGGTACAAACTATTAAAAAAATTAGGGCTTAAAGCGGACGAAATTTATTACATCGGTGGAAGCGAGGCATTGCCACCGCCACTCACAAAAGAGGAAGAAGAAATGTTATTAAAAAAACTTCCTTCTGGGGATGAAACAGCGCGTTCGCTCCTTATTGAGCGAAATCTTCGCCTCGTCGTCTACATCGCCCGAAAATTTGAAAATACCGGCATTAACATTGAAGATTTAATTAGCATTGGTACGATCGGGTTAATTAAAGCAGTCAATACGTTTAATCCGGAGAAGAAAATTAAACTCGCTACATATGCATCGCGCTGCATTGAAAATGAAATTTTAATGTATTTACGACGCAACAATAAAGTACGTTCAGAAGTATCGTTTGATGAACCGTTAAACATCGACTGGGACGGCAACGAACTGCTGTTGTCGGACGTATTAGGTACAGAAGATGACGTCATTACGAAAGATTTAGAAGCAAATATTGACCGAAACTTATTATTTCGTGCGCTCGATCAATTAAGCGATCGAGAGAAACAAATTATGGAACTTCGCTTCGGGCTAAGTGGTGGAGAAGAAAAAACACAAAAAGATGTCGCGGACTTGTTAGGCATTTCCCAATCGTACATTTCCCGTTTAGAAAAGCGAATTATTAAACGATTGCGAAAAGAGTTTAACAAAATGATGTAATGCATATTTTTCCCTTCGAAGGAGATACTGAAAGCTGACAGCATCTCCTGCAAGGAGGGAAAGACATGGCAAGAAACAAAGTTGAAATTTGCGGCGTTGATACATCGAAACTTCCCGTACTGAAAAACGAAGAAATGCGTGAACTATTCCGCCAAATGCAAGCCGGTGACATATCGGCACGCGAAAAATTAATCAACGGGAATTTACGGCTCGTATTAAGCGTCATTCAGCGATTTAACAATCGTGGTGAATATGTCGACGATTTGTTTCAAGTCGGCTGTATCGGACTTATGAAATCGATTGATAATTTTGATTTAAGTCAAAACGTGAAATTTTCAACGTATGCTGTACCGATGATTATTGGTGAAATCCGCCGATATTTACGTGACAATAACCCGATTCGCGTGTCCCGCTCGCTGCGCGATATTGCATACAAAGCGCTACAAGTGCGCGAAAAAATGATGAGCGAAACAGCAAAAGAACCGACAGCAGAAGAAATTGCAAAAATTTTAGACGTCCCACACGAAGAAATTGTGTTTGCATTGGATGCGATTCAAGATCCTGTTTCCTTATTTGAACCGATTTACAACGATGGTGGCGACCCAATTTATGTGATGGACCAGCTGAGTGATGAGAAAAACCGTGATATAAATTGGATTGAGGAAATCGCACTGAAAGAAGGGCTACGTCGGCTAAATGAGCGCGAAAAAATGATTATCCGCAAACGATTTTTTCAAGGGAAGACACAAATGGAAGTGGCCGAAGAAATCGGGATTTCCCAAGCGCAAGTATCTCGTTTAGAAAAAGCGGCCATTAAACAAATGAATAAAAATATTCAATGGTAACATCCCCCACACAGCTGGGGGTTTTTCTATGCTTTCAACATGACTACAACCTTCGATTTACGCATACATATAGGAGATAGAAAGAAGAAAAGGAGCGGGGGAACATGGTGAAAATTTCTGAACTCCAACAAAAAGACGTCGTCAATGTCGCAAACGGCAAACGGCTTGGAAATATTGGAGATATTGATATTAATTTAACGACCGGTCAAATTGAAGCTATCATCATTATCGGTGCAGGGAAGGTGCTCGGTTTATTTGGACGAACGGATGAAATTATTATTCCGTGGCGCGATATTGTGAAAGTTGGTGCCGACGTCATTCTCGTTCGATTAGATGGCGATGAATAATTCACGTTTTCGGCAAGCTGTGATAAAATAGGAAAAAAAGTGATAAAATTGTACAAAGGATGTCGAACGATGAATGAAATATTTCGACAAGCGCACGAGTCGTTGCTTTTGTTTGATGGATGGGAAAATGTGAGCGTTGCGTTTACGACAAAACGAGGCGGAGTGAGCACAGGGGCGTTTGCCACGTTAAACCTCGGCATGCATGTCGCAGACGATTGCGATGTCGTATATGAAAATCGAAAAAAAGTAGCCGAGCAGTTAAACGTTTCGCTTGATCGCTGGGTATGTGCCGATCAAGTGCATGGCGTACACATCGAAAAAGTGACGAACAATCATGCAGGAAAAGGGGTACGCGCGTACGATACCGCTGTACCTCATACAGACGGGCTGTATACGAACGAACGACAACTGATGTTGGCGCTTTGTTTTGCGGATTGCGTTCCGCTTTACTTTTTTTCGCCAAGTAAAAAGCTAATTGGACTTGCACATGCCGGCTGGAAAGGAACGGTGCATAACATCGCGGGTGAAATGGTGAAGCGATGGAACGAAGAAGGGGCTGATGATATTTACGTCGTCATCGGTCCGTCGATCGGCCGTTGTTGTTACGTCGTCGATGATCGCGTCATTGAATTCGTTCAAAAGGCGCTAGTCAACTCGCCACAATCTCTTTATAATGAAACAAGTAAGGGACAGTATGCGCTCGACTTAAAAGAAATGAATAAACAGCTTTTGCAACAAGCAGGTGTTCCGAGCGAACG
This sequence comes from Anoxybacillus sp. LAT27, assembly GCF_022030075.1. Classification (NCBI taxonomy): domain Bacteria; kingdom Bacillati; phylum Bacillota; class Bacilli; order Caryophanales; family Anoxybacillaceae; genus Anoxybacillus; species Anoxybacillus sp. LAT27. The sequence goes on from NZ_JAIWYK010000424.1 coordinate 47,492, forward strand.
TATCGCTGTTTCATCGTATTGCACAAGCTGTGAGCAGTCATTATTTTTCTCTCACCGACGCGACGGTGGCAAAACAGGAAGAATGATGGCGCTTATTGGCTGGAGGGAATGATATGTCGGTCAAACAACGGCTACAAACAATTCAACAACATATTGCTAAAGCGTGTGAAAAAACAGGACGAAACGCATCAGACGTTCAAATTGTGGCAGTGACAAAATATGTCAGCATCGCGCGAGCAAAAGAGGCGATCGATGCGGGCATCGTTCATTTAGGCGAAAGTCGTACCGACGGTTTTTTACAAAAATACGAAACAATCGGAAAAGAAGCAACATGGCATTTTATCGGCACGTTGCAATCAAGAAAAGTGAAACAAATCATCGATTACGTTGACTACGTTCATTCGCTCGACCGTCTTTCATTAGCAGAAGAAATTAACAAACGAGCGAATCGAACGATCAAATGTTTCGTGCAAGTCAATGTTTCAGGGGAGCAATCGAAACACGGGCTAGCGCCAAAAGACGTATTGCCGTTTATTGAAACATTATCTGCTTTTTCACGTATTGAAGTTGTCGGATTAATGACGATGGCGCCATATACGGACGATGAGGCGACGATTCGTCGCTGTTTTCGGACGTTGCGCGAGTTAAAAGAACAAGTACAAGAAAAACAATTGCCGCACGCCCCTTGTACACAATTGTCCATGGGGATGTCAAACGACTACGTAATTGCAGTCGAAGAAGGAGCAACGTTTCTTCGCCTCGGTACATGTCTTGTCGGTGAAGAGGAGGTGGAATGATGGGATTTGTGAAAAAAATTCGCGATTTTTTCGATTTAGATGAAGAAAAATGGGAAGAAGATGAATACGAGGAAGAAGAAGTCGTTCAACAACCGAAAGCCGAACAAAAACAAAATGTTGTGAGTTTACAAAGTGTACAAAAATCGTCCAAGCTCGTCTTATTTGAGCCGCGCGCATATGCGGAAGTACAAGAAATTGCCGACCATTTAAAAAATCGGCGTGCTGTCGTCGTAAACGTTCATCGTGTTGACCGTGATCAAGCGCGGCGCATTGTCGACTTTTTAAGCGGAACGGTGTATGCGATTGGCGGAGACATTCAACAAGTCGGCTCTACCATTTTTTTATGCACGCCGGATAATGTAGATGTAAGTGGATCCATTTCGATCGTTTCTGACGATGAACCGACAATAAAGAGGTGGTAATTTTGTATCAAATAGCAAATTTTCTAGCAACCGTCATTGAAGTATATTCGTACGCGATTATTGTTTACATTTTAATGTCATGGTTTCCGAATGCGCGTGAAACAAAAATTGGTCAATTTCTCGCCAACATTTGTGAGCCGTATTTAGAGCCGTTTCGTCGCTTTATTCCGCCGATTGGCATGATCGACATTTCTCCGATCGTCGCCTTGCTTGTGTTACGTTTTGCGACGGCGGGCGTTTACGGATTAGTCGACATGGTCATTCGAGGGTTGTAATGGACATTTATCAACATTTTCGCAAGGAAGAGCATCATTTTATTGATCTCGTTTGCGAATGGAAGCGGCTTGTCACGGAACAATATGCTCCGAAGCTCACAGATTTTTTAACTCCGCGCGAACAACAAATCGTCCGCTCGATTGTCGGCCATCACGATGAAGTGCACGTTGCTTTTTTTGGTGGCTCATCATCTGTTGAACGAAAGCGAGCACTGCTATATCCGACTTACATGCAACCGAATGAAGATGATTTTCAACTATCGTTGTTTTCCGTTCGCTATCCAAAAAAATTTGTTACACTCGGGCATCGTGACGTGCTCGGTGCCCTTTTGTCACTCGGTGTGAAGCGTGAAAAATTTGGCGATATCGTCATCGTTGATGATATCATTCAGTTTGTCGTCGCTAAAGAAATTGCAACGTTTGTGAAAATGAACGTCACAACGATTGGAAAAGCAAAAGTATCGTTAGAAGAACAACCGCTTTCGCAACTTCTCGCTGTGAAAGAAGAATGGGAAGAAGAAACTTTTACCGTTTCTTCTTTGCGACTTGACGCCATTTTAGCGCAATGTTTTCGCATATCACGCCAAAAAGCACAAGCTTGCATTGCCCAAAACTTCGTGAAAGTGAATTGGAAAACGGTTGACCAAGCTCATATGGAGTGCCAAGAAGGTGATTTATTGTCATTACGCGGGTATGGGCGCTGCCGACTGCAAGCGATTGTCGGGCAAACAAAAAAAGAAAAATGGCGCATCGTTGTCGAAAAAGCAAAATAAAAGAAGGATTTTCGCAAAACATGTCGAAACATACGGTACGTACATAAGATGGAGGTGGGCCGCATGCCATTAACGCCGTTAGATATTCATAATAAAGAATTTAGCCGAGGCTTTCGCGGATATGATGAAGATGAAGTGAACGAGTTTTTAGATCAAGTCATTAAAGACTATGAAATGATTTTGCGTGAAAAAAAGCAGCTTGAGGAAAAAGTGCGAGAGCTGACGGAAAAACTCAACTATTTTACAAATATCGAAGAAACGTTAAATAAATCGATTTTAATTGCGCAAGAAACAGCCGAAGAAGTGAAGCGAAACGCGCAAAAAGAAGCGAAGCTCATCATTAAAGAGGCGGAGAAAAATGCAGATCGCATCATTAGTGAGGCGCTCGCAAAAACGCGAAAAATCGCGATGGAAGTGGAAGAACTAAAGCGTCAAGCGAAAGTGTTCCGCAATCGTTTTAAAATGTTAATTGAAGCGCAGCTTGATATGTTAAATAGCGGCGACTGGGATCATTTATTAGATTACAAGCTTGATGATGAAGCGGTACAAGAAATAACAGAGTCTTGACGATGGCTATTGTGATTGCCTATAATATCGAATACAGTTATATCGCAAAAACGATGAAGGGGACAGTAGTTCTTTCATCAGCTTATTACAGCGAGCCGAGGGCGGTGGAAGCTCGGCATAAGCGAAAGAATGAAAATCACCCCGGAGTTCCGTGCTGAACAAATAGTAGGCCACGGCGCGTCATTCCCGTTACGAATGTCAAGTGGGCTATGTTTACATAGTCAACAAGGGTGGTACCGCGAGACCTTCTCGTCCCTTTTGGGCATGGGAAGGTTTTTTTATTTACATAAAAGGAGGTAAACAAAATGGATTACAAAGATACGTTACTCATGCCAAAAACGGATTTCCCGATGCGCGGAAATCTTCCACAACGTGAACCACAAATGCAAGCAAAATGGGATGAAATGGACATTTATCGTAAAGTGCAAGAGCGTACAAAAGATCGCCCGCTTTTCGTATTGCATGACGGACCGCCGTATGCGAACGGCGACATTCATATGGGACATGCCCTTAATAAAATTTTAAAAGACTTTATCGTTCGCTATAAGTCAATGAGCGGCTATTGTGCCCCGTACGTACCGGGCTGGGATACGCATGGCTTGCCGATTGAAACGGCGCTGACGAAAAATAAAGGCGTCAATCGGAAAGAAATGAGCGTTGCGGAGTTTCGTAAGTTATGTGAGCAATATGCATACGAGCAAATTGACCGCCAGCGCGAACAATTTAAACGCCTTGGTGTGCGCGGCGATTGGGACAATCCTTACATTACGTTAACGCCAGAATATGAAGCACAACAAATTAAAGTGTTTGGTGAAATGGCGAAAAAAGGATTAATTTATAAAGGATTAAAGCCTGTGTATTGGTCTCCATCAAGCGAATCGGCGCTTGCCGAAGCGGAAATCGAGTACAAAGACAAACGTTCCCCATCGATTTACGTCGCTTTTCCTGTCAAAGACGGAAAAGGGGTGCTTGATGGCGACGAAAAAATCGTCATTTGGACGACAACGCCATGGACGATTCCAGCGAACTTAGGTATCGCTGTGCATCCACAGTTGCAATATAGCGTCGTTGAGGCAGATGGTGGCAAATACGTCGTTGCATCGGAGTTATTACAATCGGTACAAAAAGAAATTGGCTGGGAACATGTGACTGTATTAAAAACAGTGAAAGGAAGCGAACTCGAATACGTCGTTGCGAAACATCCGTTTTACGACCGTGATTCGCTCGTCATTTGTAGCGAACACGTCACAACAGACGCCGGAACCGGTTGCGTTCATACGGCCCCAGGACACGGGGAAGACGACTTTATCGTCGGTCAAAAATACGGTTTAGGTGTTCTTTGCCCTGTCGATGAGCGCGGCTATATGACGGAAGAAGCGCCAGGGTTTGCCGGCATGTTTTACGATGACGCAAACAAAGCGATTACAGAAAAGCTACAAGAAGTAGGTGCTTTATTAAAACTATCGTTTATTACGCACTCGTATCCGCACGATTGGCGGACGAAACAACCGACAATTTTCCGTGCGACAGCTCAATGGTTTGCGTCCATCGACAAAATTCGCGATCAATTATTGAAAGCTGTCGAAGAAACGAAATGGGTGCCAGCATGGGGTGAAATTCGCATCCACAACATGATTCGCGATCGTGGCGACTGGTGCATTTCGCGCCAACGTGCGTGGGGCGTACCGATTCCAGTCTTTTATGCGGAAAACGGTGAACCGATTATTACAGACGAAACGATTGAACACGTATCGAACTTGTTCCGCCAATACGGTTCAAACGTTTGGTTTGAGCGCGAAGCGAAAGATTTGCTCCCAGAAGGGTTTACGCATCCAGGTAGCCCGAACGGACGCTTTACGAAAGAAACAGATATTATGGACGTTTGGTTCGACTCTGGTTCTTCCCATCAAGCGGTACTAGAAGAACGGGACGATTTACAACGTCCAGCAGATCTTTATTTAGAAGGGTCCGACCAATATCGCGGCTGGTTTAACTCATCGCTCTCCACCGCGGTTGCAGTTACCGGAAAAGCGCCGTATAAAGGCGTATTAAGCCATGGCTTCGTACTAGATGGCGAAGGACGAAAAATGAGCAAATCGCTCGGCAACGTCGTCGTACCAGCAAAAGTCATGGAACAGCTTGGTGCCGACATTTTGCGTCTTTGGGTTGCTTCTGTCGACTATCAAGCGGACGTGCGCATTTCTGACAACATTTTAAAACAAGTCGCAGAAGTATATCGTAAAATTCGCAACACGTTCCGTTTCATGCTCGGGAACTTATTCGATTTCAATCCTGCAGAACATACGGTAGCGATCGAGCAGTTGCGCGAAGTGGACCGTTACATGCTCATTAAATTAAATCGTCTCATCGAAAAAGTAAAACAAGCGTATGAAACGTATGAATTTGCGACGATTTACCATGAAATAAACAACTTCTGCACCGTCGATTTAAGCGCTTTTTACTTCGATTTTTCAAAAGACGTGTTGTACATCGAAGCAGCCAATAATCATGAACGTCGTTCAATTCAAACGGTGTTGTATGAAACGCTTGTAGCGTTAACGAAACTTGTTGCGCCAATTTTACCGCATACGGCAGATGAAGTGTGGTCGTACATTCCACACGTTAAAGAAGAAAGCGTACAGCTTGTCGATATGCCAGAAGCCGTGCATATTGATGATGCCGATCGCATCGTTGAAAAATGGGATGCGTTTATGGAATTGCGCGATGAAGTATTAAAAGCGCTAGAAGTGGCACGCAATGAAAAACTAATCGGCAAGTCGCTAACGGCGCACGTCATTTTATATCCGACTGACGACACGAAAGCGCTCATCGATTCAATTGAAGAAGATATGAAACAGCTATTAATCGTTTCCGCGTTTTCGATTGGTGGAACGTTTGCTGATGCACCGAACGAGGCGCAAACATTTACGAAAACAGCGATTGTCGTCAAACAAGCGGAAGGAAAAACGTGCGCACGTTGCTGGGTCGTTACACCGACAGTCGGCGAAGATGCAGACCACCCAGAGCTATGTCCACGTTGTGCGACAATTGTCAAGCAATAACACATATCCCCCCTCTCTTTCAAGGGGGTTTTTGACTGTTCATGATAAATGTATAAATATTTATAAAAATTTTGTAAAAATCTGATGATCATTTTATGTAAAAAAAGTCAAAAAGGGGCTGGGAGAAGATGATTCGCGCGTACAAAGTCATGCTTCTGCCCAACAATAAGCAAAAGACGAAGCTTTTTCAATGCGCAGGTGTTGCCAGATGGGCGTATAACTTTGCATTAGCGCAACAACAAGAAAATGATAAACAAGGTGGCAAATTTTTAAGTGATGGCGAACTAAGAAAAAGATTAACGCAGCTCAAACAAACGAAAGAGTACAGTTGGCTCAATCAATTCTCAAACAACATCACAAAACAAGCGATCAAAGACGCGTGTCAAGCTTACAAAAACTTTTTTGAAGGACGGGCGAAGTTTCCAAAGTTTAAAACGAAAAAACGAACGCGACCGAGCTTTTATCAAGATACATCGAAAATCAAAATCACCGACACGCATGTGAAACTAGAAAAACTGACGCCTTCTAAAAAGAAAAATAGACAGACATTCAATTGGATCCGTCTTGCTGAAAGAGGACGTATTCCTCACGGTGCACATATAAAGTATGTCAATCCGCGCATCGTGTTTGACGGACTTCATTGGTTTTTAACGGTCGGTGTAGAGGAAGCGGAAGTGAAACATGGAACATACAACGAAGGCATTGGTATTGATTTGGGAGTAAAATCGTTCGCTACCGTCAGCAATGGGATGACATTTCCTAACATCCATCACATGCCTCAAGTGAAAAAGCTTGAAAAACAAATGAAGCGAATGCAAAGAAAAATATCGCGAAAATATGAAATGAACAAAATCCAAACAGAAAGGGGGGAATTCCGTTACAGAAAAACGGAAAACATCAAGAAACTAGAATTCCTTGTTTTGAAAAAACGCCGAAGGCTAAAAAATACCCAGCTAAACTATACCCACCACATCACCACGACGTTGGTGAAAACCAAGCCAGCGTATGTCGTGATGGAAGACTTGAATACAAGTGGCATGTTAAAAAATCGCAAGCTATCGAAAGCGATTCAACAACAAACATTCCACGAGTTCAAGCGGCAAATGACGTACAAATGTGCATGGCATGGGATCGAGTTGATCGTGGCGGATCGGTTTTATCCGTCAAGCAAAAAGTGTAGCTGTTGCGGTCATGTAAAAGAGAAGCTTTCTTTATCCGAACGGACGTATCGCTGTGAAGCTTGCGGGATAGAAATGGATCGCGACCTCAACGCAAGCATCAACTTGAAAAACTATGCCAAGTAAAGCACAACATGTACCCATACGTTAGTGGGGAAGTGAAGCCTTCGGAGCGTCAAAGAAACGAGAGTAGCTTTTCGCGAAATCGGGCGCGATGAACAAGGAAGGAAACATAGACTTTTATAAGTTTTTTATAAAGTCTTGTAAGTTTTCTGTAACGGGATTGTTTGTGATAAAATGAAAAAGAATTTCGCTTTGGAGGGGTATAATGTTATATTATTTGCTTGCTTTTGTCGTGATATTGATTGACCAATGGACGAAATGGCTCGTCGTTCGCTATATGGAATTAGGCGAAAGCATTCCGATTATTGAAAACGTGTTATATATGACATCGCATCGCAATCGTGGAGCGGCATGGGGCATGTTGCAAGGACAATTTTGGCTGTTTTATTTGATTACAATTGTCGTCGTTGTCGGCATCGTCATATACATTCAACGGTTGCAACCGACGCAACGGCTGTTTGGCATCGCGCTTGGATTGATGCTTGGCGGCGCGCTCGGGAACTTTATTGATCGCGTATTTCGAAAAGAAGTTGTCGATTTTGTGCATACGTATATTTTCAATTATAGCTTCCCGATTTTTAACGTCGCCGATGCAGCATTGACAATCGGTGTTGCGCTCATGTTTATTTATACATGGACCGAAGAAAAACAACGAAAGGGAATGAGCGATGGAGCAAATTCAACTCACGATTGAAGAACAACACGATGGAGAGCGCATTGATAAAGTCATTGCTGAACTAAATGAACAATGGTCGCGTTCTCAAGTACAACAATGGTTAAAAGAAGGGCATGTGCTCGTGAACGGTAAAGCGGTGAAACCGAACTACAAATGCCATGTCGATGATGAAGTGGTCATTTCCATTCCGAGTCCGGAGCCGTTAGATGTCGCACCGGAGCCAATTCCGCTTGATATTTATTACGAAGATGCGGACGTGCTCGTTGTCAATAAGCCGCGCGGCATGGTCGTTCATCCAGCGCCAGGTCATATGCACGGGACGCTTGTTAACGCGTTACTTGCACATTGTCAAGACCTTTCCGGCATTAACGGTGTGCTTCGACCGGGCATCGTTCATCGCATCGATAAAGATACGTCCGGTTTATTAATGATTGCCAAAAACGATTTGGCGCATGAGTCGCTTGTCAATCAACTTGTAAACAAAACGGTGACGCGCAAATATGTCGCGATCGTTCACGGTGTCATTCCGCACGATTACGGGACGATTGATGCCCCAATCGGGCGCGACCCACGCGATCGTCAAAGCATGGCCGTTGTGGAAAACGGAAAAGAAGCGGTGACACATTTTCGCGTCCTCGAACGATTTGAACATTATACGTTCGTTGAATGTCAGCTTGAAACAGGGCGGACGCATCAAATTCGTGTGCATATGAAATACATTGGCTATCCGCTTGCCGGAGATCCAAAATACGGTCCACGCAAAACGTTGCCGATTGACGGACAGGCGCTTCACGCTGGCGTATTAGGATTTCAACATCCGCGCACGGGCGAATATTTGCAGTTTGAAGCCCCGATTCCTCACGAATTTGAGCGATTGCTCGACATGTTGCGAAATAATCGTTGACAAACGAAAAAAAGAAACGTACAATGAGTTCAAGTGAACAAAGACCTTTAAGTTCAGTCCCGTGAGGCTGAGAAGGTGTCGGATTTAGGTGACGTATGCCTACATATACCCTCTCGCCAAACGGTGAGAGGGTTTTTTGTATGGAGGTGGAACGATGCAAAAGGCAATTGTATTAGACGAACAAGCGATTCGACGCGCGTTGACGCGCATTGCTCACGAAATTATTGAGCGCAATAAAGGGATTGACGGTTGCGTCCTCATCGGTATTAAAACGCGCGGCATTTACTTAGCAAAACGATTAGCTGAACGCATTGAACAAATTGAAGGAACGTCTATTCCTGTTGGCGAGTTAGATATTACGTTATACCGTGATGATTTAACAGTAAAAACAGACGATCGTGAACCGCTTGTGAAAGGAACGGACGTCCCATTTTCCGTTACAAATCGAAAAGTCGTTTTAGTTGATGACGTATTATTTACAGGCCGAACGGTGCGCGCCGCCATGGATGCCGTTATGGATCTCGGTCGCCCGGCGCAAATTCAATTAGCTGTTCTCGTTGACCGCGGTCATCGCGAATTGCCGATTCGTGCCGATTTCGTCGGCAAAAACATCCCGACATCAAGCGCAGAAAGAATTGTCGTCGAATTAAAAGAAGTGGACGACATCGATCAAGTGAGCATACATGAATAAAGCACCCTTTTTAAAGGCAGTCCAGCGAGGCTGACAAAGGGGATTCGTTTCCTATACCCTCTTTGTGCCTTCGTACGGACAAAGAGGGTTTTTTAATAAAAAGAAAGGGAGAGAGAAGATGAATAAACCAGTATTAGACGTGAAAGATGTTCCTTCTTTCGGACAGCTTGTTACACTTAGTTTACAACATTTATTTGCGATGTTTGGTGCCACCATTTTAGTGCCATATTTGGTCGGGTTAAGTCCAGCGATGGCGCTCATTTCAAGCGGACTCGGTACAATCGCCTTTTTAATCGTGACAAAATGGCAAGTACCTGCTTACCTCGGCTCATCGTTCGCGTTTATTACGCCAATTATTGCAGCGAAAGCAGCTGGTGGTCCGGGTGCGGCGATGATCGGAAGTTTTTTAGCCGGTCTCGTATATGGCATCGTCGCTTTAGCGATTAAAAAAGCAGGTTATCGTTGGATTATGAATTTACTTCCGCCGATCGTCGTCGGTCCGGTCATTATCGTCATCGGCTTAGGATTAGCAAACGTTGCCGTCAGCATGGCGATGAACGGCCCAGATGGAAAGTATAGCTTAACGCACTTTTCTGTTGCAGTTGTGACGCTTGCTGCAACGATTATGTTTTCGATTTTATCAAGAGGAATGTTTAGCTTAGTACCTGTTTTGATGGGCATTATCGTCGGCTACGTGTACGCGTTAGCTGTCGGCGTCGTCGATTTATCAGGGGTGGCAAAAGCAAAATGGATTGAGACGCCTGATTTCTTGTTACCGTTCGTTCATTACGATGTACGCGTGACGCTCGATATTGTGCTTTTGATGGTGCCTGTAGCCATTGTGACATTATCTGAACATATCGGTCATCAGCTCGTATTAAGCAAAGTCGTTGGGCGCGATTACATTAAAGAACCAGGTTTACATCGCTCGATTTTCGGTGATGGATTAGCGACGATGATTTCAGCCCTCATCGGCGGTCCGCCAAAGACGACATACGGAGAAAATATCGGCGTGTTAGCGATTACGCGCGTATATAGCGTATATGTGTTAGCTGGTGCGGCTGTGCTGGCGATCGCGTTCGGATTTTTAGGAAAAGTGACGGCGCTTATTAGCTCGATTCCGACGCCGGTCATGGGTGGCGTATCGATCTTACTGTTCGGAATTATCGCTTCTTCAGGTTTGCGCATGCTTGTCGATAGTAAAATCGACTTTGGTGACAAACGAAACTTAGTCATCTCATCAGTTATTCTCGTCATCGGCATCGGGGATGCGGTTGTGAAAGTATCAGAACAATTTGAAGTGCACGGTATGGCGCTTGCGGCAATCACAGGTATCGTATTAAACCTCATTTTGCCTGGTCGCCCGAAAGTGTCGGATAGCGTATTTGAACAAAAACATGATGTCGCATAACACACCTTTTAAAAGAAGTCCAGCGAGGCTTACAAAGGTGTGCTAGAGGAAATCCGTTCATCGAAACGGTCTCTTTCCTCATGCTTGTAAACACCTTGCCTCGCTCGGCAAGGTGTTTTTTTACTAAAAAGGAGGAGTTTATATGCATTTACTAACGTTAGCAGAACTCTCGGTTGATGAAGTGCTCGCCATTTTGCATGAAGCGGAACGATTTGCGAACGGTGACACGTGGAAAGTCAATAAACAAACGTTTGTTGCCAACTTATTTTTTGAGCCGAGCACGCGCACAAAATGTAGTTTTGAAATAGCGGAACGAAAACTTGGGGTTGAAGTCATTCCGTTTGATGCAGAGATGTCGAGCGTCCAAAAAGGAGAAACGTTGTACGATACGATTCGGACGTTGCAAGCGATCGGTGTGGAAGCGGTCGTCATTCGCCACCCATCCGATCATTACTTTGAACCATTGCGCCATACGATTGATATTCCGATCATTAATGCAGGCGACGGGTGCGGTCATCATCCGACGCAATCGTTATTAGATTTACTGACGATTCGTCAACAATTTGGCACATTTATCGGACTGAATGTTGCCATTGTCGGTGACATTCGTCATAGCCGAGTAGCACGTTCGAATGCTGAAATATTAACAAGGCTCGGCGCAAACGTCTTCTTTTGCAGCCCTCCTGAGTGGCAAGATATAACGAATCCGTACGGCACATACGTCGATCTTGACACGGCAGTGAAAGAAGCAGACGTCGTCATGCTCCTTCGCATTCAGCACGAGCGTCATGAAGAAAAAATGGGATGGACGAAAGAGCAATATCATGAACAGTACGGTTTAACGATCGCGCGAGAAAAACAAATGAAAAACACGAGCATCATTTTACATCCGGCTCCAGTCAATCGCGATGTAGAAATCGCAAGTGAACTCGTTGAATGTGAACGATCACGCATTTTTAAACAAATGGAAAACGGCGTATACGTGCGCATGGCTGTTTTAAAACGAGCATTACAAAAAGGGGGAGCGAAACATGGCTATCATTTTCAAACGTGCGCGTTTGCTTAATGAGCAAGGTGAACTTATACAGACGGATATAAAAGTTGCTGGAGGTCGTATCGTTCGAATCGCACATGACCTTCATGCAGACGCCGGTGATGAAGTCATTGATGTGGATGGGCAATTTGTCGCGCCAGGATTTGTCGACGTACACGTTCATTTACGTGAGCCGGGCGGCGAGCATAAAGAAACGATCGCGACAGGTACGCTCGCTGCGGCAAAAGGTGGATTTACAACGATTGCAGCGATGCCAAACACAAAACCAGTACCTGATACGAAACAACAAATGGAGTGGCTCGTGAACCGCATTCGCGAAACGGCGCACGTGCGCGTCTTACCGTATGCTTCGATTACAGTGCGCCAAGCAGGAAAACAGCTTGTCGATTTCGCGGCCTTAAAAGAAGCAGGAGCGTTTGCGTTTACAGACGATGGCGTTGGCGTGCAAAGCGCGCGCATCATGTATGAAGCGATGCAACAAGCGGCAGCTCTCGATATGCCTATTGTCGCACATTGTGAAGACGAAACGCTCACATATAAAGGATGCGTACACGACGGTTCATTTGCAAAACGGTATGGACTTTCTGGCATTCCTTCCGTTTGTGAATCGGTACATATTGCCCGCGATGTGTTGCTAGCCGAAGCAACCGGGTGTCACTACCACGTTTGTCATATAAGCACGAAACAGTCGGTGCGCATCGTGCGCGAGGCGAAACAAGCAGGAATTCGCGTCACTGCTGAAGTGACTCCGCACCATTTACTGCTTTGTGATGAAGACATCCCAATGTTAGATGCGAACTTTAAAATGAATCCACCGTTGCGAACGAAAGAAGATCAACAGGCGTTAATCGAAGGATTGCTTGATGGAACGATTGATTTTATTGCCACCGATCATGCGCCACATACAAAGGAAGAAAAAAGCGAAGGGATGGTGCTTGCACCGTTTGGCATCGTCGGATTAGAAACGGCCTTTCCGCTTTTATATACGCATTTTGTTGAAAAAGGAATATGTACGTTAAAACAGCTTGTTGACTGGCTTTCAAAAAAACCAGCCGAGACGTTTCGCATTGACGGCGGGGAACTAAAAGTTGGCGCCAAAGCAGATTTCGTCGTTATCGATTTACATATCGAACAAGCCATTGATCCAAACACGTTTGTATCGAAAGGAAAAAATACACCGTTTGCAGGCTGGACATGTAAAGGGTGGCCAACGATGACGATTGTAGCTGGAAAAATGGTTTGGCAGAAAGGAAGAGGAGAATGAAACGACAACTCATTTTAGAAGATGGTACACGTTTTGTTGGCGAAGCGTTTGGAAGTGAACGACAAACAGTCGGTGAAGTCGTTTTTAACACAGGAATGACAGGATATCAAGAAATTTTAACGGACCCGTCGTATTGCGGACAAATCGTAACGATGACGTATCCATTGATCGGAAACTACGGCGTCAACCGCGACGATTTCGAATCAATCGAACCGCATGTGTTTGGATTTATTGTGAAAGAAGCGTGCCTATCTCCGTCCAATTGGCGAAGTGAGCTAACGATTGACGAATATTTGCGCATGAAAAATATCCCCGGCTTAGCAGGTGTCGATACGCGGAAACTGACGCGCATTATTCGTCAATACGGCACGTTAAAAGGGATGATTTGCGACATGGACGTGTCTGTGACGGAGGCAGTCGCTTATTTAAAAGAAACGGAGCTTGCGCGCGATCAAGTGAAACGCGTATCGACAAAAAGCCCATACGTTAGCCCAGGGCGTGGCCATCGCATCGTTTTAATCGACTTTGGCATGAAGCACGGCATTTTGCGTGAATTAAATAAACGCCATTGCGATGTCATCGTGTTACCGTACAACGCAACGGCCGAAGAAGTATTGCAATGGCATCCCGACGGTGTCATGTTATCGAACGGACCTGGGGATCCGAAAGACGTACCAGAAGCGATTGACATGATTCAACACATACTTGGTAACGTTCCACTTTTTGGTATATGTCTCGGTCATCAACTATTTGCACTCGCTTGTGGGGCGAATACAGAAAAAATGAAGTTCGGTCATCGAGGTTCCAATCACCCTGTGAAACATCTCCAAACAGGAAAAGTAGCAATTACTTCACAAAATCACGGCTATACCGTTACAGAGCAGTCGCTTCGTCACACACGGCTAGAAGTGACGCACATCGCATTAAACGACGGAACGATTGAAGGGCTTCGCCACCGCGACGTTCCTGCGTTTACCGTGCAATATCATCCGGAAGCGTCGCCAGGTCCAGAAGACGCAAACGGTTTATTCGACGATTTTATTGCGATGATTGAACAGTTTAAAAAAGAAAGAGGTGTCGTCCATGCCTAAACGTCAAGATATTGAAACGATTCTCGTCATCGGTTCTGGACCGATTGTCATCGGGCAAGCAGCGGAGTTCGATTATGCGGGGACGCAAGCATGTTTAGCGTTAAAAGAAGAAGGATATAAAGTCATTCTCGTCAACTCCAACCCGGCAACGATTATGACCGATACACAAATTGCTGACAAAGTATACATGGAACCGTTAACGCTCGAATTTGTCTCGCGCGTCATTCGGAAAGAACGGCCCGATGCCATTTTGCCGACGCTTGGCGGACAGACGGGATTAAACTTAGCGGTCGAATTAGCAAAAGCAGGAGTGCTTGAAGAGTGCGGTGTTGAAATTCTCGGCACGAAATTAGAAGCGATTGAAAAAGCGGAAGACCGTGAACAATTCCGAGCCCTTATGAACGAGCTTGGCGAGCCGGTGCCAGAAAGTTCCATCGTACATAGTTTACAAGAGGCGTATGCGTTCGTTTCACAAATCGGATATCCGGTCATCGTTCGCCCGGCATTTACGCTCGGTGGAACAGGCGGAGGCATTTGTACGAACGAAGAAGAGCTTGTCGATATCGTTTCAAGCGGCTTAAAAATGAGCCCCGTTCATCAATGTTTATTAGAAAAAAGTATCGCAGGCTATAAAGAAATTGAATACGAAGTCATGCGCGATTCGAAAGACAACGCCATCGTCGTTTGCAATATGGAAAATATTGATCCCGTCGGTATTCATACGGGCGATTCCATCGTCGTCGCGCCAAGTCAAACGTTAAGCGATCGTGAATATCAGCTATTGCGCAACGCCTCGCTGCGCATCATTCGCGCGCTCGGCATAGAAGGGGGCTGCAACGTTCAACTTGCCCTTGATCCGCACAGCTTCCAATATTACGTCATTGAAGTGAACCCGCGCGTGAGTCGCTCATCGGCGCTTGCATCAAAAGCGACAGGGTATCCGATTGCGAAGCTTGCCGCAAAAATTGCCGTTGGTTTAACGCTTGATGAAATGATGAATCCAGTCACAGGAAAAACGTACGCTTGCTTTGAGCCAACGCTCGATTACGTCGTCACAAAAATTCCGCGCTTTCCGTTCGACAAATTCGAATCAGCGAACCGCCATCTCGGTACGCAAATGAAAGCGACAGGGGAAGTGATGGCGATCGGGCGCACGTTTGAACAGTCGCTATTAAAAGCGGTGCGCTCACTTGAAACGAACGTCTATCATTTAGAATTAAAAGAACAAGTCGATGATGCATTGATACAAAAGCGTATTCAAAAAGCGGGCGATGAACGGTTATTTTACATTGCGGAAGCGTTTCGCCGCGGTGTAACGGTCGAACAAGTGCATGCATGGAGCCAAATCGATCCGTTCTTTTTAACAAAAATTGAAGGCATTGTGAAGTACGAATCCGTTTTACGCGAACATGTTGGCAATATCGACATACTAAAAAAAGCGAAAGAAATGGGCTTTTCTGATGTGGCGATTGCGAAATATTGGCAGATGACTGAACGAGACGTGTATGAGATACGGAAACGCGCTTGCATTACGCCGGTATATAAAATGGTCGATACGTGCGCAGCGGAATTCGAATCGGAAACGCCGTATTATTACAGCACATATGAAGAAGAAAACGAATCTATTGTTACAACGCGTGAAAGTGTTGTCGTTCTCGGTTCTGGTCCGATTCGGATCGGGCAAGGAATTGAGTTTGACTACGCGACCGTTCATTGTGTATGGGCGATTAAAGAAGCGGGATATGAAGCGATTATTATTAACAACAATCCAGAAACGGTTTCAACCGACTTTAGCATTTCCGATAAGTTGTACTTTGAACCGTTAACGATTGAAGATGTGATGCACGTCATCGATTTAGAACAACCGATCGGCGTCATCGTCCAATTTGGTGGGCAAACAGCGATCAATTTAGCGGCGGAATTAGCGGCGCGTGGGGTGCGCATTCTCGGCACATCGCTTGAAGATTTAGATCGTGCCGAAAACCGCGACAAATTTGAACGGACGCTTGCGCAACTCGGCATTCCGCAACCGAAAGGAAAAACAGCGTTTTCCATTGAAGAAGCGGTCCGCATCGCTGAAGACATCGGATATCCTGTTCTCGTGCGCCCGTCGTATGTGCTCGGTGGTCGTGCGATGGAAATCGTCTATAAAAAAGAAGAGTTGCTACATTATATGGAGTATGCGGTGAAAGTGAATCCGCAACATCCCGTATTAATTGACCGTTATTTAATTGGAAAAGAAATTGAAGTCGATGCGATTTCCGATGGGGAAGATGTATTTATCCCAGGCATTATGGAGCATATTGAGCGCGCAGGCGTTCATTCTGGCGATTCGATTGCCGTCTATCCGCCACAAACGTTATCAAAAGACATTCAACAACAAATTGTTGACTATACGATTGCGTTGGCAAAAGGATTGCGCATCGTTGGACTGTTAAACATTCAGTTCGTACTATATGACGGCGATGTGTACGTGTTAGAAGTGAATCCACGTTCAAGCCGCACCGTTCCGTTTTTAAGTAAAATTACGAACGTGCCGATGGCAAACATCGCAACAAAAGTCATTTTAGGCGCAAAGTTAAACGAGCTTGGTTACTACACCGGATTAAAAGAAGAAAGCGAAGGGGTATATGTGAAAGCGCCTGTGTTTTCATTCGCGAAGTTGCGTAACGTCGATATTTCGCTCGGTCCAGAAATGAAATCGACGGGTGAAGTGATTGGAAAAGACGACACGTTTGCGAAGGCGCTTTATAAAGGGCTTGTCGCTTCTGGCATCCACATTCGTCCGCACGGTGCCGTCTTATTGACGATTGCCGATAAAGATAAAGAAGAAGCGATTGATATCGCGCGCCGCTTTTACAATATCGGCTATCAATTGCTTGCGACAAACGGCACAGCGCAAACGTTGCGGAAAGCGAACATTCCTGTGACTGTCGTCAATAAAATTCATACCGGTTCCCCAAACATTCTTGACGTCATTCGCCAAGGCGAAGCACAAGTCGTTATTAACACATTAACAAAGGGAAAAGAAACGGAAAGCGACGGCTTCCGCATTCGTCGCGAAGCGGTGGAAAATGGCATTCCTTGTTTAACGTCGCTCGATACAGCGAAGGCGATGCTGCTCGTTTTAGAAGCGATGACGTTTTCGACAACGGCAATGACGGAAAAGAAGGTGGGCGTATGAGAGAAAATATGATAATCGTCTCCAACCACCAAATCGCAACAGGCATTTATGAATTAACGCTTGTCGGCTCGCTCGTTCAGCGCATGCACACCCCCGGACAATTTGTGCATGTTAAAGTGGGACATCGTGAACCGTTACTAAGACGGCCGCTCAGTCTTTGCGACATTAATCACGAAGCAGGAGAATGTACGATCATTTACCGTGCGGAAGGGGCAGGAACAACGCTCCTTTCGCAAAAACAGCCTGGGGAGTCGCTCGATGTGCTCGGTCCGCTCGGAAACGGCTTTCCGCTTTCCGCTCTTTCAAGCGGGCAACATGCCCTTCTTGTCGGTGGTGGTATCGGGGTGCCGCCACTCTATGAATTAGCAAAGCAACTAGTGAAAAACGGTGTATGTGTCACAGTCGTGCTCGGTTTTCAAACGAAAGATGTCGTCTTTTACGAGCAACAATTTGCTTCGTTCGGTAAGACGTACGTTGCAACGGCAGATGGTTCGTACGGCATGAAAGGATTTGTTACCGACGTCATTCAACGTCACGCCCTTTCGTTTCATGTGTTATATGCGTGCGGACCGAAGCCGATGTTAAAAGCATTACAACAACAATTTCCGCATAAAGAGCTATATTTGTCATTAGAAGAACGAATGGGTTGCGGCGTCGGCGCTTGTTTTGCATGCGTATGCCACGTGCCAAACAGCGAAACGGCATATAAAAAAGTATGTAGCGATGGACCTGTATTTCGAGCGGGGGAGGTCGTATTATGAACCGATTAGCAGTCGAATTGCCGGGACTTTCATTAAAAAATCCGATTATGCCTGCTTCAGGTTGTTTCGGATTTGGACGGGAATACGCGAAATTTTACGATTTAAGCGTTCTCGGAGCAATTATGATTAAAGCGACGACGCTTGACGCGCGCTTCGGCAATCCGACGCCACGTGTCGCCGAGACGGCAAGCGGCATGTTAAATGCGATCGGGTTGCAAAATCCCGGCGTTGATTATGTGCTTGCTGAAGAACTGCCGTGGTTAGCGCAATACGACGTACCGATTATCGCCAACATCGCTGGCTCAACGGTGGAAGAATACGTAGAAGTCGCCAAGCGCATATCAAAAGCGCCAAATGTTCATGCGCTCGAGTTAAACATTTCATGCCCAAACGTGAAAAAGGGCGGCATCGCATTCGGAACGGTCCCAGAAGTCGCTGCGGAGCTGACGCGGGCGGTAAAAGAAGTGTCGGACGTGCCTGTTTATGTGAAACTATCACCGAATGTCACCAATATCGTCGCGATGGCGAAAGCGATTGAACAAGCAGGCGCGGACGGATTGACGATGATTAATACGTTAGTTGGCATGCGCATCGACGTTAAAACAGGGAAGCCGATTTTAGCGAACGGAACAGGCGGATTATCTGGTCCAGCCATTAAACCGATTGCCATTCGAATGATTTATGAAGTAAGCCAAGCAGTATCGCTTCCGATTATCGGCATGGGCGGCATTCAAAGCGCCGAAGATGTCATCGAGTTTTTTTATGCTGGTGCAAGCGCGGTGGCGATTGGAACAGCGAATTTTATCGACCCGTACGTTTGTCCACATATTATTCGCGACTTGCCACCTCTTTTAGATGAACTACGTATCGATCATATTTCGGAATGTACGGGAAGGAGCTGGAACAATGGACAAACCGTTTATTGTGGCACTTGATTTTTCATCAAAGGAAGAAGTGCGGTCGTTTTTGCAGTTATTTTCTGACACATCGCTCTTTTTAAAAGTCGGCATGGAGCTATATTTTCAAGAAGGTCCAGCGATCATCGACGAATTAAAGCAGCGCGGACACGATATTTTTTTAGATTTAAAGCTTCATGATATTCCGCATACAGTAAAACGAGCAATGAAAGGATTGGCGAAATTAGGCATTGATTTAGTGAACGTTCATGCATCAGGAGGAAGCGCGATGATGTGCGCAGCGATCGAAGGATTAGAAGAAGGAACGCCACCGGGAATGAAGCGTCCCCGTTGCATCGCGGTGACGCAGCTAACGAGCACAAGCGAACGAATGCTCCATGATGAATTGTTGATCGACCGTACGATGAATGAAACGGTGCTCCATTACGCCACCCTTGCATATCGAAGTGGGCTTGACGGCGTCGTTTGTTCCGCAAAAGAAGTGCCGTTTCTTCGCGCATCACTTGGCGCATCGTTCATCACCGTTACCCCAGGCATTCGTTTTGCGGATGATCAAGCGGACGATCAAGTGCGCGTTGTAACACCATATGAGGCGAAACAGCTTGGAACAAATTATATCGTCATCGGACGAAGCATCACAAAAGCGCACAATCCATATGCGGCATACGAACGGCTAAAACGAGAATGGGATGGTGGACAATGATGAACAAAGAAATCGCAAAACAATTGCTTTCGATCGGTGCAGTATCGTTAAGCCCAAACGAACCATTTACGTGGTCTTCCGGCATACAAGCTCCTATTTATTGCGACAATCGGCTGACGTTAGCGTACCCAGCGGTGAGAAAGATGATTGCCGATGAACTCACTTCGCTTATTCGTACGCATTTTCCGAATGTGGAAGTTGTCGCTGGCACCGCTACCGCAGGCATTCCCCATGCGGCATGGGTGAGCGAACGACTCGATGTACCGATGTGTTATGTGCGTAGTCAAGCGAAAGGACATGGAAAAGGGAAACAAATTGAAGGGAAAGTCGAACGAGGGCAACGCGTTGTTGTCGTAGAAGATTTAATTTCAACAGGTGGCAGCTCGCTAAATGCTGTGCGGGCTTTGCGCGAAGCAGGATGCCATGTGCTTGGCGTCGTTGCCATTTTTACATACGGATTACAAAAAGGCAAACGAGCATTTCAGCAAGAACAAGTCCCATACTACACCGTCACCGATTACGATACGCTCATCGAAACAGCAACAGAGCTTAGTATCATTACCGAAAAAGAGCGAGCAACACTACATCATTGGCGTGAGCAATTAGAAGCATAAAAACGAGGGTGTCCAACGAGTGACACCCTTTTTCATGTTATATTTATTTCGTGGGAATGACGTTTGTTTTTAAATAGTGGATATCGTTTGCTTGTTGAATCGAACGGAGTGATAATGCTTGTAGAATCGTTTCTTGATGCGCCATTTTTTCAAATCCTTCTTCCATTTGTTGCGACAATTGTTCAATTTGCTGTTTCATAGCAGGAATTTCTTGAACATGCAACTCAACAACCGTCATTCGTTCCATTAATTGTCCAACCATTTCCCGAATTGCTGGCACGAGCGCTACATCGTCTTTTGTGGCCATTGTCTGTTCAATTCGCTCCACCCGATGTTCAAGCGCACGCATACCGCTTTGCAGAGATACAACATCCTCTTTTGTAGCCATACGCTGCTCGATGCTTGCGACATCCTCTTTTGTAGCCATCGTCTGTTCGATATGACTCACGCGGTTTTCTAATACGCGAATGTCATCTTTCAACATAGCGACGTCTTCTTTTGTTGCCATGTTTGCACGTAAAAATGCCAGCTCATCAAAAATGCGTTGCAACAACTGTTCCATCATGCTCACCTCCTTTTTTTCGCTCCCATTATATCATGATTCGACGAAAAGAGAGAATAAAAAAAGACAAAATATTTTGATAAGTGTGAAAAACCCGCCTACTTAGACGGGTTTTTTCATCCTCACGACCAACTCCTCATCCGGCGTGACGTAAATCGTTTGTTGGTTTTCGTAAATGACGAAACCAGGTTTGGCACCGCTCGGTTTTTTAACGTAGCGGACGCACGTGTAGTCGACCGGAACGGAGCTGGAGTGGCGCGCTTTACTAAAGTAGGCGGCTAAATGGGCAGCTTCGATGATCGTCTGTTCGGATGGTTGCTTGCTTTTAATGACGACGTGGGAGCCAGGGATGTCTTTCGTATGAAGCCAAATGTCGTCTTTGCTTGCGAATTTGTTCGTTAAATAGTCGTTTTGTTTATTGTTTTTGCCGACGAAAATTTCCGTGCCATCGCTTGAGATGTAGCGTTCAAGGTCAATCGTGCGCGGCTTTTGTTTTTTCTGTTTTGTCGCCTTGGCGCGCAAATAGCCTTGTTCGATTAATTCGTCGCGAATATCGTCAATGTCTTTTGGTGAGGCGGTTTCGAGCTGTTGTAAAAGCGTTTCGAAGTAGACGATTTCTTCTTTTGTGCGTTCGATTTGCTCTTGGACGATCGCAAGCGAGTTTTTCGCTTTTTGATACTTTTGAAAATAGCTTTGCGCGTTTTCCGATGGCGTTTTTTGTTCATCAAGTGGAATCGTGACCGTTGCACCATTTTCGTCGTAATAGTTAACAACTTCCACTTCTTTCATTCCGCGTTCAACCGCGTAAAGATTTGCCGTCAACAATTCGCCGTACAGCCGATATCGCTCCGCTTGTTTTGCTTCTTCTAACGTTTGTTGTAACTTCATGAGCTTTTTCTCATTTTTCGCTTTTTCATTCGCGACAAATCGCTCTAAATCGTGCGCTTGTTGTTTGACACGGTCGCGTTCCGCTTTGCCGAAATAAAAACGGTCAAGCATCTCGCTTAATGTGTCAAACGGTTTCATTTCGCCTTCAATATGAGTGAGTGGCAACGCGTAAAATATTTCTTTTTCCCCTGTCGTATATATACACGGAGTAAAATTCCCGTTTCGTACGTTTTCGATAAGCGATATAAAACTTTTCGGTAGCGTCGTCCGATTGGCGAGCCCTGCCCGATGAACAGCTTCGCGAGCAAACAGCGGAGAAATGCCCATAAATGTCGCCACGAGTTGATCGGCTAATTTTCCAGCGAGAAAATCGATTTTTTTTAACACCGTTTCTTCCGTCGCATCAAGCGGATTCAGTTTGTTGTGTGATGGCGGCGAAATGTAAGGCGCCCCCGGCAGCACCGTTCGATAGCGGTTCACAGCAGGCGAGAGATGTTTGACGCTATCGATAATTGTATTCGTCTGTTCATCGACGAGAATGATGTTGCTGTGGCGGCCCATCATTTCAATAATGAGTTGCTTCGTACATACATCACCAAGCTCATTTCTTGCTTTCACGTGAATGATGATGATGCGATCAAAATCGACTTGCGTAATCGCCTCGATGATGCCCCCTTCCATATGTTTACGCAAAAGCATGCAAAACATCGGTGGTTCAGACGGGTTATCGTACGTCTCATTTGTTAAATGAATACGGGCGTAAGTCGGATGTGCACATAATAACAATTTATAGTTACATCCGTGCGAGCGAACATGAAATACTAATTCATATGAAGAGGGTTGATAAATTTTTGAAATGCGCCCCCCGACAATCGTGCGCTGTAATTCTTTTGTCATCGCATATGTAAATACTCCGTCAAACGACATAAAAAACACCTTTCTCTTTTTTCTTTTGATTATACCATATCATTTTTTTGTACATGCCTGAATAAGCTGTCATAGATAAGATAAGCGGAAGGGGGAAAGAAATGAGCTGGCACGGACTGCGTGTTGAACAAGTCGAACAACAAGTAAACACAACAATCGGTTTCGGATTAACGGAAAAAGAAGCGAAAAAACGATTAAAACAATTTGGAAAAAATGAGCTGTCAGAAGAAAAAAAGCCGTCTGCGTTCAAACAATTTATCGGACAGTTTCAAGACTTTATGGTGCTCGTTTTATTGGCGGCAACGGCGATTTCTGCCGTATTAGGGGAATACATCGATGCGATCGCCATCGTAGCGATTGTGATCATTAACGCATGCCTAGGATTTATACAGGAGCGGCGAGCGGAAAAGTCGCTTGAGGCGTTAACAAAACTATCTGCCCCAGAATCGCTCGTTTTACGTGACGGTCAATGGATGAAAGTGCCGTCCGCCGACCTTGTCGTTGGTGATATTGTGAAATTCGCAAGCGGTGATCGTATCGGGGCTGACGTACGCCTTATTGAAGCGAAGGGACTATATATTGAAGAATCGTCTTTGACAGGGGAGTCGCTTCCGGTTGAAAAACAAACAGCGCCACTTCCCCAAGACGTTTCGTTAGGTGATCGGACGAATATGGCGTTTATGGGCACGCTCGTGACGAAAGGAAGCGGTGCAGGTATTGTCGTAGCGACAGGGATGAATACAGCGATGGGACAAATCGCCCATCTATTGCAGTCTGCACCAACGATGACAACACCGTTGCAGCGAAAGCTTGAACAGCTCGGCAAAATTTTAATTGTCATCGCTTTAGCGCTCACAGCGCTCGTTGTCGTGCTTGGTGTATGGCAAGGACATGAACTGTATGACATGTTTTTGGCAGGCGTGTCGCTTGCGGTTGCGGCGATTCCTGAAGGATTACCAGCTATTGTCACCGTCGTATTAGCGCTCGGTGTGCAGCGAATGATGAAACGAAACGCCATCGTGCGCAAACTTCCGGCCGTTGAAACGCTCGGGTGCGCGTCCGTCATTTGTTCTGATAAAACAGGAACGATGACAGAAAATCAAATGACCGTCACACACGTATGGGTGAATCATCGCTTATGGACAGTCAGCGGGACGGGCTATGAACCAAAAGGAACGTTTTTGTTAAACGGTAAACAAGAAAAAATAGACACATCGTTGCAACAACTGCTACTGTTCGGGGCGTTGTGCAATCATGCTGAGCTGAAGAAAAAAGGGAAAACGTATATGATTGACGGTGACCCGACCGAAGGGGCACTCGTTGTAGCTGCGGCGAAAGCAGGATGGACGAAAGACAAAATCGCTAATGAGTTTACGATTGAACATGAATTTCCGTTTGATTCGACGCGCAAAATGATGACCGTCATCGTGAAAGATCGTTCGAATCGGCGCTTTATCGTGACAAAAGGAGCACCAGATATGTTGCTCGAACGATGCCGTTTCCTATACATGAACGGTCAAGCCAAACCGCTTCGCGACCAAGAACGAAAAACGGTGCAACAAACGGTCAATATGCTCGCCTCACAAGCGCTTCGAACGATTGCGATCGCGTATCGTCCGCTTTCATTCGCCGAAGTGATCAACGATGAAACGAAAGCAGAAAGCGACTTAACGTTCGTCGGTTTACAAGGGATGATCGACCCGCCGCGAAAAGAAGTGAAACAAGCGATAGCCGAATGTAAAAAAGCAGGCATTAAAACGGTGATGATTACAGGAGATCACGTATTAACAGCAAAAGCGATTGCTCAGCAACTACACATGTTGCCATCAAATGGAAAAGTGATGGACGGAAAGACGTTATCGCAACTCACTGTCGATGAGTTAGAAGACGTTGTAGAGGATGTGTATGTTTTTGCGCGCGTATCGCCAGAACATAAACTAAAAATCGTACAAGCGTTGCAAAAAAGAGGGCATATTGTCGCAATGACAGGCGATGGCGTCAACGATGCCCCGGCTATTAAAACAGCAAACATTGGCATTGCGATGGGGATCACAGGAACGGACGTCTCAAAAGAAGCGGCTTCCCTCGTTTTGTTAGACGATAACTTTGCGACCATTAAAGCTGCCATTGAAGAAGGGCGAAACATTTACGAAAACATTCGTAAATTTATTCGCTATTTGCTTGCATCAAACGTCGGAGAAATTTTAGTCATGTTATTTGCGATGATTTTAGCTCTGCCACTCCCGCTTGTACCGATTCAAATTTTATGGGTCAATCTTGTGACAGATGGATTGCCTGCCATGGCGCTCGGATTAGACCCTGCAGAAGAAAACGTCATGAGACGGCCCCCACGCCATCCGAAAGAAGGGGTGTTTGCGCGCGGGCTCGGTTGGAAAATCGTTAGCCGCGGGTTTTTAATCGGCATAGTGACGCTTATCGCTTTTCTCGTCGTGCATACGCGCCACCCAGAAAACTTGACGTATGCGCAGACGGTCGCCTTCGCAACGCTCGTGCTCGCTCAACTCATTCACGTTTTTGATTGTCGAAGCGAACGATCGGTGTTTGACCGCAATCCGTTTGAAAATATGTATTTAGTGCTTGCGGTTTTGTCGTCGCTTCTACTGTTGCTTGTCGTCATTTATTATCCGCCGCTACAACCAATTTTCCATACCGTTTCGCTTCCGCTTACGGATTGGTTGTTGATTGTTGGCTTATCGGCTATTCCGACGTTTTTACTGGCAGGTTCGCTATTTGCGCGTCGCCGTTCATGAAATGTTTTCGCTATATAGTGATATATGTTATAATGAAAGAGGGTAATGGAGCGAATCTGTTACCTTCTTTTATTGTCGACAACGTAGCAATGGATGTGAGAACATGATCATGAGTATGACAGGATTTGGTCGAGGAAAAAAAGAAGGCGAAAACGTACGCATTACGGTAGAAATGAAATCTGTTAATCACCGTTTTTGTGAAATTTCGATCCGCATGCCTAGACAGTGGATGATGTTTGAAGATAAAATAAAAAGAGTGATTACTGAACATATTGCACGTGGACGTGTTGAGGTGTTTGTAACGATTGAAGGAGAACAGCTCGTTGAACGAACGCTACACGTTGACTGGCAGCTTGTAGATGCGTATTATCGCATGCTGCATGAGATGCGCAGTCGATTTCATTTTGCTGATGATATATCGCTTCGGGATGTTGTGCACATGCTATCCGATGCGGTTGAAATGACAGAACAGCCTGTGCAGAACGATGCGCTTCTTTCTTTACTTTTAGGAGCGACAAAAGAAGCGGTTGAGCAACTAAAATATATGCGCGAACAAGAAGGAAAAGCGCTATTAGCAGATATGCTGACGCAACTGGAGACGATTGAAAAAAGTGCACGTCGCATTGAACAACTTGCGCCAACGGTCGTTGCCTCTTACCGCGATCGCATACATAAGCGAGTGCACGAGTTTGTACAAGGTATCGTCGACGAACAACGGCTATTAACAGAAGTCGCTTTATTTGCAGAAAAAGTCGACATTAATGAAGAATTAAAACGCATATATAGCCATATCGAGCAATTCCGTCGCATTGTTTCCGAAGGAGGATCTGTCGGACGAAAGCTCGACTTTCTCGTTCAAGAGCTCCATCGCGAAACGAATACGATCGGTGCTAAAGCAAACGATAGCCACATTGCTTCGGAAGTTGTTAACATGAAAAGCGCCCTTGAAAAAATTAAAGAACAAGTGCAAAATGTGGAGTAGTTTGTTTATTACAGAAGGGTAGGGATCAACGTGAAAGAGCGAGGTTTATTAATCGTTTTATCAGGGCCGTCCGGTGTCGGAAAAGGGACGGTGCGTAAAGCTTTATTTTCACAGCCAGACATTCAATTACAATATTCCATTTCCGTCACAACGCGCAAACCGCGCGAAGGTGAAGTGGATGGCGTTGATTACTTTTTCAAAACGCGAGAACAGTTTGAACAAATGATTCGTGAAAATGAGCTGTTAGAATGGGCGGAATATGTTGGGAATTACTACGGTACGCCAATTGCGTACGTGGAAAAAACGTTGCAAGAAGGAAAAGACGTCTTTTTAGAAATTGAAGTGCAAGGAGCGATGCAAGTTCGCAAAGTGTTCCCAGAGGCGCTCTTTATTTTCTTAGCCCCGCCAAGTTTAAGCGAATTGCGAAAACGAATCGAAATGCGCGGAACTGAATCCGAAGAACTCATTCGCGATCGGTTAAAGGCGGCAAAAGAAGAGCTAGAAATGATGGATGCGTACGATTACGTCGTCGAAAACGACCAAGTTGAGCTTGCGTGTGAACGCATTAAAGCGATTGTGATGGCAGAGCATTGCCGGCGTGAACGCGTCGCACAACGATATAAAAAGATGTTGGAGGTTGAGTAATATGTTGTATCCTTCCATTGATTTACTTATGACAAAATTAGATTCAAAATATACGCTTGTGACCGTGGCGGCGAAACGCGCCCGTCAATTGCAAGTCAAAAACGATTTAACAATCGAAAAACCTGTGTCGAAAAAATTTGTCGGCAAAGCGTTAGAAGAAATTGCGGCGGGTCATATTGAAGTCGTTAGCGAAAAAGAAGCAACGCAATAACCTACTTACGACAACCTAGTTTTAGGTTGTTATTTTTTTACAAATATCAAAACGAAAGGGGCAACGCTGATGCTTCAGCAAAAAAACATTTTATTATGTGTTACAGGTGGCATTGCTGTATATAAAGCTGCAGCGCTCACAAGTAAACTTGTGCAAGCGGGGGCGAACGTTAAAGTCGTTATGACGGAAGCTGCTTGTCAGTTCGTCACACCGCTTACGTTTCAAGCGTTATCAAAAAATGAGGTGTACGTCGATACATTTGATGAAAAAAAGCCGCACGTCATCGCACACATTGATTTAGCTGATTGGGCACATGTCGTACTCGTTGCCCCTGCGACTGCAAACACGATCGCAAAGCTTGCGCATGGTTTAGCTGACAATATGGTGACAACGATTTTGCTTGCGACAAAAGCACCGGTGTGGATTGCACCAGCGATGAACGTCCATATGTACGAACACCCAGCCGTCCAACAAAATATGCGCACGTTGCAGTCGTTCGGTTATCGCTTCATTGAACCAGCCGAAGGGATGCTTGCGTGCGGTTATGTTGGAAAAGGACGATTAGAAGAACCAGAAACGATCGTTATGTTGCTTGAACAACATTTTGCAACAAATCACATATTAAAAGGAAAAAAAGTGTTAGTAACCGCTGGTCCAACGCGTGAAAAACTTGACCCTGTTCGCTTTTTCAGCAATCATTCAACCGGAAAAATGGGCTATGCACTTGCAGAAGCCGCACGTGATTTTGGAGCGGATGTCGTTCTTATTTCTGGTCCGACGGCGCTTCCTAGCCCTTCGGGTGTACAAATGATTCGCGTTGAAAGTGCGCAACACATGTACGAAGAAGTGATGAACCATTTCCATGATAGTGACATCGTCATTAAAACAGCAGCGGTGGCGGATTATCGTCCGAAATATGTTGCTGATAATAAAATAAAAAAGCAACAAGGGGACTATACGGTCGTTTTAGAACGAACGATCGACATTTTACAAACGCTCGGTGAACAAAAAACACATCAATTTTTAGTCGGTTTTGCGGCAGAGACGAACGATGTTGAACGATATGCCAAAGATAAGCTGACACGCAAAAATGCGGATATGATCGTTGCCAATAACGTCGTTCAAGAAGGGGCGGGATTTGGGACGGATACAAACATTGTGACGCTGTTTAAACGAGACGGAACAGTGAAAAGCCTTCCGCTTTTACCAAAATCGGAAGTGGCAAAAGAAATTTTACGTGAAGTTCATCGTGAAATTGAGGGACGCGTATGACCATTGCTTCTGTCATTGTTGATATTCCAGCTAGTCAAACGGATCGCCCGTTTGATTATATCATCCCGCCTAAGTTTGTCGATATCGTACAACCAGGCATGCGCGTCGTCGTGCCATTTGGCAATAGACTTTTACAAGGATTTGTCATCGAAGTAAAAGAAACGACCGATATGCCCATCGAGCAACTAAAGCCAATCCATTCCCTTCTTGATGTCGTTCCTGTATTAAACGAGGAATTACTTCAATTAGGGAGGTGGCTAACCGAAACGACACTTTGTTTTATGGTATCTGCCTTTCAAGCGATGTTACCTGCTGCGATGAAAGCGAAATATGAGAAAGATATTCGACTCATCGAACAACATATGCCGCTCGTCCACGAAAACGTGCGCGCGCTGTTTCGTGACCGTCTCACCATTCCATGGAGCGAGGTTGAACAAACGCCATATGTGCGCCTATTGCAAAAAGAAATTGCAAAAGGTCATATTGAAGTCGTTTATCGAGTTGAAGAAAAAGGAAAAATAAAAACAGAAAAATGGGTCGAATTATGTGCAAATGACGAACACGTCACCCATGCACTTGCATCACTTTCAACGCGCGCAATGAAACAAAAGCAAGTGCTCGAACATTTGTTGACAGCACGGGCTTTACCTTTAAAACAGTTGTTGAGCGAAACAAATAGCACATGGGCAACTGTTCAAACGCTCATTAAAAAACAACTTGTCGCTGTGAAAGAGAAAGAAATATATCGTGATCCGTACGCCAATCGCTCATTTTCAAAAACAAAACCATTCGTCTTAACAGATGAACAACATCAAGCGTTACAAGCGATCGGACAAGCCATTGAACAAAACGTACACGATGTTTTTTTAATGTACGGTGTTACCGGGAGCGGAAAAACGGAAGTGTATATGCAAGCGATCGATCTCGTTTTAAAAAAAGGGAAAGAGGCGATTGTACTCGTCCCTGAAATTTCGCTTACGCCTCAAATGGTCAGACGGTTTAAAGAGCGATTCGGCTCCAAAGTAGCCGTTCTTCATAGTGGATTATCACTCGGAGAAAAGTATGATGAATGGCGGAAAATTCAACGAAAAGAAGTGAAACTTGTCGTTGGCGCTCGCTCTGCCATTTTCGCCCCGTTTGAAAACATCGGCATCATCATTATTGATGAAGAACATGAAACGAGCTACAAACAAGAAGAATCGCCTCGCTATCATGCGCGCGATGTGGCTATTTTTCGCGGTCGTTACCATCGTTGTCCGGTTGTGCTCGGCAGCGCTACGCCATCACTTGAATCGTTTGCGCGTGCGAAAAAAGGGGTATATAAGCAAGTGACGTTAACGAAACGAATGAATGACCATGCGCTCCCACCTGTTGAGATTGTCGATATGCGTGAAGAACTGCGCGCAGGAAACCGTTCCATGTTTTCTCGTCTTTTATATGAAAAATTAACGGAGCGGCTACAAAAAGGGGAGCAGTCTGTTTTGTTTTTAAATCGTCGTGGTTATTCATCTTTTGTCATGTGTCGCGATTGCGGTCACGTCATTCAATGTCCACATTGCGATATTTCGCTTACGTATCATCGCGTGCAGCAGCAACTGAAATGCCATTATTGTGGATACGAACAGCGCATGTCTGCCCATTGTCCTGCTTGTCAAAGCGAACATATTCGTTTTTTCGGAACAGGAACACAAAAGGTGGAAGAAGAATTAACTAAACTTCTCCCTCATGCTCGCGTCATTCGCATGGATGTCGATACAACGAGCCGAAAAGGAGCACATGAACGGCTGTTAAACGAGTTTGGCGACGGAAAAGCGGACATTTTACTCGGCACGCAAATGATAGCGAAAGGGCTTGATTTTCCGAACGTCACATTAGTTGGCGTATTAGCGGCAGACACGATGCTTCATGTCCCTGACTTTCGGGCGGCCGAAAAAACGTTTCAACTGTTGACGCAAGTGAGTGGCCGAGCGGGGCGGCATCATTTGCCGGGGGAAGTCGTGATTCAAACGTATACGCCCGAACATTACAGCATTCAACTAGCAGCCGATCATCACTTCGAAGCATTTTATGAGCGCGAAATGATGAACAGAAAAAAACATGGATATCCACCGTTTTACTATTTAACGCTCATTACCGTATCCCATGTCGATGCGCTGAAAGGAATAAGCATCGCTGAAAAAATCGCTGCACATGTGAAAAAACATTTGTCAGCTGAAGCGGTCGTGTTAGGACCTGTTGCTTCGCCAATTGCACGCATGAACGATAGATATCGTTACCAATGCATGATAAAATACAAGCGGGAAACGAACTTAACGACAGCGCTTCGTGCGATTGTCGAACATTATCAGCGCGACATGGCGCGCGGCGATGTGACGATTACGATCGATTTAAATCCATATATGATGATGTAAATAAGGGAGGAACCATTTTGGCCATTTTACCGATTGTGACATATCCTGCACCCATTTTAGAAACGGTTTGTCAACCAGTCACCGTATTTGACCGAAAGCTAATCAAGTTATTAAATGATATGTACGATACGATGCTTGCGGCCGATGGAGTTGGATTAGCTGCTCCGCAAATTGGTGTCGATCAACAAATTGCCATTGTCGATATTGGCGATCGCCATGGGCGCATTGAATTAATTAATCCAATCATCGTTGCCAAAAACGGCGAGCAAATCGGTCCCGAAGGCTGTTTAAGTTTTCCGGGACTGTTTGGGGAAGTAAAACGTTTTCAATACGTGAAAGTACGTGCGCAAAATCGTCGCGGTCGCCCGTTTGAAATCGAAGCGACCGGCTTTTTAGCGCGTGCCTTACAACATGAGATTGACCATTTACATGGCATATTATTTACGTCAAAAGTGATTCGCTATTATGAAGAAGGGGAGTTCGAACAATGAAGATTGTGTTTATGGGAACACCTGATTTTGCTGTTCCGGTTTTGGAACAGTTGATCAAAGACGGATATAACGTCGTCGGCGTCGTTACGCAGCCAGATAAACCGAAAGGGCGAAAACAACAATTGACGCCACCACCTGTCAAAGTGACAGCGGAATCGTACGGCATTCCGGTACTCCAACCGACGAAAATTCGCGAGAAAGAACAATACGAGCAAGTCATCGCTCTACAGCCTGATTTAATTGTGACCGCTGCATTTGGACAAATTTTACCGAAACCGCTCCTTGACGCACCAACGTACGGTTGTATTAACGTGCATGCCTCGCTTTTGCCTGAGTTGCGTGGAGGGGCACCGATTCATTACGCCATTTTACAAGGAAAAGAAAAAACAGGTATTACCATTATGTATATGGTTGAAAAACTAGATGCAGGCGATATATTAACGCAAGTGGAAGTGCCAATCGATGAGCGCGATACCGTCGGAACATTGCACGACAAACTAAGCCAAGCAGGAGCACGACTACTTTCTGAGACGCTCCCAAAACTGCTTCGAGGCGACATTACACCAATCAAACAAAATGATGAACAAGCGACATTTGCATATAACATTAAACCTGAACAAGAGCGAATTGATTGGACAAAAACAGGGGAAGACATTTACAACCATATTCGCGGCATGAATCCGTGGCCTGTTGCCTATACGATGTATGGTGAGGAACGGTGGAAAATTTGGTGGGGAGAAAAAGTACCCGCTTCTTCACAAGCGAAACCAGGTACCATTGTCGCCGTTGAGCAAGATGGCATCATCGTTGCGACAGGGAATGAAACGGCAATTAAAATTACGGAACTACAACCAGCGGGGAAACGGAAAATGAGCGCAACTGACTTTTTGCGCGGCACGACGATTTCCATCGGGACAGTATTAGGAGGAACGAATGAGTAACGTGCGAAATGTAGCATTAGATGTGCTAATTGACATTGAAAAAAAACGAGCATATAGCAATTTATCATTACATCATGTGATCGAAACGAACGAATTATCCGCCCAAGACGTTGCCCTTTTAACAGAATTAGTATACGGCACGATTCAGCGACGCGATACGCTTGATTACTATTTACAGCCGTTTATCAAAGGAAAAATCGAGCCGTGGGTGCGCCTACTACTTCGCATGTCGCTTTATCAAATGGTATATTTAGATCGAATCCCTGATCGGGCGGTGTTATTTGAAGCAGTCGAAATCGCCAAGCGTCGTGGTCATCGCGGCATCGCTTCGCTCGTCAACGGCATATTACGTTCCGTTCAACGGCAAGGATTGCGCTCCTTGGACAACATAAAAGATGAGAGCGAACGGTTAGCCATCGCGACAAGTCATCCCGTATGGCTTGTGCGCCGATGGATCGAACAGTTTGGCTTCGATGAAACGAAACGGATGTGCGAAGCAAACAACTTTCCACCAGAACAAACAGCGCGAGTAAACGTGATGCGCGCAACCGTTGAAGAAGTTATCGATCGCCTAAAAGAAGAGGGAATAGAAGCTATCCCTTCTTCCATCGTTCCGATTGGCATTAAAATAACAAAAGGAAATGCCGCTAAAACGAGCGTGTTTCGCGAAGGGCTTATAACGATTCAAGATGAAAGTTCGATGCTTGTCGCTTATGCCCTTTCTCCAAACGAAACAGATGTCGTGTTAGACTGTTGTGCGGCTCCAGGCGGAAAAACGACGCATATCGCAGAGCGTATGAACAATCGCGGGCGCGTTGTCGCGTTAGATATTCACGATCATAAAGTAAAACTGATTGAACAGCAGGCGAAGCGACTCGGCTTGTCGAATATAGAAGCGAAACAGCTCGATAGCCGTCAAGCGCATACGCAATTTGCCACTGAAACGTTCGATCGCATATTAGTTGATGCCCCGTGTTCAGGGCTTGGTGTCATTCGTCGCAAACCGGAAATTAAATATGCGAAAAATGAAAAAGATATTACACAACTTACGAACGTTCAACTCAATATTTTACGAGCGGTTGCCCCGCTTTTAAAACGTGGCGGAACGCTTGTATATAGCACATGTACCGTTGATCGCGAAGAAAATGAACAAGTCATCGCCCAGTTTTTAGCTGAACATCCCGAATATGATCGCGACGAAACACTTGCTTCACGTCTACCATCGTCTGTTGCGTCATATGTAGATCGCGGCATGTTGCAATTGCTTCCTCATCACGTATATAGCGACGGATTTTTTATCGCAACATTGAAAAAGAAAGGTGACATCATATGAAACCATCCATTTACTCGATGCGTTTAGAAGATTTACAAAGTTGGGTGGAACAGCAAGGGGAAAAGCCGTTTCGCGCCACACAAATTTTTGAATGGCTATATAAAAAACGGGTGACGTCATTTGAAGACATGACGAATATTCCGAAAGCATTGCGCGAGCGGTTAGCTGAACATTTTGTCATTACAACGTTAAAAACGCTCGTACAGCAAACATCAAAAGACGGAACGATGAAATTTTTATTTGAGCTTCATGACGGTTATTCGATTGAAACGGTGCTTATGCGCCATGATTACGGAAATTCAATTTGTGTCACGACCCAAGTCGGCTGTCGCATTGGGTGTACGTTTTGCGCTTCGACATTAGGCGGATTAAAGCGCAATTTGCAAGCGGGTGAAATTGTCGCCCAAGTTGTCAAAGTGCAAAAGGCGCTCGATGAAACGAATGAACGTGTAAGCAGCATCGTTGTAATGGGAATAGGCGAACCGTTCGATAACTATGATGAGCTAATCAAGTTTTTAAAAATCGTCAACCACCCAAAAGGGTTGCATATCGGCGCGCGTCATATTACTGTATCGACAAGTGGTATCATCCCAAAAATTTACAAATTTGCCGATGAAAATATGCAAATTAATTTTGCGATTTCGCTTCATGCGCCAAATACAGAATTGCGCTCAAAACTAATGCCGATTAATCGAGCTTATAAATTGCCAGAACTCATGGAAGCGGTGCGCTACTACATTGAAAAAACGGGACGACGCGTCACATTTGAATACGGTTTATTTGGCGGTGTAAACGATCAAATTGAACATGCAGAAGAGCTTGCGGAGCTCATTAAAGGATTGAAATGCCATGTCAATTTAATTCCAGTCAACTACGTACCTGAACGCAACTACGTTCGTACACCGCGTGAACAAATTTTTGCGTTTGAGAAAACGTTAAAAAAACATGGCATTAATGTTACGATTCGTCGCGAGCAAGGACACGATATTGATGCTGCATGCGGACAGCTGCGCGCAAAAGAACGAAAAGAGGAGACGAAAGCGTAAGATGTAGCAACACCTATATGAAGGGAGGAAGCGATACTCTTGTGAGTGTCGTGCGTGTATGAAGGCGGTGTTTCAAACGGATGTCGGGAAAATTCGGTCACATAATGAAGATAATGGTGGAGTTTTTATTAATCAAGCGGGCAATTATTTAGCTGTTGTCGCTGACGGGATGGGGGGGCATCTCGCTGGCGACGTGGCGAGTGAAATGACGATGACGCAACTAAAACAATTTTGGGAAGAAACAGGCGAAATGACCTCGCCGCAACAGGCAGAAATGTGGTTAAAAGAACATGTCATGAAAGTAAACGAATCGCTTTTTCATCATTCGCAAACGAACGAGCATTGTCAAGGAATGGGTACGACCGTTGTTGCTGCTATTTGTACAAATCAGTTTGCGACAATTGGACACATCGGTGATAGCCGTTGTTATTTATTGAACGCAAACGGATTTCAACAAATGACCGAAGACCATTCCCTTGTGAATGAATTAGTGAAAAGTGGACAACTATCAAAAGAAGATGCGGAATACCATCCGCGTAAACATGTACTATTGCGTGCGCTCGGAACGGAACAGACGATTCAGTTAGATGTCAAAACGGTTACGATCGACGAAGGAGATATGTTGCTCCTTTGTTCTGATGGGCTTTCTAATAAAGTGACGGAACAGACGATGATCGACGTATTAACGTCCGACCGTTCGCTTGAGGAAAAAGCGCAAGCGCTTATCGACGTCGCAAACGAGCACGGCGGCGAAGATAATATTACGTTAGCGATCGTACAATTTGTAGATGTGGATGAAAGTAGGTGATCGCTCGTGCTCATCGGCAAACGATTAAACGATCGCTATAAATTGTTGCAACTTATCGGCGGCGGTGGAATGGCGAACGTTTATTTAGCTAGAGATATCATTTTAGATCGCGACGTTGCCGTCAAAGTGTTACGCTTAGATTTTGTAAACGATGAATTATTTATTAAACGTTTTCGCCGCGAAGCACAAGCCGCAACAAGTTTAAATCATGAAAATATTGTCACGATTTACGATGTTGGGGAAGATGACGGCATTTATTATATGGTCATGGAATATGTGCGCGGCTGTACGTTAAAACAATATATTCAACAACATGCCCCGCTTCCTGTGCAAGAGGCGCTACGCATGATGGATCAACTAACAGGAGCAATTGCTCACGCGCATCAAAACGGTGTTATTCATCGTGATATTAAGCCGCAAAATATTTTAGTGGCAGAAGACGGAACATTGAAAATTACAGATTTCGGTATCGCTGTCGCGTTAAGTTCAACAACGATTACACAAACGAACTCGGTGTTAGGATCGGTTCATTATTTATCACCGGAACAAGCAAAAGGCGGAATGGCAACGGAAAAGTCGGATATTTATTCACTTGGTATCGTCATGTTTGAACTATTGACCGGTCAACTACCTTTTTCAGGTGAATCGGCTGTCGCGATTGTGTTAAAACATTTGCAAACGGAGACGCCATCTGTACGACGATGGAATCCGAATATTCCACAAAGCGTAGAAAACATTGTGCTAAAAGCAACGGCGAAAAATCCGTTGCATCGCTACAATAGCGCGTTAGATATGCGACAACATATTCGTACCGCTCTTTCACCTGAACGTATAAACGAAGCAAAATTCACGCTCCCTATCGAAGACGATGATGAGGAAACAAAAGTAGTGCCGATTATTAAATCATCTTCTCCATCGCTAGAAAAAAGGGAAAACGTGCCCGCTCCAAAAGAAAAAAGGTCAAAAAAATGGATCGCTTTATGGGCGCTGTTTCTTTTGTTGTTCATCGGGGCTGGAGTGAGTGCGGTCACATGGCTTCCTGATTTATTTTTCCCGAAAGATGTCGCTGTACCGGATGTGACGAACAAACATTATGATGATGCGATCGCGGAACTGACATCATTAGGTTTAAAAATCGAAGAAACGATCGAACAAGAACATGATGACATCGCCGAAGGATTTGTTATCCGTACGAATCCACAAGCTGGAAAAGTCGTGAAAGCAGGAACGGCTGTCACCATTTATAAAAGTATTGG
This sequence comes from Anoxybacillus sp. LAT27, assembly GCF_022030075.1. Lineage (NCBI taxonomy): Bacteria > Bacillati > Bacillota > Bacilli > Caryophanales > Anoxybacillaceae > Anoxybacillus > Anoxybacillus sp. LAT27. Next base: position 84,503 of record NZ_JAIWYK010000424.1, read on the forward strand.
AAAGAAAAAAGTCGCGTTCAAAAATTATGTGGGTGAACAAATTGCTGATGTCGAACCGCAATTGCGTTCAGAAAAATATTTGCTTATCGATAAAAAAGAAGTATATAGCGATGAGCCAGCAGGGACGATTATTGAACAATTTCCGCTTCCGGGTGAAAAAGTTGTACCAGAAGAAACAGAAGTGCGTTTTACGGTAAGCCTTGGACGCGAAAAAATCATTTTAAAAGATTTAACAGGATATACGGAAAAGAGCGTACGTGACTACGCGGCAGATCAACAATTGTATGTCATCGTCAAACAACAATATTCCGATACGGTCGAAAAAGGGCTCGTTATTTCTCAAACGCCACAAGCGAATGCAAAACTAGAAAAAGGAGCAACCGTTACGGTCGTCATTTCCCTCGGAAAAGAGCCGGTACAAACAAAGAAAGTAATTCAAGACATCGACATTCCGTATGAACCGCCTGTTGATGTGAACGAACCAGTCATGGCAGAATTATATATTGAAGACGAAAATCATTCGTTCGCTCAACCGTACAAGCGATATCGTTTAACAAATGACGTGAAAGAACGTGTCGAATTTGTTATTCAACAAGGAAAACAAGGAAAATATCGCGTCGTCGTTAATGGCACGACGGTGCGCGAAGGCATTGTTCCATATCCAACAACACCGTAGAAGGAGGGAAGCTATGGCGGAAGGAAAAATTATTAAAGCGTTAAGCGGCTTTTATTACGTGTTAAGTGACGGGCAAGTGTATCAATGTCGTGGTCGTGGGGTGTTTCGCAAGCGAAAAGTGACGCCGCTTGTCGGCGATTACGTTTCCTTTCAAGCGGAAAATGAACGAGAAGGTTACATATTAGACGTGTTTGAGCGGAAAAATGAGCTTGTTCGCCCGCCGATCGCGAATATTGATCAAGCCATTTTAGTGTTTTCAGCCGTCGAGCCGGATTTTAGCCCAGGATTACTTGACCGCTTTCTCGTACTCATTGAAGCAAAAAACATTCGTCCGATTATCGTCGTCAGTAAAATGGATTTAGTCGACGATGAAACGAAGCCGCGCATCGAACAATATATTCGCGACTACCGTCAAATTGGATATGACGTGTTAGAAGTATCTGTCAAGACGCGTGCAGGAGTTGACGTGTTATTGCCTTACTTGGAAGGAAAAGTGTCCGTATTTGCTGGGCAATCTGGTGTCGGAAAATCGTCTTTACTCAATGCGTTACGTCCAGGCTTACAGCTAAAAACAGGCGACATTTCCCATCACCTTGGACGTGGAAAACATACGACAAGACATGTCGAGTTCATTGAAATCGGAGGCGGCTTTGTCGCAGATACACCAGGATTTAGTGCGCTAGAATTCGATGAGATAGAACTCGAGCAATTGCCGCTTTGTTTTCCGGAGTTTGTAGCTAGAAGTGCCGATTGTAAATTCCGTGGTTGTACGCATACAGCTGAGCCGAAATGTGCGGTGAAAGAGGCGTTAGCGTCGGGGGACATTCCTTCTTATCGTTACGAACATTACGTAAGCTTTATCGAGGAAATAAAAGAACGAAAGCCGAGGTATTAAACATGGTTAAAATTGCACCATCCATTTTATCTGCCAATTTTGCTAAACTTGGCGAAGAAATTATCGACGTAGAGCGCGGGGGAGCGGATTATATTCATGTTGATGTCATGGACGGGCATTTCGTCCCAAATATCACCATCGGACCGCTCATCGTCGAGGCGATCCGTCCTGTGACGACATTGCCGCTTGACGTTCATTTAATGATTGAACAACCCGATCGTTATATCCCGACATTTGCAAAAGCAGGAGCAGATTATTTGACGGTACATGTTGAAGCGTGTCCGCATTTACATCGCACGATCCATCTTATTAAAGAACATGGTGTGAAAGCAGGAGTAGCGTTAAATCCGCATACGCCGATTTCGATGATTGAACATGTGATTGAAGACCTCGACCTCGTTTTATTTATGACGGTCAACCCTGGTTTTGGCGGACAATCGTTTATTCCAGCAGTGCTTCCAAAAATTCACGCATTCTCAACACTCGTTCGTGAACGAGGGGTTTCTGTTGAAATCGAAGTCGACGGCGGCATTCACGCAGAAACGGCAAAGCTTTGCGTCGAAGCCGGTGCGAACGTGCTCGTTGCTGGATCAGCCATTTATAATCAAGCCGATCGTGCTAAAGCGATTCGCGCTATTCGTGAGGGTGTGTCATCTTGACACATCCTTCTTTCTTAGGAGGTGAGCCCATTGATTATTCATCTTGTAGCAGGCGGACCGACCAATCTTTTGCCACATTTACAAGCTTATGACGGAGAAGATGTATGTTGGGTAGGAGTAGATCGCGGCGTTTTAGCGTTGCTTGATGCGGGAATCATGCCAAAGCGAGCATTTGGCGATTTTGACTCAATTGATGAACAAGAGTTACAACAATTGAAAAACAAATTACCTCACATCGACATATGGCCAGCGGAAAAAGATCAAACCGACACAGACATTGCGCTCGATTGGGCGCTGGAACAAAAGGCAACGAAAATTCGTTTGTTTGGGGTGACCGGCGGACGACTTGACCATTTATTCGGGAACGTACAGCTTTTGTTTAAAGGAAAAGATGGACAAATTGAATTAATTGATCGCCAAAACGTCGTTACGCTTTATCGAAGCGGCGAACATACGGTTAAAAACGAGGGGAATTATTCGTATATTTCCCTTATCCCAATGACCCCGATTCGCGCTTTAACGCTTCGCGGATTTAAATATCCGCTTAATGCGCACGATATACCACTCGGCTCAACATTATGCGTAAGTAATGAACTCATCCATCATTTTGGTACTTTTTCGTTTACTGAAGGCATATTAATGATGATAAGAAGCAAGGATGAAAAATAAACGCTTCGAGGTACGATTTGTGCGGAGATGAATATAATGGTAGAAGAGTGTGCACAGTAGGGGAGGGAATCATGGTGAAATTTTATACGATTAAGTTGCCAAAATTTTTAGGTGGAATTGTACGAGCGATGTTAAACTCGTTCAAAAAAGGATAAAAAGCACCAAATGATTGGTGCTTTTTTCTATTACACACGTTCTACTTTTCCGGATTTTAATGCGCGAGCAGAAACCCAAACGCGCTTTGGCTTTCCGTCAACTAAAATGCGAACTTTTTGAAGGTTCGCTTTCCATGTACGGCGGTTCGCATTCATTGCGTGAGAACGAGCGTTTCCGAATGATTTTTTCTTACCAGTTACAAAGCATTTTGCCATTTTGTTTCCCTCCTCACTTGCCAAACTACGTGCTCAAAACACTACTATAATTTATCATACATAAAAACGGATTGCAATACTTCCGATCAACTGTTTCAAGAAAATAACCTTGACATCTGTTTTCTGTTTCGGGTAAATATACTATGGGTAGAAGCTTTTAAAAATAAGCGGAGTATAGTACAATGGCGTTAGCTACCTAACAAGAAAGGGGACTTGAGCGATGTCCATTGAATTGCAAACGAAATACGGTCGTGTTGAAATTAGTAACGATGTGATTGCAGCGATTGCTGGAGGAGCCGCGGTCGATTGTTACGGCATTGTCGGCATGGCATCAAAAAATCAACTGAAAGACGGCATTGCTGAAATTTTACGTCGTGAAAATTTCGCCAAAGGCATTGTTGTACGCCAAGAGAACGATGAAGTGCACATTGATTTATACGTCATCGTCAGCTATGGAACAAAAATTTCTGAAGTGGCACATAACGTCCAAACGAAAGTGAAGTATACGTTAGATCAAACGTTAGGTTTATCTGTCCAGTCAATTAACATCTATGTTCAAGGGGTTCGTGTCACGAATCCGTAGTGAGGAGGAACTAGTCTGTGGCAATGACAACATTAGATGGGAAACGCTTTGCACAAATGGTATTGCAAGGCGCGACACATTTAGCGAACAACGCAAAAACAGTAGATGCATTAAACGTTTTTCCCGTTCCGGATGGGGATACAGGAACGAATATGAATTTGTCGATGACGTCCGGTGCGAAAGAAGTGAAAAACCACGTATCTGATCATATCGGAAAAGTGGCGGGCGCATTAGCGAAAGGATTGTTAATGGGAGCGCGCGGCAACTCGGGCGTTATTTTATCACAACTATTTCGTGGATTTGCGAAAGCGATTGAACAAAAAAGTGAAATTAACAGCAAAGAGTTTGCGGCAGCGCTTGAAGCAGGTGTACAAACAGCATACAAAGCGGTCATGAAACCGGTTGAAGGCACGATTTTAACGGTTGCAAAAGACGCAGCAAAGCGCGCAGTAGCTGTGGCGAAAAAAGAAGCTGACATCGTCGTTGTAATGACGGAAGTATTAAAAGAGGCAAAAGCATCGCTGAAGCGCACCCCTGATTTACTTCCTGTATTAAAAGAAGTAGGTGTCGTCGACAGCGGCGGCCAAGGTCTCGTATTTGTGTACGAAGGTTTTTTAGCTGCATTAAAAGGCGAAACGATTGCAGAAACAGAAGCGTTGTCGATGGAACAGCTCGTTCGTACCGAACATCACCGCAACGTGCAAAGCCATCTTAGCGCAGATGATATTGAATTTGGGTATTGTACGGAATTTATGGTGAAGTTTGAACAAGATAAAGTAGCGAAACACCCATTTCGTGAAGAGACGTTCCGTCAAGATTTGAGCCGCTTCGGCGATTCGCTACTTGTCATTGCAGATGATGAAGTAGTGAAAGTGCATATTCACGCAGAACAACCGGGCGAAGTGCTCACATACGCGCAACGTTACGGAAGCTTAATTAATATTAAAATCGAAAATATGCGTGAACAGCATGCAAATATCGTCCATCAAGAGATGCAGCCGCCGAAAAAGCAAGAACGCATCCCGTACGGCATCGTTGCGGTAGCCATGGGCGATGGCATTGCTGAATTATTTAAAAGCATTGGTGCTCATGCGGTCATCGAAGGCGGACAAACGATGAATCCGAGCACAGAAGACATCGTAAAAGCAATTGAAGAAGTAAATGCCCAAACGGTATTTGTTTTGCCAAACAATAAAAACATCATTTTAGCAGCTCAACAAGCTGCGTCTGTCGCTTCATGTGATGTAGTCGTCATTCCATCAAAAACCGTTCCACAAGGAATGACTGCATTGCTTTCATTTAACCCTTCTGCGACAAAAGAAGAAAACGAGGAAGTAATGACAGAGGCACTTGCCCGCGTAAAAACAGGACAAGTAACGTTTGCTGTACGCGATACAAACATTGACGGCGTTGAAATTGAAAAAGACGATTATATGGGAATTGCCGATGGCAAAATTGTCGTATCTCATAAAGAACTTCATTCTGTCGTTGAGACGCTACTTACGCATATGATTGGCGAAGAAGATGAAATTGTAACAATTCTTTCTGGTGAAGATGCGACCGAAGAACAAACTGCGCACATCGTTCAATTTATTGAACAACAATTCCCGCATGTGGAAGTTGAAACACATCATGGCGGTCAGCCGTTATATCCGTTTATTTTTGCGATTGAATAAAACGCATGGTTGCTATTCACATACGATAAAAGAAGGGGAACGTTCCCCTTCTTTTTCATGAAGATAACAAAGGGGAGAACAAATATGAAATATCGGAGTGTATTTGATATTATCGGTCCGATTATGATTGGTCCGTCGAGCTCGCATACGGCAGGAGCAGTACGCATCGGCAAAGTGGCACGCAACTTATTCGGCAGAAAACCAACGTGGGCGGATATTTTCTTTTATGGTTCATTTGCCCAAACGTATAAAGGACACGGAACAGATGTCGCCATCGTCGGCGGTTTATTAAATTTCGATACGTTTGATGAACGAATGAAAACATCGTTGCAAATCGCCAAACAAGAAGGGATTCGCATCACGTTTCATGAAGAGGAAGCCATTCCTCCTCACCCAAATACAGCAAAAATTCGCCTCGGCGATGAACAAGGTGAGCTTGAGCTTGTCGGCATTTCCATTGGCGGTGGGAAAATCGAAATTATTGAGCTAAACGGTTTCGAGCTGAAGCTTTCTGGTCATCATCCTGCCCTTTTAATTATGCATAATGACCGTTACGGTGCCATCGCAGGAGTAGCGAACGTGCTAGCGAAATATGCGATTAATATCGGCCATATGGAAGTATCGCGAAAAGAAAAAGGAAAACAGGCGTTAATGACGATCGAAGTCGATCAAAATATTGATGATGCGATCGTTGAGCAATTAAAAGCGTTACCACATATTATTGATGTAACAAAAATTGTTGAGTAAAGCGGTGCAAAGGGGAGACAACCATGTTTCGAAATGTAGCAGAACTCGTTGAACGAGCAGAACGAGAACAAATGAAAATTGCAGAAGTAATGATTCGTCAAGAGATGGAAGTGACAGAGCGCAGCCGAGAGGACATTATTGCGCAAATGGAGAAAAACTTACAAGTGATGGAGCAAGCCGTCATTCGCGGACTAGCGGGTGTTCGTTCGCATTCCGGATTGACAGGCGGCGATGCGACACGCTTACAGCAATATATTGCTCGTGGTCAGTTTTTATCGGGAGAAACGATTTTAGATGCCGTCAGTAAAGCGATGGCAACGAACGAAGTAAACGCAGCGATGGGAATGATTTGTGCAACACCAACAGCAGGATCAGCTGGTGTCGTTCCAGGCACATTATTTGCGGTTAAAGAAAAACTGCAGCCGACGCGTGAACAAATGGTTGAGTTTTTATTTACAGCTGGTGCGTTCGGATTTGTTGTCGCAAACAATGCATCCATTTCCGGTGCGGCAGGAGGTTGCCAAGCGGAAGTCGGCTCAGCGGCAGGTATGGCGGCGGCAGCGCTTGTCGAGATGGCTGGCGGTACGCCAAGACAAGCGGCAGAGGCGATGGCGATCGCTTTAAAAAATATGCTTGGACTCGTTTGTGACCCCGTTGCAGGGTTAGTGGAAGTACCGTGTGTCAAGCGAAATGCAATTGGAGCGGCAAATGCAATGATTGCTGCTGACATGGCGCTTGCTGGCATACAAAGTCGTATTCCGTGCGATGAAGTCATTGAAGCGATGTTCCGCATCGGCCAGACGATGCCAGTGGCATTAAAAGAAACAGCACAAGGAGGGTTAGCGGCGACGCCGACCGCTCGCAAATTCGAAGCGGATATTTTCGGTAAGCCAAACAACGAACGTGAGTGACGTATTACATCAATCAGTCACAGCGATTAAAGGAATTGGAGAAGAAACAGCCGCCGCGCTTCATGAAATGGGGATTGATACAATTGAACAACTGTTGTATCATTTCCCTTTTCGTTACGAAGATTATCGCATATGTGCATTAGAAGAAGCAAAGCACGATGAAAAAATTACGATCATTGGCAAAGTGTATAGTGAGCCTGTGCTTACGTATTATAGCCGCAAAAAGTCGCGCTTAACGTTTCGCGTCCTTGTTGACCGATTTTTAGTGACGGCTGTTTGTTTTAACCAACCGTATTTGAAAAAAAAGCTCACCCTGCACGAAACGGTGACGATCACAGGCAAGTGGGACAAACATCGTCAAACGATCACCGTACAGCAGCTGCATATCGGCGAAATGAAGCGACAAAAAGAAATCGAACCGGTCTATTCAACGCGTGGCGACTTAACAGTAAAAGGCATGCGGCGCTTTATTGCACTCGCTTTACAACAATACGGTGATGCGATTGTCGACCCGTTGCCGAGCGAGCTATTGCAAACATATCGCCTTATATCAAAACGCGATGCGATTCGGGCGATTCATATGCCGCTTTCGCACGAGCAACTAAAGCAAGCACGACGCCGTCTCGTTTACGAAGAGTTTTTACTTTTTCAATTAAAAATGCAAGCGTTAAAAAAATATCGTCGTGAACAGTCACCAGGTATTGCGCATCGCTTTTCAGATGGGCAACTTCAATCGTTTATTCAATCGCTTCCGTTTCCGCTAACGAATGCTCAGCAACGCGTTGTACGTGAAATTGTGCAAGATTTAAAATCGCCATATCGCATGAATCGCCTATTGCAAGGAGATGTCGGTTCCGGAAAAACAGTCGTTGCAGCCGTTGCATTATATGCGGTGTATTTATCAGGGTATCAAGGAGCGTTAATGGTACCGACGGAAATTTTAGCCGAGCAACATGCTGAATCACTTTGTACGCTTCTTGCGCCGATGGGTATTCGTGTCGAACTGTTGACAAGTTCGGTAAAAGGAAAAAGGCGCAAACAGCTACTTGAACAGCTCGCTTTAGGTGACGTTCATGTTGTTGTCGGCACGCATGCCCTTATTCAAGACGATGTGAATTTTGCGAAACTTGGCGTTGTCATCACAGATGAGCAACATCGCTTTGGTGTCGAACAAAGGCGTATTTTACGTGAAAAAGGACAATCGCCTGATGTGCTATTTATGACGGCTACTCCGATTCCGCGTACGCTTGCCATTACGGCATTTGGAGAAATGGACGTGTCCATCATTGATGAAATGCCAAAAGGAAGGAAAAAAATTGAAACGTATTGGGTGAAACACGATATGCTTGAGCGTGTATTTCAATTTATGGCAAAACAAGTGGATGCAGGTCATCAAGCATACGTCATTTGTCCGCTTATTGAGGAATCGGAAAAACTGGATGTCCAAAACGCAATCGACGTGCATGCGATGTTGACGCACTACTATAAAGGGCGGTATCGCATCGGGCTTATGCACGGCCGTTTATCTTCAGAAGAAAAAGAAGAAGTGATGCGTGCATTTAGCGCCAATGACATTCATATTTTAGTATCAACAACGGTTGTAGAAGTTGGTGTAAACGTTCCGAACGCAACCGTGATGGTCATTTACGATGCCGACCGCTTTGGTCTTTCGCAACTTCATCAGCTACGTGGGCGTGTTGGGCGCGGACAAGCCCAATCGTACTGTATTTTAGTCGCTGATCCAAAATCAGAAGCAGGAAAAGAGCGAATGCGCATTATGACGGAAACGAACGATGGTTTTGTGCTATCAGAAAAAGATTTAGAGCTGCGCGGACCCGGTGATTTTTTTGGGACGAAACAAAGCGGCATGCCAGAGTTTCGTCTCGGTGATCTTGTTCACGATTATCGCATTTTAGAAGTGGCGCGACAAGATGCGGAACGCCTCATTGCCTCGCCTTCGTTTTGGCGCGAAGAAAAATACGCTTTTCTTCGCGAACATTTACAACAATCGGGCGTTTTAAACGGCGAAAAATTAGATTAAAAGTTGTTGAAATGTTACTCTCGGTGTTATATACTACTATTAGTACCTAGTAATAATTCGGATGGTGGATCGAAAATGAGAAGAAATAAACGCGAACGGCAACGATTACTGCAAGCAACGATCGAAGAAAATCCTTTTATTACGGACGAACAACTTGCCGAAAAATTTTCAGTCAGCATTCAAACGATCCGCCTCGATCGCTTAGAACTATCGATTCCGGAGTTGCGTGAGCGCATTAAACATGTTGCTGAGCGCACATTTGCTGACGAAGTGAAGTCGTTGCCCATTGAAGAAGTAATTGGAGAAATCATCGATATACAGTTAGATGAAAGTGCAATTTCCATTTTTGATGTAAAAAAAGAACACGTGTTTAAACGCAATCAAATTGCACGAGGACATCATTTGTTTGCGCAAGCAAATTCGCTTGCGGTAGCAGTCATTAACGATGAACTCGCATTAACAGCAAAGGCAAACATTCGCTTTATGCGTCCTGTCAAAGAAGGCGAGCGTGTCGTCGCCAAAGCGAAAGTGAAAAATTTAAATGAAAATGGACGCACAGTCGTCGAAGTCAATAGCTACGTAGGACAAGAACTTGTCTTTCAAGGAGAATTTCATATGTACCGTTCAAACGTTGTAAAAAAGGATGGAGAAGAAAAATGAAAATCGCAATAGATGCCATGGGAGGCGATCACGCACCAAAAGAAGTCGTGATCGGTGCACAAAAGGCGATTGAGCATTTTCAAGATATCGAAATTACGCTCGTTGGGAATGAAACGCTCATTCGCCCATACATAACAAATGATGAACGACTCTCCATTATTCATACCGAACAAGTCATTGAAGCAACAGATGAGCCTGTCCGTGCTGTTCGCCGCAAAAAAGAGGCATCCATGGTATTAATGGCAAACGAAGTAAGCGAAGGACGTGCCCATGCATGCATTTCCGCAGGCAATACAGGCGCTTTAATGGCAGCAGGGCTGTTTATCGTCGGTCGCATCGACGGGATTGATCGTCCTGCGCTTGCTCCGACGTTGCCAACGATTGATGGAAAAGGATTTGTGTTGTTGGACGTTGGCGCAAACGTTGATGCTCGCCCAGAACATATATTGCAATATGCGCTTATGGGCGCGGCATATGCCGAAAAAGTGCGCGGTATTCATCGTCCACGCATTGGTTTATTAAACGTTGGAACAGAAGATCAAAAAGGAAATGAACTAGCGAAAAAAGCGTTTCAGCTTATCCAACATACATCGTTAAACTTTGTAGGCAACGTAGAGGCGCGCGATTTATTAGAAGGCGTAGCTGATGTCGTTGTTACGGACGGATTCACCGGCAACGTCGCACTAAAAACGATCGAAGGCACGGCAATCGCTGTTTTCTCGATGTTAAAATCGGCATTGACAAGCAATGTTGTAAGCAAAATGGCGGCACTTGCGTTAAAGCCACAACTTATGCAGTTGAAGAAAAAAATGGATTATGCAGAATATGGCGGTGCGGCACTGTTTGGTTTACGAGCACCTGTCATTAAAGCGCACGGTTCATCGGATGCGCACGCCATTTTTCATGCGGTGCGCCAAGCGCGTGAAATGGTCGTAAACGACGTTATACAGACGGTGAAAAAATCGATAGCGGAAATAAAATAATAAGAGGTGACATGATGGGGAAAATCGCATTTATTTTTCCAGGACAAGGTTCACAAACGGTTGGTATGGGAAAAGAGTGGGCGGAAAAAGATGAAAAAGTAGCAGCTGTTTTTCGCCAAGCGGATGAACGATTGCAAGTTTCTTTGTCACAACTTATTTTTGAAGGACCACAAGATGTATTAACAAAAACAGAAAATGCCCAACCAGCATTACTCACGACAAGCATCGCGTTTTTGCAAAAAGTAAAAGAAGCAGGTATTGCCCCTCATTATGTGGCAGGACATAGCCTCGGGGAATATAGTGCACTTGTTGCAGCATCGGTGCTGTCGTTTTCTGACGCTGTATATGCGGTGCGTAAGCGCGGAGAATTTATGGAAAAAGCAGTGCCGTCAGGACAAGGAACGATGGCTGCGGTGCTTGGGATGGATGAAGATTTATTGCAACAAGTAGTCGATGAAGCTTCAACGGAATCATCTCCGGTTCAATTAGCGAACTTAAACTGTCCGGGACAAATTGTCATTTCAGGAGCGAAAGAAGCGGTTGAGCGAGCGTCACAACTGGCAAAAGAAAAAGGAGCGAAGCGAGTCATTCCGCTCGAAGTAAGCGGGCCGTTCCACTCCATTTTAATGAAACCGGCGGCAGAGCAGTTTTTATCGGTACTTGATACGTTGGCGTTTCAAGAAAGCGCTGTGCCAGTCATTTCAAATGTGACAGCTGAGCCGATGACAAATCCAACAGAAATCAAACAACGTCTCGTTGAACAGTTATACTCCCCGGTTCGTTGGGAGCAATCTGTTCAAACGATGATTGACTTGGGTGTAGATACGTTTATCGAAATCGGTCCTGGAAAAGTATTAAGCGGTCTAGTGAAAAAAATAAACCGTCATGTCAACGTCTATTCGATTTTTGATGAAGCTTCGTTTATAGCGACGGTGACGGCGTTGAAAGGGGCTTTTGACTGTTCATGATAAATATATAAAATAAATATTTATAAAAATCTGATGATCATTTTATATGAAAAAAGTCAAAAAGGGGCTGGGAGAAGATGATTCGCACGTACAAAGTCATGCTTCTGCCCAACAATAAGCAAAAGACGAAGCTTTTTCAATGCGCAGGTGTTGCCAGATGGGCGTATAACTTTGCATTAGCGCAACAACAAGAAAATCATAAACAAGGTGGCAAATTTTTAAGTGATGGTGAACTAAGAAAAAGATTAACGCAGCTCAAACAAACGAAAGAGTACAGTTGGCTCAACAATTATTCCAATAACATCACAAAACAAGCGATCAAAGACGCGTATCAAGCTTACAAAAACTTTTTTGAAGGACGGGCGAAGTTTCCGAAGTTTAAAACGAAAAAACGAACGCGACCGAGCTTTTATCAAGATACATCGAAAATCAAAATCACCGACACGCATGTGAAACTAGAGAAACTGACGCCTTCTAAAAAGAAAAATAGACAGAAATTCAATTGGATCTGTCTTGCTGAAAGAGGTCGTATTCCTCACGGTGCACATATAAAGTATGTCAATCCGCGCATCGTGTTTGACGGACTTCATTGG